>JABFXX010000065.1 GCA_013368795.1 Kofleriaceae bacterium
GCGATCACGGTGAGCAGCTGCCGGTACGCGTTTCCCGGATCGCTGTGGATGAGCACGAGAGATCCCGTCGGCGTCAGCCGGGACAGATAGAGGCGAACCGCCTCGATCGTGTACAGGTTGGCCTCCATCCCCGACGGCTGCTCCGCGTGGACGTTTCCGGTCAGTGCCAGCGCGAGCTCGATGAGGTCGTAGCGCTCGGCGGTGTCGGCGAGGTGGCGGCGAGCGTCCTCGGTGAACAGGCGAACGCCCGGCTGGTGATAGACGTCGCCGGCGAAGTGCTTCCAGCGCGCCAGAATGTCGGGCATCGCGGGATTCACCTCGACGGCGTCGATGCGGGACGCGCCGTACTTCTTCGCGAGCCATACACTCGCGCCAGCACCGGCGCCGAGGACGAGCACGCGCTCGGGATGAAGCGCGCGATAGGGAAGCGACATGAGAAGGCCCCACGTGCTCTCGAACGAGCCTGCGCGCGCGCGTGCTTCCTGCACCATGTAGGTGGGGCTCATGCCGTCGGTGAAGACGCCGAGTCGGTCGGGGTCACCCGGCACTCGATGCACGTCGAGACGGCCGAGCGGGCTCCACGCGGAGTCGAGGACATCGCGCGACGACGTGCCCGCCTCGACGATCGCCTTCTCGGAATGAGGATCGGACCGGAGAAGAACGTCGAGTGGTCCGTCGGGCAGGTATCCCAGTCGGCCCGCAACCAGCAAGCTCACGTGCGCGACGGCGATCAGCGCGAGCGTCGAGCGACGCGCGACGAGCATCACCGCCAACCCGCAACAGATCAGGCCGAGCACGAGCATGATCTCGGTCGGGGCGAGCGGACCGAGTACACGAGGCGCGACCAGGCAGCCGCTCGCCGCGGCGAAGAGATCGACGGCGTACGTCGCGCGTGCGGCGGTGCTGCCGCGCGAGGCATACGCGTCGGAGATCAGAATGCCTGCGAGAGCGAACGGGACCAGCGACAGCGCGACGAGCGCCGACAAGGACGCCCCGGCGATCGCGGCCACCGCGAGACAGAGCAGGGCCGCGGCGAGTCCGGGACCTGCGAGGCGCGGCTCTGCCCGGCGTGGGAAGCGCAAGCGGATGAACGCGCCCGCGCCGAGCCCCAGGAGCGCGATCGACAGTGCGGTCGATGTCGCGTGCGTGCTGCCGATGTACGCGTAGAGCCGGGTGGACGTGAGCTCGAGGACCAGCACCACGAACGTGACAATCGCGATGGTCGCTGCCGGGCGATGCTTCAGGGCGCGCAGCGTAGCACGCGCGTCCTGGACGCCTTGCCTCAGGCCCTCGAGCACGGGCGTAAACTGCACTTCACGGATTCATGCGCCAAGTTCGCAAAGTCCCGGGCGCGACGCGCAGGTCCCGACTCTTGCAGTCGTGTCGGGCGATGATGAGATGGGGCGTCGCCGCGATCGTGGTTGCTGTCGGTTGCGGTGGTTCGTCGAAGCGCAGCAGCGCGCTCGATCGCGTCGAGGCGATGAGGCCGCCGCCTCCGTACGATGTGCGCAGCGTACGCGGGTACACGGCGGCAACGACATGTGGTCAGGGGCCCTATCGCATCGAGGCCGCGGCCCTCGGAGCGCGCTTTGGCGAACAGATCGCCGTGAACATCTGTGCGCCGCGCAGCCTCCAGGGCGACTACCAGCTCACGCTCGGAACTGACAAGCATGCGCCGGAGCACTTCGGCTCGCGCAACAACAGCGATCGCTGCAAGCCGACAGACCTCGAGAACGCGCAACACGCTGCTGCCGGCGGGCCGAGCGCGGGTCCGCCGTCGGCGCCGATCCATGGCGGTCTTGCTCGGCCGCTCGATGCGAGCTCGGCACCGCTCGCGCTGCAACCGGTGGCCGGTGAGGTCGCTGAGAATTGTCCCGAGGGCACGTACCTGACCGGCATCGTCAGTTACTACATGGAGAGCACGAGCGACGGCGTGCCGTGGGATCCGGGCATGCCGCTCGTCGTCGACATCTGGTCGACCGAGCCTCTCGATCTCGACGGTGCGGTGTTCGTCGTGGTCCAGCGTGCCGCACACGCCGACATGACGCTCGAGACGTGGACCGCGTATCGCGATGGTGACGAGCGCTGGATCAAGATGTGGAACGCGACGCTCGCGGGCGAGGTCAAGGCAGGGCGAGCGACGTACAGAGACACGGCGGCGCGCGCTCCAGATGCACCGCCGCCACCGCGTGCGGAGATCAAGCCACCGTCGCCGAGCACGCACGCCGAGTGGATTCCCGGGTTCTGGAAGCTCGACGGCGAGTGGATCTGGAGCGCCGGGTTCTGGCGCGTACCCGAGTCGGACATCGTCGCGGAGCAGACCGTCGAGGCGCCGGTCGCGCCGCCGCCGCTGAAGGTCGAAACGCCGCCGAGTACGCCGGCGGTGTCGGTGAACCTCGTCTGGACGCCCGGCTACTGGGCCTGGAACGGCAGCGCGTACATCTGGATCGAAGGCGCGTGGCGGATCCCGCCGCAAGTGAACGCGCGCTGGATCGCACCGACGTGGTCTCCCCGGCGAGGTCGGCTCGTGCTCGTGCCGGGCGGTTGGTCGATCCGGATCGGGCGTTAGGCCGTTCGGGCTTGACGCCGGACCAATCGCGAATCATAAATTCGCGTATGAACCAGCGTGACATTGCCCGGCTCGACGCGACCGCACAGGCCGAGCTCGTCGCTCGAGGCGAGCTGACGGCCGCCGAGCTGCTCGACGCAGCTGAAGATCGCGTGAACCGGCTCGAGCCGCTGCTTCACACGATGGCCACCGTCGACTTCGAGCGTGCGCGCGCCAGGCGTCCGGCCAAGGGTCCGTTTCACGGCGTGCCGTTTCTGCTCAAGGACACGACGCCGTACCCGGGCCTGCGCTGGGCGCTCGGCACGCGGCTCATGCGTCGCAACACAGCCGCGCCGCCGACTCCGTTCGGTGCGCGCGTCGATGCCGCTGGCCTGGTCGTGATCGGCAAGAGCGCGATGAGCGAGATGGGCCTGCTCGGTTCGACGGAGACGCTTGCCGAGGGCATCACGCACAACCCGTGGGACCTGTCGCGCTCGGCAACCGGCTCGTCGGGTGGCTCCGCGGCGGCGGTCGCGGCCGGGCTCGTGCCGCTCGCGCACGCGAACGACGGCGGCGGATCGATCCGCATTCCTGCATGCGCGAACGGCGTGTTCGGGTTCAAGCCGTCGCGTGGCCGCACGGTGACCGCGCTCGTCGGTCAGTCGGACTTCGGCGACATGACGAGCGATGGTTGCGTGAGCCGATCGGTGCGCGACACGGCGCGGTTCCTCGCGCTCGCCGAGGACGAGGTCAGCGCCTACCGGATGGGCTTCGTCGCGGGGCCCGACAAGCGCAGGCTCCGGATCGGCACGTGGACCCAGACGTTCGACGGACGCGAGCCGGAACCCGAGGTCAAGCGCGCGCACGACGCAGCGGTCGCGCTCGTGACCGAGCTCGGCCATCAGGTGGAGGAAGCGAAGCCTCCCGTCTTCGACGCCGAGCCGCTCGGTGATGCGTTCTTCCTCGTCGCGGGCGCTGCCGTCGCCGGCCTCGTCGAGATGGCGGGTGGCATGCGCGGAAAGCTCGTGCGCGACGACGAGCTCGAGCCATTCTCGTGGGCACTCGCCCGACGCGCGATGGAGCGAGGCCCCGCCGGGCTCGCTGCGGCACGCGACGAGCTCGCGAAGGCCGCACGCGCATATCTCGAGGCCGTCAGTGGCTACGACGTGATCCTCACGCCGGTGCTCGCGACGCAGACGTGGCGCATCGGCCACCTCTCGCCGCTCGTTCCTGCCGACGAGCTGATCCGCCGCACCGCCGAGACCGTCGGCTACACGCCGATCCAGAACATCGCAGGTGCGCCCGCGATGTCCGTGCCGCTGCACACGAGCCGCGACGGCCTGCCGATCGGCGCGCACTTTGCCGCCAAGCCGGGCGACGACGCGATCCTGCTCGCACTCGCGTACGAGCTCGAGGGCGCACGCCCGTGGGCCGATCGCTGGCCCGCGATCTCCGCACCGATGTTGATGAGCTGACGGTCATGCCGCAGGTCCTCAAAGATGAGGTACGCACGCGCATCCTCGACGGTGCGCTCGAGGTCTTCGCACGCGACGGCTTCGAAGCGGCGACGATGGCAAGCATCGCGACCGCCGCAGGCGTCGGTGCCGCGAGCATCTATCGCTACTACGAGAGCAAGGACGAGCTGTTCGCCGCGATCATCACGCCCGAGCTGACGAAGCGGTTCGAATCGCTGCTCGAGCGCCGGGTCAGCGCACTCGCGCGCAACGCGCTTCGCGGTGCGTCTGCCGACGATGCCGGCGGCGAGATGCTGACGTTCTGGCTCGAGCACAGGCTCGCCGTCGTGGTCCTGCTCGACCGAGCCGCCGGCACACCGCACGCGCACTACGGCGAGCGGTTCGTCGAGCTGCTCGTGAAGCACTCGCTCGCCGAGCTGCGCGTTGCCCACGATGGCATCGCGATCACCGCGCGCGCTCGCTTTGTTCTGAACGCCGTGTTCGACAACACGCGCCGGATCCTCGCGAGCATCCTCGCGGCGCACGACAAGCCCGCCGATCTTCGCGAAGCCATCGAGACGTTCTGGAGCTATCAGATCGCCGGCCTGCGCGGACTCAGCGAACACCTCGCCGCCGCTCGCTGAGCGGCCTCGCTCCCGCGATCACATGCCGGGAATCGGCGTGATCTCGACGATCTCGATCCAGCCATCGGGCATCATGAAGTGCGGGTGCTCCTTCATGGTCGCAGCGAGCGCTTCCTTGGATTCGGCCTGCATGATCGAGTACCCGGCCAGATCGCTCGCGCTCGCGGCGGTCGCGCCGCCTTTCGACACCCGCACCGCGTCTCCCACCGGCGACCCCAGATCGACGAACGAACCCGCTGCTTGATTGCTCCAGGCCATCCATGCATCGATGCCGGCCATCTGCTGTTCGTGCGACGCGGTCATCATTTGCTCGAGGCTCGACTGCGATGCTTTGTAGAGGACGAGGAATCTCTTCATGACGCGCAGGTATGGCGGATCCGTTCGGCCTCGTCGAGATCCGGAGCTGTCATTCACGCTGCGCCCGGTCGTGCCGTTTCGGCTGGATCTGACCGCGTGGGCACTGCAGCGGCGTGCGAACAACGAGATCGATCGCTGGGACGGCCACGCCTACGAGCGAGCGTTCGTGGTCGACGGGCGTGCGCTCGACGTCTCGGTCACCCAGGGCAGCGCTCCCGTGCTTCGCGTCATCGTGCGAGGCGAGACAGCTCGGTCCTCTCGCAAGGCGGTCACCTCGATCCTGCGCCGCGTGCTCGGACTGCAGATCGATCTGGCGGGCTTCTATCGCCTCGCGCATCGCGATCGTCACCTCGAATCGCTCGCGGGTCGGTTCCGCGGCCTGAAGCCGCCGCGCTTTCCCAGCGTGTTCGAGGCCGTCGTGAACGGCATCGCGTGTCAGCAGCTGAGCCTGACCGTCGGCATCCTCCTGCTCGGCCGCTTGTCTCGTCTGTGCGGGCTTCCGTCGCCGACCGGCGCACACGCATTTCCTCGACCGAGCGACATCACAGCGCTCCGTCCCGCCCAGCTGCGCACACTCGGCTTCAATCACAACAAGGCGCGTGCGCTACTCGAGGTCTCACATGCGGTCGAGGACGGCTTCGATCTCGAAGCGCTCGCCGACCTGGACAACGACGCGGTCGTCGAACGGCTCGTCTCACTGCGCGGCATCGGCCGGTGGACCGCGGAGTACGTGCTGCTCCGTGGGCTCGGCCGGTTGACGATGTTTCCCGGCGACGACGTCGGCGCGCGCACGAACCTCGCGCGCTGGATGAAGCTGCGCACGCCGCTCGACTACGCTCGCGTACGTCAGCTCGCGCGCCGCTGGGAGCCATATCCGGGGTTCCTGTACTTCCATCTGCTGCTGCAGGCCCTCGACGAGGCCGGTGAGCTCGACGCTCGGAGCTAGCGCCGTCGGCTGTCATCACAATGGCAACTCGTGGAGGCCCGCCTCGATGCGGTCCGCGCAGCGCGAGACATCGTCGACGAGGGACGCTGCGTCCTCCATCGCCGTCTTCATCTCGCGCGGGATCGGCGTCACCGCGGTGTCGACCGTCTTCTGCGCCTGCTGAACGCACGCGAGATCGGCACAACTGCACATGACGTCACGTGCGGCTGCGAGCGCCGACAGCTGCTGATCGAGCTTCGAATCGCCGGAAGGCCGCGGCTTCATGCGGTGGCCGTAGTAGGCGACGAGGTACGCCCGGTTGCGAGCGCGCTCGTCGACGGAGAGAGCTGCCGGGCACTTCAGATCGGTCCGCGCGCGCATCTCGAGATCGAACGCGATCACGTTCAGCGCACAGAGTGCCGCGGTGCGTTCGCGTGCGCTCTGCGGCGCATCCGCCGTCAACTCGCTGATCAGCGATTCGAGGTTCGACAACGCGCTCTCGGTCTCGTCGACGCGCGATGGCATGCACTCGATCGCGCGACGGAGAACCCGCTTTGCGCTGTCGCAGAATGTCATCGGGTCGGCCCCGGTGACGCTCACCTCTTGCAGCGACGCGTCGCCTGGGCTCGGACGCACTTCGCTCGATGTCTTGTCGGGTTCCTTGCGCGGGCGTGACTCCTTCGAGCCGCATGCGACCACGAGCACGATGAGAGCTATTCGACGCATCCACTCGTGCCAGCTGCGGGTCATCCTGTTGCAGACGATAAGCGAATACGGCCGCCGTCGTGCTGCTGAGCGAGACGCACGTGCGATCAGCGCGCGGCAGAGCCGGCGTTGGCCTTCGGACGGGGACAACCTCGCGAACCTGAAGACATGCCGCGAGATCGGACGCAGGCATCACGCGACAGGAACCACGACTCGTTACCGACGAGGACTGCCTCATCGACACCGGGCTCGGTGCGAACCTCGACTTCGTACACGCAATACGTCGCGGACCCGATGGTCCCCCAACCTGGCTTGTCGGGATCGGGCATGGTCACGCCCGGTGCCGGGCTCCAGCTTCCTCGTCCTGTAATTCTCAGACGGACGAGATCCTCGTCTCGCGTCAGCGCGTACGAGAATCCGTACATGCGACCTGCGGCATCAGCGGAGGCGGCACTCAGGCGACCTTGGACAACCCTCGCTCGGGTGACGTCATCGCCAGCGGTACCGAGCTCACCTCGTGCAACGTCCGGCTGGCTGCCTTCATCGTCGGTGGCGCTTTCATCGAGCTGACCTCGCGCAACGTCCGGCTGGGTGCCTTCATCGCCGGTGACGCTTGCATCGAGCTGACCTCGCGCACCGCTCGCCTGATCGCGTTCCTCGCCTTCGTTCTCGTCGACATCTTCGGCGGCGTCGGCATCGCCCTCGTCAACGCCGGTGAGGTCGAGCTCGTGATCGCCGGGGTCGGCGCGCCACTCCTCGCAGCCGGCACCGAGTCCGTAGAGCGACTTGCCGTGCTCCAGGATATCGACGAACCGCTCCACCGGTGTGGGACGCGCGTTCGGCAGTCGCTTCGTCGAAGCGCCGCACGAGGCCGCAATGACCGCAGCCGCCAAGGTCATACGCGAGCTCATCGGGATTCGCATCCGATGGTCCATGTGAACACGATGTTCCGACAAGGGCCGGGATGCGCGTGTTGCATGCCCGTATTCCAGCGATCACCTCGGCATACATACGCTGGGGTCGAGCGAGCCCTCGGCCGCCTTCACCGACCATTGCCGTTCCTCGTGCTTCAGCACGGCAGTGCCAGCAACAGCGCCGGCTCGCACCTGCGCGCACAACAAGTACGATTCGTCGCGCGAACAGAGTGCGTCCTCGGCGCAGCTGCGAAACCGCCTCCGGTCCTCGACGGTCACGTACGACGAGCACACGTAGACCCGGACATCGCTGCGCTCGCTGCCCGTGACGGACGATGCCCACGCTCCGTGGTCCAGCGTGCAGCGGCCGACGTCGACACCGGCCACCGAGTGGATCAGATCGCCTTTGTCGGGCGGTGGCGAGCCAAGAGAGATGGCCGTTCGACTCGGCACCGGCGTCACCGTCACCGGGATCGTCCGGCGTTCGTGGTCGCCGTAGAACGGGTACTCGAAATCGATGACAACAATCGTCGAGCCGGGCTGCTTGCCGATCACGTGGACCTCGCCGAACGGGCGTTCGGGTTCCGGCAGCAGGACCCGCGTCTCGCAAATCGTGGCGTCGGTGCAGCGAGCCTGGAACGCGGGAACGGATGCCGGCAGGCGACCGCCGGCATGCGCTCTCATCGGGAACGCGAAGAATGCATCGGTCGGAAGCGACACGATCTGCTTCGGCGTGGTGACGTACCAGTCGCGTCCAGGGCACGCACACAAGAACAGGCACGTTGCCATCCAGCGCGACATGCGAACACAACGTCCGATGGCGCGAGCGCTTACGCCACCGGCGTCAGACCGCCGCGTCTCGACTTGATCAGCGACGGAGCAATCGCGTCGGCGCAGGGTTCGTCAGCGCGCACGCACCTGTGCGGCCGCGTGGCAGCTGCGCTCCGGCGTCGCAGCGTTCGTCAGCGCGCGCTCACCTGCGCAGCGGCGTGGCAGGTGCGCTCCGGCGCAGCCTTGGTCTTCTTGCCGACCGCGGCGGCCGCCGGATGGAACGCCTTGCCGCGCTTGATGAAGACCTCGCCGCGATCCGGATACACGCAGCCGGTGATCGCCGCCTTCGTCCAGTTCGCTTCCTCCTCGTCACCCCAGCCCTGGCGGATATCGACCGCGAAGGTCACGAACGCCTCACCCGCGCTGTCCTGCTGCGGTTTCTCGTCGAGCATGCGCACGCGTCGCTCGGACGGCGCCGGGCGAGCACGCGAGAACTTGCCCTGATCGCGCTCCTTGGCCGCGAGCGGCTGGATGAGTCGCTGATTGACGAGCCCGGCCGCGCTGGTCGGGGGATCAGATCCGGCCGAAGCCAGGCTCGACGTGAGGACGATGGTGACGGCGGCGAGAAGATAGTGACGCATGATTCCTCCAGGACACGTGACGAGGACCGGCGAGCCACTCGACAAGAGCGGCACAGCCAAGAACGGGTAGCCACAGGCTCACGAGATACGCGGTGTCGTGATCGAAGCCCGCGGCATCGGCGGCAAACAGCATCGCGCGCGATACGACCGCGACCGCCATCTGCGCGAGGACGTGGAGCACGAACCTGCGATGGGCGGCGTACTTCCCGGCGCGCGCAGCCCGCACGGCCTGCACCATCGCGACGACGACGATCGCGCCGGACAGCATGAAGCCGAGCGTGCCGAGGAGGCCACCCTTCGCGTAGAGCGAGAGATAGAAGCCAGACGGTGCGAGCGCGAGCACGGCGACCGCGCCGGTCAGGCGGCCGAGCCAGCGGTGAACGCTGGGAGCACGCTTCATGAGGGTGCGGGACAGCAGCAAGAGACACGCCGGCAATGCGAACGCCGCGGCGATGACATGGAGCTGCAGCAGCAGGATGTAGCGGTCCTCGTTCGGGAGCGGCAGGTCGAGCTTCTCCATCACGAACGGCGCGTACTCGTCGGCATCGAAGTAGACGCGGCTGGCGTTGGTGATAGCCGCCGAGCCCATCGCGAGGACGAGGACGACGACGTATCGGAAGAAGCGCATGCTGTTCCAACGCACGACAGGTGGAAACGGTTTCGCGATTGCGGTTGCAAGAATTCGTGCAACCACAGCGTTCCTGGGTGTGTCTCCGCGCCCACCCGACCCGATTTCCGACGAGATCAGTGGCGGTCGTCGGACAGCACCTCGCCACAGCGCTGCGCCGGCGTGCCGGTATCGAATGCACGAAATACACGGCGAGCGTTCCAGCCGATCGGCTCACGCGCGCGAACCAGCCGCTCGGCGTAGGGCAGCTGATCGATCGCGCGCTGCGCGGTGATCGCGAACATCCGCAGCATCGACGGTCCGGGCACGCGCGGATCGGTCGCCGCGATCTCGGCCGCCGCCTTCGCATCTTCGGCGTAGTAGGAGCCGTAGTGGCGCGGGTGTTTCGCGTGCAGGGAGTAGCGCGCCAGCTTGCTCTGGAGCGGTCCAGCGACCTCGGTCGGCATCGCCGCGATCAGCTCGTACGCGAACGAACGCAGTCCGAGGTCGGCGAGCTGCTCGATCGCGCGAGCGCGCCGCTGGACGTTCCACAGCGTCTCT
Source organism: Kofleriaceae bacterium (assembly GCA_013368795.1). Taxonomy (GTDB): domain Bacteria; phylum Myxococcota_A; class Polyangia; order Haliangiales; family Haliangiaceae; genus JABFXX01. The sequence continues at coordinate 10,128 of JABFXX010000065.1, forward strand.
TGCCACTCGCCGAATAGCGTCCAGTACCCGACGATGCGCTGGATCGCGCGCTTCGCGGTCCGGCGTACGTCGCCGTCACCGCCATCGGCAAGCGGCTGGAGACGCTCGACCGCGAGCGGATCACACAGCCAGCCGAGCGAACGCACTGCCTGCGCACGCGCGAACGGATGGGGATCGTCGAGCGCCTCTCGCAGCGTCGCGGCGGAGGCCTGGTGAGGAACCTGGCCGAGCGAGCGATAGATCCGCGTCCGGATCCTGAAGCTCTCGCTGTGGTCGTGCGCGATCAGCGACGGGATGTGCTGCCCGCCGCGCCGCTTTCCCCAGCTCCAAGCATCCCAGTGTGTCGGGCGCTTCGAGATCGGTTCGTCGGTGACGAGGCCCCCGTGCCTTGCGCGGATCGCGATCGCGCGCGGCTTGGCCGTCGGGTCGAGCCACGTCGCCGCCGCCGCGGCTGCGCTCGCCTCCAACGCGTCGGCGCGTTCGGCGATCGCGAGCCATGCATCTGCGGTGTGCGCGTCCAGGTACGCCCGCCACCTCGAGGCATCGATGTATCCCGCGCGGTACGACGCGAGCGCGGCGAGCACCTGCTGGCCATGCGGCGACGCCTCGACGAGGTCGCGTCGCTCGAGCCACTTCTGCGTGACCTCGAAGTGCGCGAGGACGCCCGTCTCGTAGGTCTCGCGATCGAGCTCGTGCCGCGGGACCTGGCTTTGAAACAATCGCCAGTCACCTCGGGCTGTCCGCAGCTTCTCGTCGACCAACGCACGAAACTCGACCACGCGCCATTAGACCACGGCCGGCGGCCGCGAGCGCTACTCGTCCTCGATCTCGAACTGACCACTCAGCATCAGCGACGACAGTAGCGGCGTGAGCTGGCTGCCGCCGACCGACATGCTGATGATCAGATCCGTGCCGTCGGCCATGACGTCGAGCTGATCGAAGTAGCGGAGGACCAGCTTTGCGAGCTCGTCCTCGCCCATCTTCTTCTGGATCTCGGCGACGAGCTTCGCGACCGCCTCGGGTGAGCCGAGCCGAACACCGGCATCGAGCGCGAGCGAATCGGTCACGTTCAGCGACATGTACATCGTGCCGAGCTTGGTCGAAACATGCTCGGCGTTGACGGCTGTGACGATCTGCGACGTATCGGCGATCATGACCCACAGAGAATCGTCCGTGTTGACGACCTGTAGCGCCTCGGAAAACTTGGTCGAGTTCTGTACGCCACCGTTACCGGCGGCGATGCGCTCGACATTTTCCTTCGTCGCGGCATCCGGACCCATGACGACGAGTGCGGTCGTGTTGTCGATGAACGTGAACGCGACGAGATCAGCGTGGCCCTTGCCTCCGATCAAGACGACGTCTCCGTCGACCGTCACCTTTGCGCCTTCCTTCTCGACCGCGGCGATGCCTTTGCTGTCGAAGCAGGACCTCGCCTTTGCGCGATCGAACCCGTGCATGATGACCACCGCACTCTGGTCGTCGCCGCCGAGCGACTTCACGCCGAGCGAGACCGAACCCAGCGACTCGACCGGATTGAAGCCGCACAGGGTCTCGAACTCGCGAAAGCCATCCGCGTGGACAAGCGTTGGCGCGACGTAGGTCCGCCAGATCTGGCTCTGCCGTAGCTGCGCGAAGTTGAGGCCGATCACCGCGTCCGAGTCGGCGGGCAAAAGCGCGAGGTCTGCCTCGGCGACCGAGCGCGAGGCGATCGCGCGCGGCGCAGCCGACGGCCCGAGCGTGGGCGCGTGAGCGAGACCGAGCTTGCCGCTACCGTAGCTGAGCTTCGGCGGTACGGTCGGCGGCGAAACGGCCGCGGTGCTCGTCGTCGAGCTCTTCGAGTGCGTGTGAACGAGATAGGCGGTGGTGCCGACGGCAACGACGGCCGATGCGGCGACTGCGAACTTGAGCATGGTCGATCCTTTCGTGGGAGAGGCATCGACACGGGAAGGCAACGTGATCGCGGCAATCGACGCGAGGACCGCGGCAACGAGATCGCGCCGTCGACGCTCGCCTCGCAGCGAACGCTCGACGACATCGGTCACGCTCTCGGCGAGATGCCGACGTCCTCGCGACAACCGCTGCATCGCATTCTCCTCGCTGACGCCGAGCGTCTCGGCAATCGCGCGGACGGATAGATCCTCACGGTAGTAGAGGATCAATGCTTCGCGATACGCAGCGGGGATTCGCTCCAGTGCCTCGCGCACGACCCGCTCGACATCGCCACGCGCAGCGACATCGAACGGGCTCGCGCCCGAACCGGGTTGCTCGTCGGCATCGACGAGTGGCTCGCGACGTCTACGCTTGCGCGCGGTACGTGCGAGGTTGCGCGCGATGCCGCAGAGCCACGGCCGTATGCGCGCACTGTTGCGAAGCCGATCGAGCTGGCGCCACGCGGCGATGAAGGTCTCTTGCGCGACGTCCTCGCTGAGCACCTGATCACCGGTGGAGCTGTACGAGACCGCGCAGACGACATCCTGATAGCGAGCGACGAGGTCTCCAAACGCCTCGTGCTCACCACGCAGGCTGGCTTCGACCAGCTCGGTGTCGCTTCTCGCGATTGCTCCCATGTCGCGCCTATGTCGTTCCTCGGCTGGAAAACCTGACACGAAATCTTATGCCGAGATTTCGTGAGCTTAGCGGGTGTACTGTCGTCGCCCGGTGAGATCGCTCGCAATCGCGACGCTGGTTGGCTGTACCCGAGCTGGCACACCAGGGCTCGAACAGCAGACGTCGAAGCCGACCGACGGGCGCTGCGGCCTGATCGAAGCGGCCGTGCGTAGTCCGGAGATCGCCAAGCTCGCGTGCGGCGAAGCCGCGACCCAGGATGGGCGTCTGATCGTCGACGTGGCGATCGAGCCACCACTCAGCTCGGACTGCAGCAGTCCCCGATTCGCGTTGTATCGAGACGCTCGGCCGACGAATACGGATGCGCTCTTGCAGCTGGCGTTCTCGGTGCAGGGCCCCGATACCTGGGCAGTCGGCGCGTCGGTCGTGGACCCACCGAATTCGCCGGACGACACGGCCGCCGGCAATGGCTTCGACGACACGACGTACTACTGTCATGTCGTTGGCGTGCGCGTGTCGCGTACCGAGAACGGCTGGCGCGCCTGGCGCGATCCGGCGTGGTGAGGCTACTGCACGAGACGGTGCGCGCCATCACGCAGCGTCAGGCCCCAGGCGGCCTCGATCGCGGCGAGCCGATCCGCGAGACGCTGCTCGGCGACACCCGCGGTCACCATGACATTGTCTCCGGCGTCGACCGTCGCGTCCGCATCGAAGTCGAAGCTGTGCGCGAGATTGCCGTGGACGTAGTTGCCGGCCGCCATCCCGAGCTTCTGGCCGAGCATCACCCACGGCTTCACGTTGCCGTTGGTCCAGCGGGTGAACGCGACGTTGTTGACGATGCGCGAGCCCTGCGCGTCGTAGAGCGACACGCCATGATAGTGGTCGACGAACACCACGTTGTCCTCGACGACGAAGTTGACGAGCGGGCCATCGAAGAAGCCGACGCCTTGCATCTCGGCGGGGAATGCGGGCGTGCCCTCGTAGTTGACGATGATGTTCCCGCGCAGCGTCACGTCGCGCACCGTGCCCGTGCCGACGTTGAACAGGAAGCACTGGATCCCGTCGTCGTGGTTGTCATCTCCGTCGGCATCCGAGACGTGGACGTTCTTGATCACGTTGTCGTTCACGACGCCGCCATCGCGGGTCACGCGAATGCCGTCCGCCGAGAAGTCGTTGACGAGGTTGCCTTCGACGGTCGAGTTGTACGACGTGATCGCGATGCCGAACCGCACGTTGAACACGTGAGTCCGACGCACGGCGAGCCCGGTGCCGTTGCGGCCGAGCAGGATGCCGCTGTGCGCGTTCATCCAGTCGACGGCGGTCCAGGCAGTCGTGTCGGCCGCGGAGAACACGACGCTGTCCTCGAGCACGAGGTCCGTCGACGTCCCCGACTCTCCGAGCGCGACGATGTCACCGGTGTAGGCCGTCGACGAGTACGCGGGACTGATCGTCAGGCCGCGCAGGTGCCAACCGCTTCCCTTGCGGAGTTCGAGCCGGCCCAGATGTGGACTCGCGCCCGGTGCTGCGCGGATCGTCACCGCGGTCGCGTGGTCGCCCTCGAACCTCGCATTGCCGTGCTCGCCGTCGCGCAGGACGAGCGTCTTGCCGTCGGGGACGGTCGCGAGCAAACCCGCCGCGATCGAATCGGCGAGACCCGGCCACGGCGCGTCGGCGGTCCCGGGCGCACTCGCTTGACCACTCACCGGATCGAGATAGATCGCGTCGTCGGGAATCGGGTCCGGATCCGCATCGACACCCGCGTCACCGACGGGATCGTCGTCACCGCCCTTCGCTCCGCCCGAGCACGCCACAAGAGCTACCGCGAGGAACGCCTGGACGCCGCGCATGCAGCGAGCGTATCGCAGTCCCTGCGCTGCATGCGGCCGGAGTCGCGCCGGCAAACTGGTATGGTCAAGTCCTCGCGAACTGGACGTAGCGACCATACCAGTCCTGGCGCACCGTGCAGCCCATGCACGAGGTCTCCTTCTCCCGAATCGCCACGATCGCGCTCGCCACCGCGGCCGCTGCATGCGCGACCTCTCACAGCGCCGAGCCGCCTCACGTCCAGCCGACGAGCGCGGTCGCAGCGCCCGCCGTGTCTCCATCGGGATCGCCTCCCGGCTACACGCTCGCGGGCACCGGCGGCGTGCACGACTTCGACTTCCTCGAAGGCGGCTGGACCGCGCACCAGCGTCGCCTCAAAGTCCGCGGCGCAGCCAGCGCGGAGTGGGACGAGTTCTCGTCGCAGCTGTGCTCGACGCAGTATCTCGACGGCGTCACCAACGTTGACGAGGTCGTGTTCCCGACGAAGGGCTGGGCCGGCCTGACGGTGCGGGCGTTCGACATCGAGAAGCGGCAGTGGTCGGTCTACTGGATCAGCAGCAGGAGCGGGAAGATGTTCCCGCCGGTCGTCGGCGGCTTCACCGGCGATCGCGGCGAGTTCTACGGCGAGGACGAGGACGACGGCCGTCACGTCAAGGTGCGCTACACGTGGACGAAGCTCGGTCCCGATCGCGCGCGCTGGGAGCAGGCGTTCTCCTATGACGACCGCACGTGGGAGATCAACTGGACCGCCGAGTTCAGCCGCGCCGCTCCGACGAGCTGCGTCCTCGGTCGCCCACAGTTGCGCTGAAGAACCGACGTTCGAACGACACGCGACTGTCACGTTCCGGAGTGGCAAAGCGCGAGCGTCGCGTGATTCGCGTTCGCGCTCGCGACACTTGCGATCGCCATCGTGTTATCGAAATTGCGGCGAACGATCGCCAGAAACGGGGACACGATGGGATTTTTCGACAAGCTCAAGAAGAAGGCTCTCAAGGTCGATGATCAGCAGCTCTTGCTCGAGGCGATGCTGTGCGTTGCGTTCGCCGATGGCGATGATCAGTACGAAGAGACCAACCTCGTGCGCGCGTTCGCGAACACGCTGCCCGAGCTGAAGAACGCCGACGCCTACGAGGTCTACGAGAAGGCCGAGAAGGCCGTGAAGCTCCACGGCGCCCTGTCCCGCGTGAAGGAGCTCGCGAACCTCAGCAGCGAGGCGCTCAAGCACAAGGCGTTCCTGCTCGCGATGGACATCGCGCTGTCGAGCGGCGAGATCGACGACGGCGAGGAAGCGGTGCTCGGCGCGATGGCCGAGACCATGCACATCCCCGAGGATCTGCAGCAGAAGATCGCCGAAGTTCTGATGCTCAAGTACACCACCTGAGGAATCGCCCAGGTGCGAGATCCAAAGAATCCATTCGCCGACCGCGTCGAGCGAGGCGCCCCGCGCGGTAGCGGCAGCGCCGCTCTCGACGTGCTCGTCACGCCTGACCAGTACCTCATCGAGGTCGATCTGCCGGGCGTGATGATCGAGGACGTCGAGCTCACGATCGAGGACGGCGAGCTGACGATCCGCGCGGTCCGAAAACGTGCCGACCAGAACGCACCGAGGAAGGACTACGCATTCCTCGAGCGCAAGTTCGGTGAGGTCACGCGCACGATCGCGCTGCCTGGAGTCTTCGGCGCCGTGCTCGCGAAGACGCTCGCGAACGGCGTGCTGACCATCGCGGTCGGCCGCCAGGGCACGCACGAACAGCTGTCGTAGCCGACGGTCCGAATGAAAGCGCCGGCCCGCAGAAATGTGGGCCGGTTCTTTTTTGCCATCCTGCGATCTCCTTGACGCGCCCGGATCGGCCGTTCAGATTCGCGGCATGTCGTGGCAGCTAGAACCTCGCGCGCTCGACGAGACAGCGTCCGTCCGGGTCGGTCGCCTGCCCGACGACATGATTCCCGACGCGGCGGGATTCGATCGCCTCTGGGGCATGCACCCCGAGACGTTTCATCTGATCAAGATGCACGGCAAGGAGGTCCGCACGCCGCGCTGGCAGCAGGCGTATGGCGCCGACTATCGGTACACCGGCAACACGAACCGCGCACTCGCGGTCCCGGCGGAGCTCGAGCCGCTTCACGCCTGGATCCGCGACCAGATCGATCCGCGTCTCAACGGCCTTCTGCTCAACTGGTACGACGCCGAGCACGGCCACTACATCGGCAAGCATCGCGACAGCACGATCAACATGGTGAACGGCGCGCCGATCGTCACGATCTCGCTGGGCGCCGAACGCGTGTTCCGGATCCGCCGCTGGAAGGGCGACGCGACGATGCACGACATTCCGACGGGCAACGGCACGATGATCGTGATGCCGTACGCGGTCAACCTCGCGTGGACCCACGAGGTGCCGCACAACGCGAAGGCCGCGGGCCGGCGCATCTCGATCACGGCCCGCGCGTTCGAGACCGAGCAGCTCGCCGCCGGCGGTCGGTAGATCCTTCGCCGATCTGATGCGTTGCAGCACATGATGCGCGCCCTGATCGTCCTCCTCTTCCTCGCGACGAGCCGGCTCGCTGCCGCGTATCCCTTGAACCTGCCCACCAAGCCGGCCGCCGAGCTTACCAAGGTCGAGGAGACGTTTCGCGCGCGCAATCCACAGCACTGGACCGCGGTCGACCTCGACCGGCGCGGTTTCGTTCGTCGCGCCGTCACCGACGACGCCGACCTCGTCGCGATGGACGTCACGGTGATCCGCGATCTGCTCCGCACCAACGCAGATCTGTTCGGCATCGATGCCGCAGACGCCGACCGCGTCGGTAGCAACGGCTCGTCGAACATGCTCGTCTACGCCGACGAGGTCGGCATGGCCCACCTCGTCGAGATCGCCGTCACGCGGACCGGCGACACGCTCGAGATCGCCGTCAAGTTCCGCACGCGCATCACGCCGAAGGTCACGATGGACGACGTGCTGGCGCGCGTCCTCGGCAAGGACTACGCGGTGATCGTGACCGAGCCTCCGCCCTCGCTGATCGATTGCGCGATGCAGCCGGGCGGACGGGCCAACTGCAAGCGGCGCGGCCCGGTGAGGCGGCCGGATCGGTTCACCGCAACCGTCGACAACGTTCGTGCGGAGACGAGCCTGTTCGCGCGCGGCAGCACCATTCGCCTCGTGCATTGCATCGATGTCGAGCCAGACCCACGCGTCACCGCGCCGCACCCGATCGGGAACGCGCCCGCGCTGCCGCTCGTCGTCGATGCGGTGACCGGCGCGAAGGTGTCCGGGATCACGCGCTGCGACCGGATTCCGATTCCGCGCTGAGCGGTACAGGTGCCGCGGCACCGCTGCGTCACAGCGCGATCGTCGTCGAGCAGGCGCCTCGGAAATGTCACGCGCGCACAGCTAACGATTCGCGAACTGCCGGCATCGTAGCGCGCATGAAAGCAGTCGTTTTCGCCTTCATCGTTTCGCTCTCCGCTTGCGCCACCACGTCGACGACGTCGCAGTCGAAGTCGCACCCGGTCAACGTTGCCGCCGTCCGCACCGAGATCAAGTCCGCGATCGAGGCCGCGCCCGGCGATGCCGGCCCGCGCACGATCTACAGCATGGGCAAGGTCACGCAGGAGTCCGCCGTCGTCTACACCGAGGCTTCATCCGGCCGTCACGAGGAGATGTGGATGAAGGGCCCGCAGGGCTGGAAGCTGAACGAGTCGCACGCGGTCGCCGCCGCTCGCTGACTCGAACGCGGGTTGCCGAGCTATCATCGGCGCGCCCGTGGATGACATCCTGCGCTTTCCAACCGCGGTCAGACACGAACCCGCGATCGACGAGTGGCTTCGCGCACAGCGCGCTGACCTCAGGCCGCTCGTCGAGACCTGGTTCGCGCGGATGCGGCGATGCGGCAGCGACGTGCGCGAGCTGATGCACGACGGATGTCCGACCGCGTGCGTTGGCGATGCGTCGTTCGCCTACGTCGCCGCGTACCGAGACCACGTCAATGTCGGCTTCTTCTTCGGCGCGCTTCTCGCCGATCCCGCTCGCTTGCTCGAGGGAACGGGCAAGCGAGGGCGGCACGTGAAGCTGCGGCCGGGTCGTGCGGTAGATGCCGAGGCTTTGGCGCGGCTCGTCGAGGCCGCTTACGTCGATATCAGGTCGCGGCTGGCGTGAGATGTCGCTGACTCGTGCCGTGTCGATCCGGCTGGGTCTCGTTCGTCGTGTCGATAGGAGGTAGCCATGACGATGACACCCGAACAGACCCTGAAACTGCTCGGCCGGCTCGTAGGTAGCTGGACGACCGAGGCGACACATCCCGCGATGCCGGGTGTCGTCGTGCACGGCACCGCCGATATCGAATGGCTCGAAGGCGAGCGGTTCCTGATCAATCGCTCGCGTACCGATCATCCCGAATTCCCCGATTCGATCTCGATCATCGGATTCAGCGACAGCGATCGCGTCGATCCGGCATCGCGCCGCGTTCACACCGCCGGCCAGCTGACGATGAACTACTTCGACTCGCGCGGCGTCTCGCGCATCCTCGAGGCGAGCATCGACGAGACCGCGTGGCGGCTCTCCCGCATCGCGCCCGGGTTCTCGCAGCGGTTCACCGGCACGTTTGCGAACGGCGGCAACACGATCGAAGGGCTCTGGCAGCTCTGCGAGGACGAAACGCACTGGAACGACGACGTGGCGATCACGTTCCGCCGTACGAAGACCTGATCACTTCTCGATCCGATAGAGGCGTGGACCGAGTCCGACGTAGACGTGAGTGTCGTCCATGACGGCGATCGTCGGACTGTAAGTCTCACCACCAGGATTCGCGGCATCGGGGAACGTGGCCAGCGTCGAGAACGCGCCACCGTCGACCGAGACGCGCCGGATCATCGAGCTCGTATGCGCGCGACATGCGACGTAGATGAAGTCGTCGTCCATCGCGAACCCGATCATCGACGTGCAGTACGTGTCGTCGACACTCGAGTTCTGATAGTACGCGACCGGTTCACCGCCAGCCTTCGCGACGACCTTGAGCACGTGGGAGAACGCGCCTCCACCGGTGTTCGCGATGAAGTACAGCTTGTCGCCATGCGCGGTGACGTAGGCGATGCCGCCGGTGCCCGCAGCGTCGTCGGTCAGCGCGATGCCGTCGCTGCCATCCTTCGCGAAGCTGAGAAGGCGACTGTTGAGCGTCTTGTTCGTCGAGGCGTAGATGCGCGTGCCATCGACCGCGAGCGCGCCGGTGGACTCGATCAGGCCGCCCGTCGTGACGACGGCTGGCGTCCCGCCACCGACCGGCACCGAGTAGATGGTCACCTTCGCATCCGGCGATGTGCTGCCAGAGGTGAAGTAGACGGTGTCGCCGTCGACGACGAAGCTGCGCGCGTCTGCCTCGGGCGCGAGTACCTGAGGCGTTCCGCCCGCGAGCGGGACGCGGCTCAGCTCGAAGCGGTCGCCATTCACGGACGCGAGCGTGTTTGCCCAGTAGAGATGATCGCCGGCGACGGTCAGGCGTGACCCGGGATCGTTCGCGACGAGCATCGCTGCGGTACCGCCTTCCTTCGCGACCGTCCAGATCGTCTCGTCCGACGTCGAGAGATAGACAGCGTCGCCGACCGCGACGCTCATGATCAGCCGCGACGTCTCGGTCACGAGCTCGGGCGTGCGCGATTCGCCATCGTCGTCACTACAAGCCCCGAGCAAGAGCGCACACACGACGAGCTGCTTCATCGCAGGCGATCGTAAACGAGATGAGGCGCCGTTATCGCTGCGACCGCACGTCGCTGCCATACGATGTGACGTCCGTCGTGTGTGTGGTGCGCGCGTACTACATCTTCCGCGCGTACGAACGAACGGCGAGCGGTGCGAACACGGCGACGATGACGACGCACCCGAGCAGAGCCCAGCCGACATGCGCGGTGAACTGGCCGTCGTTCATCAGGTCGCGGCACGCGTAGATCACCTGGGACACCGGGTTGATCTTCACGAATGCCTGCAGCCAGCCCGGCATCGTCTGCGTCGGCACGAACGCATTCGACAGGAACGACAGCGGGAACATGATCATCATCGAGATGCCCTGCACGGCCTGCGCGCTGCGCGCGATCGTGCCGAGCCAGGTGAACACCCACGCGAGCGACCAGCCTGCAGCGACGATGAGCGCCCAGCCGCCGAGGACACCTGCGACGCCACCGCCGGGGCGGTAGCCCATCGCGATGCCGACGAGGATCGTGAGCGTCGATGCGATTCCGTAGCGCAAGAGATCGGCGAGCGCGGGCCCGGCGAGCGGTGCGATGCGCGCGATCGGTAGCGACTTGAAGCGATCGAACACGCCCTTGTCCATGTCCTCGCGCAGCTGGATGCCGGTCGCCATGCACGCGGTCAGCGTCGTCTGCGCGAGGATGCCGGGGATGATGATCGGCAGGTAGCTCGCCGTGCTGCCGGCGACCGCACCACCGAAGATGTACGTGAACATCGCGGTGAACAGCAGCGGTTGCAGTGTCACGTCGAAGAACTGCTCCGGGTTGCGGCGCATCTTCAGGAGCGCGCGCCACGCCATCGCGCGCGTTTGCTCGATGGTGTCGCGCAGCGTCGGACGGACCGCGAGCGGACGATGCGAGGCGGCTTGCGGAGGCACCGAGGTCACCATCAGCGCACCTCCTCCTTCGCACCGTCGGCCGCGGTGCTGTGGTGGCCGGTGAGCGCGAGGAAGACCTCGTCGAGCGTCGGCTGGCGAACGCTCGCAGTCGAGATGCCGAGCTTCATCTCGCGAAACGCGATGAGCACGTCGGCCGCACGGTTCGCGTCGGCGAGCGCGATGTTGAGCCCACCGGCCTCCGGCGTCAGGACCGGCTCCTCGCCGAGGATGCGCGCCACGATCGCGGCGGCGTCGGCGGTGCGTTCGCGATCCTCGAGGCGAACGTGGAGCGTCGAGTTGCCGACGCTCGCCTTCAGCTCGTCGGGCGTGCCCTCGGCAACCTTGGTTCCGCGATCGATCACGGCGATGCGATCCGCGAGCTGATCCGCTTCGTCGAGATACTGCGTCGTCAGCAGAACCGTCGCGCCGCCGCGGACGAGCGAACGGATCGTGTCCCACATCTGGCCGCGCGTTCGCGGATCGAGGCCGGTCGTCGGCTCGTCGAGAAAGATCAGCGGCGGTCTCCGGATCAGCGACGCCGCGAGGTCGAGCCGCCGCCGCATGCCGCCGGAGAACCCCTTGAGCTGCCGATCCGCGGCATCGGAGAGCCCGAAGCTCGCGAGCAGCTCGTCGGCGGTCGCGTGCGCCTGAGCTCGCGGCAATCCGAGCAGCCGGCCGAACAGCACGAGGTTCTCGCGGCCGGTCAGGTTCTCGTCGACCGACGCGTACTGGCCGGTGACGCCGACGAGCTGGCGCACCTGGTGCGGGTTGGTCGCGACGTCGACGCCGAACACGCGCGCGACGCCACCATCGATCGGGAGCAGCGTCGCGAGCATCTTCAGCATCGTCGTCTTGCCCGCGCCATTGGGGCCGAGCACGCCGAACACCTGGCCGCGTCGGATCTCGAGGTCGATCCCGTCGACCGCGCGCACGTTGTCGAACTTCTTGACGAGGCCGGAGGCTTCGACCGCGAGGCCGGCGTGACTGTCCCTGACTGGCTGCATGTGCCAGTCAAGGTCTCACTGCGGTGTTACGGCACGTCCCGCGAGTGTGTGAAGAAACCTTGCAGTCAGGGCTCCCGCGCCATCGCCTCGTCGACGATGCGCTGGATGAACGCGTTGTAGCGCAATCCCGCCTTGTGAGCGGATTCGGCCGAGTCGTGCCCGTAGCTGAGGAACGGGTTCGCGTTCGCCTCGATGAACCAGATCTCGTTGTCGGCGGTGAGACGGACGTCGATGCGCGCGTAGTCGCGCAGCCAACACGCGCGGTACGACGCGTAGCAGGTCTCGAGCAAGCGCTCCATCGCGACCTTCGACAGCCGCCGCGCGAACACGTTCTTGATGCCGCGGCGCGCGCGATACTTCATGTCCCACTTCGCGTACTGCGTCGCGATCCGATCCTCCGGACGCGAGCCCGCCTGCTCGAACACCATCTCGACGATCGGCAACACCTCGACCTTGTCCCCGTTGCCGATCATCGTCGCGTACAGCTCGCGGCCCTCGATGTACTCCTCGGCGATCGCCGGCTGCGAGAACCGCTCGTGGATCCAGGCGACGCGCTCGGACAGCGCATCGCTGTTGTGGACGATCGATGCCTGCGAGATGCCCTCGGATGCGTCGGATTGCAGCGGCTTGACGATCAGCGGATATCGAAGCGACTCGTCCGGCCCCGGCGCCTCGCCGAGCCGCCACGACTTGAACCCGGGCACCTTGATGTTGTGGAACGCCAGCACCTTCTTGCTCATCGACTTGTTGCGCGTGACGAGCAGCGCGAGCGGTGGTGCACCGGTGTAGCGATAGCCCTCGGCCTCGAGGAGTGCGGGCACGAGGTAGTCGAGGTTCGAGTTCGCCTGGAATGCCTCGGTGGCGTTGAACACGAGGTCGGGCTTCCAATCCGCGAGTCTCGTGCTCATGTCGCGCAGATCGTCGTGGACACCGAGGATCAGCACGTCGTGCCCGTTCTTTATGAGCGCGTTCGCGACCTGGTACTCCATCTCCGGCTCTGCGTTGCGGCGGTTCTTGATCTCCTTCGCCATCTCTGCGGCGTGCTGGTCCGGAGACCAGTCGTACGGGGAGTCGAAGACAACTGCGATGCGCATAGCTGCTCACACGCACGTTAGCGCGATGGCACGTACAGAACGACCCGCTGCGTGCCCAATGCGATCGATCGCAGAGTTGTCGCCGTAGCCTCTTGCTTCTTGTACGCACAGTACGCTCGGTTTCGCGGCGTCACTGCAGAGTCGAGGCATCTGGCAATGTCGCCATCCCCACGAGGCCGCTCACGCCGAGAACGGCACCGATCCCTGCTACGACGCCCGCGATTGCGAACCCGGTGAATCCGATCGCGAACGCGTCGTTTTCCGTGGCCTGATTGCGCGCGAGCACGATTGCACCAACACCGATCGCCATGCCGCCCACGATCGTCCCGCCGCCAACGAGGGCAGTCGTCCGGGACTGCTGTCGGGTCGCGCAGCCGACCGTGCTGAGTGCGACGATAAGTGCGAGCGAGCGTCTACCGAGCATGATGCGCTCACTCTAGGGTTGCGGCGAGAGTGGCCTCCCGCGGTTCACTCGAACTTCACGCGACAACTGATGGGAGCGCGACCTCGCACCCTGTCGTTCCGCCACATGTCGAGCGCGCCGAGGGCCGCAACAACGCCGGCGGCGTCGCGAGCATCGGGCGCTTCACGCCATGCTCTGAAGGTCGCCTACGCTGCGCACACTCACTACCTCGTCGCAGATCGAGCATCAGCGTTTAGCCACGTTCAGTGTTAGATGCGCCACCATTGTCAGGAGAGAGTGATCGTCGCGCCAAGCGTCCTACATCTCTCCGGCGCTAGGCTCACTCGCATGAGACGCACTTTTGGAATCGCAACGATCCTCTGCATGCTCCTCGGCAGCGCCGCGTACGCCGACCACGGTCGTGGACGCGGCCGTGGCCACGGGGATCGCAGCGGTGGTGTGGTCGTGCGCGATCACCGCGGTCCCGATCGTCGCGGCCCGGCAGTCCGCGACCATCGTCACGGTGGAGCGCGCGTCGGGCACGTCCGCGTCAGCAACGGTCGCTACGTGTTCCCCGGTGGCGTCGTCCGCGTTTACCGGCGGCCGGTGATCCGCCAGCGCTACTACAACGTCCACGTTCGTCCGCAGGTGATCGTCGAGCACTACGATCCGGTGCCGGGCTACATGTGGGTTTCGGGCAGCTGGAGCTGGGGCGGCCGCGAGTGGATCTGGCAGCCGGGCTACTGGGCTGCCGCCGAGGCTCCTCCTCCGCCGCCGCAGCCGGTGATCCGGGGTGGCATCAGCGTGAGCGGCGGCATCTCGATCCACTGATCGAGGCGTACGAGCCGAGGGGACGGTCCATCGAACATGGACCGTCTTTGCGTTTTCGGCGTGCCGTTGCTACTTGCCGCTCCAGCCGAACTCGACCTTCACGAAGCCGAACGCCTTCGCGCGATCGAGCAACTCGCCGACGACACCTGTCGGGACGTTGCGGTCCTCGTTCACGACGATCTTGGTCTCCGGATCCTCGACATAGGCTGCCTTCAGCAGTGCGTCGAGCTCGTCCGGCTTCATCGACTTACCGTCGACGATCGTCATCCGCTTCCGCGTGACCCGGATGACGATCGGCGCGTGATGCACCTTGGGTGCGGCCGGCGCTGCCTCCGGTTGTGGCTGCGCCGGGGCGCTTGCCATGACCGCCGTCGGCGACTTGCGATGCAGCCGCTGATCGAGCGTCGCGAGCATCGTCGCGCGCGCAGTGGTGCTGAACGTCGTCGCGTGGTTCGAGTACGTCGCGTTCATGATCGACGAGCTGTCGATCTCGTGCTCGACGCCGAGGACGTGGCCGAGCTCGTGGAGCAGCACGACGGCGGTCTTGTGGCGACGCAGCTGCACGAGCGCCATCTCGCGCTCCTCCGCGCGCAGATCGGGGAACGCGTTCGCGTACATCTTGCGCTCCTCGAGATCGGCGTAGCCACGCAGCACGATGTGACGCCCGCCGACCATTGCCAGGCCGAGCTCGTCGAACGTCGCCGACACGAGCGAGAGCGATGACGTCAGACCGATGACGGCGAGCACATCGTCGCCGCGATCCTGCTCTTGCAGCGCGGCCATGTGATCGCGCAGCGTCGCGTCGGGGACGTTGCGATCCCACGTCGCGTACTCGGCGACGATATGGATGCCGAAGATCGGCGTGACGACGAGGTTCGCGAGCTCGAGCGGTTCGTCGAAGGCCTTCTGCCACTGGCGGTTCTGTGTGCGGTACTGCTCGTCGGCCCAGACGCGAACCTTGCGCGTCGTGACCTCGCCGTTCCACTTCTCGCCGGTGACGAGCCGCGCCGGGCCCATCTCGGTCATCGTGTCATGCTGCGCCTGCTTGGCGGTCTTGCCCTCGCCGAAGTGCATCACCGGCGTCATGCAGCCGCCGATCCCTACGAGCATCAGAAGTGCGCGAGTTCTCGTCATCGAACCCGCGCATGCTACCGCAGATCTATTTTAGTCTTGCCTTATATTAGCCGTCGCTACAGGATCAGACCGTGCACGCGCTCGATGTCCTTGGCGACCCGGTTCGCCGCCGCATCCTCGAGGTCCTCGCCGACGGCGAGAAGAGCTCGGGCGCGATCAACGAGGTCATCCATCACGATTTCGGTATCTCGCAGCCTGGCGTCTCGCAGCACCTGCGCATGCTTCGCGAGTCGGGGTTCGCGACCGTGCGGGCGGAGGGCACGCGCCGCATCTACGCGCTCGATCCGACGCCGCTGCGCCAGGTGGATGCCTGGCTGCACCCATTTCGGCGGTACTGGGAGCGCACGCTCGACGCACTCGGTGAGGAGCTCGAGCGCGGCAAGCGCGAGCGCCAGGCCCGCACCGGCAAGAAGAGGAGGTAGCGATGTTCGATATTCTTCAGCAGATCGCAGCGATTCACCGCGAGGTGAGCCGCCGGCCGGAGGGCACGACCGAGATGGTGAGCCTCGTCGTGCGACGCACCTACGACGCCGCGCCCGCCGAGGTCTGGTCCGCGCTGACCGATCCGGCGCGGCTCGAGCGCTGGCTGTTTCCGATCTCCGGTGACCTCCGCGTCGGCGGCAAGTTCCAGTTCGCAGGCAACGCGGGCGGCGACATCCTCGCGTGCGAACCACCGCAGCTCCTGCGCGTCACCTACGGCGCGCCGTCGAGCATCGTCGTGATCAACCTCGCGAAGCGCGGCGCGGAACGCACCGAGCTCGTGCTCGAGCACACGGTGCCGATCGACGTCGCGGGAAGCGGCGCTGGCTCGCTGTTCGTCGGTCCTGGTTGGGATACCGGCCTGGTCGCGCTCGACCTCCATCTGCGGGGCCTGATCTCGGATGCACCCGCGTTCCACAAGTCGCGCGAGGTCCAGGACCTCGGTGCGCGCTCGACCGACGCATGGGAGGCCGTCGTCGTGGCATCGAAGACGGCGCAGCCCGAGGAGATCGCGGCAGCGCGTGCAGCGGCTCTCGCGCACTTCGCGCCGGATCTCGCGCGCGCCGACTAGTGAATCTCGACGATCGGCTGGAAGCCGCCCATGAACATGCGCTTGCCGTCGAACGGCCAGGACTTCGGATCCGTGTTCTTCATCATCGGATCGTCCATCACGGCCTTGTTGATGCGGTCGCGGTCTTCCTTCGACTTGTAGACGATCCACGAGAACACGACGACCTCGTCGTCCTGGAGCTTCACGCTCTGCGGGAACGAGGTGACCTTGCCCGGCTGCACGTCGTCGCCGACGCACTCGACGTATTCGAGCGCGCCCTTGCTCTTCCACAGCTCGCCGGACTTCTTCGACCACTCGCGGTAGTCGTCGAGCTTCTGCTTCGGGACCGGGACCACGAATCCATCCACGTAACTCATGTTTCTTCCTCCTTGTTGGACCGAGGAGAATGGGTGCATTCCTCGCGCCTGACGCCTACGAGGCTCACGCACAACGTGGCGTGCGGCGAATGCCCGCGATCCGAAGTGAGGACTCCCGCCGGGTGTCTTGCCGCTCGTCCACCACGACCGTCTCGCGCGCGATCTCCTGTCCGCTGAGGCTGAACACGAGCTCGTAGCTGCCGGGGCGGACTCCGGTGAACATGTACATGCCGGTCGTGCTCCGCCGGCGACCAGCCTTCCAGGTGGAGGCCGCTGAGGTCGTGTCCGTTCCGATGATCCGAGCGCCGTCGACGAGCGCGACGTGAATGCCGAGCGGAGACCCGACATCGACGTAGACGAGGCCGGAGACCATCGTGCCGTCCCAGGATCCCGGGTGCGTGCTGCCGTCCTCGTCGAGCACCTCACATGGCTCGGCGAGCGGAAGCCAGGCGCGCGTGACAGGGGGCCTCGCCGCGGGTGAAGCGCACGCCTGGACGAGCAACGCGGCGAGACACCATCGGTGCACCTCGAGTCGCGACATCGCGCTCGATCTTGCCGGATCCGGGCCAGCGGGCGGACGCGCGAACAACTGTCGTATCCATGAGGGCTTGAGCGCCATCGCGGGCGACGCGAGCCAGGACGGCACCCGACCAGCGGTCGGGCCTGCCAGCGTGACATAGCCGTAGCTTGCAGCCGTGAGCGCGGCATGCCATTCTTGGTTGGTCAACCAACTTAATTATGAGCCGCGCCTCCAACACCGACAGCCGCCGCGCCCAGATCGTTCAGGCCCTCGTCGACGTCATGGCGAAGCAGGGCTACGACGGCGCGTCGATCGCCGACATCGCGAAGCGAGCGGGGCTCGCCCCCGGGCTCGTTCACTACCACTTCAAGAACAAGCTCGAGATCCTCGTCGAGGCCGTGCGTGCGCTGGCCGCCGCACACGCGCGAGCGCTCGATGGAGCGCTTGCAACCGCGGATGCCGACGATGCGGCGGCACAGCTCGTCGCGTTCATCGACGTCCACCTCGGGCTCGGCGCGCACGCGGATCCCGATGCGCTCGCCTGCTGGGTGCTCGTCAGCGCCGAGGCACTTCGCGAGCGACGCGTGCGGATCGAGGTCGAGGCAGCACTCGCTGATCTGACCCGTCGCGTGATCGCGATTGTCGAGCGGGGGCGGGCGAGCGGGCAGTTCCAGTGCAGCGATGCCGGTGCAGTCGCGGCGGCGCTTGTCGCGATGATCCAGGGCTACTTCACCGTCGCGGCGACCGCGCGCGAGCTGATTCCGTCGGGCTCGGCCGCGCCGTGCGCGCTGCGCATGGCCGAAGGGCTCGTCCGCCCCAAGCGGCCGCTCGAGATACGGCGCAAGCCGACGCGAGCGAGGCGAGTATGAGCGCGGTGGCGATCACGCGTGGGCAGCTGTCGCGAGCGACGGTCGGACGGCTCACGCTGCTCGGCAACCTCTACTTCGCGCAGGGGCTGCCGTTCGGGTTCTTCGTCCAGGCACTGCCGGCGCTGTTGCGCGATGCGGGCTACTCGCTCGGCGAGATCGGGCTCGCCTCGCTGCTCGCGATCCCGTGGGCGCTGAAGTTTTTGTGGGCGCCGTTCGTCGACCGCCGGTACTGGCCGAGGCTCGGGCGTCGGCGCACATGGATCCTCGGCATGCAGCTCGCCGCGACCCTCGTGCTCGGGATGATCGCGATCGCGCCCGGGTCCGACGCGCTGCCCGTGCTGATGACTGCGATGTTCTTGCTCAACCTGATCGCGGCGACGCAGGACGTGGCGACCGACGGCCTCGCCGTCGCGATCCTGCCGCCCGCCGAGCGAGGGTTCGCAAACGGCCTGCAGGTCGGCGCATATCGCATCGGCATGATCATGGGCGGCGGCGTGCTGCTCGGCGTCTATGCCGACCACGGACTCCACACGACGTTCGCGGTGATGACCGTGCTCACGATCCTGTCGAGCGTGCCGGTGCTCGTCGCGCGCGAGCCAGACGTTCCCATCGAGAAGAGCGGCTCGCCGCACGTGCACTTCCTCCTGCGACCCGGCGCGTGGCGGCTGATCGCGCTCGTCGTCGTGTACAAAGCAGGCGAGGCGTTCGCGCAGGGCATGCTGCGGCCGTTCCTCAAGGATCGCGGCCTCGACCTCCACGACATCGCGTGGATGCTGGGCGCGGTCGGCTTCACCGCGGGCACGGCCGGCGCGCTTGCCGGTGGCGCGCTGGTCGGCAGGATCGGTCGTCGCCGTTCGCTCGTCGCGTTCGGCATCGGCCAGGTGATCACGGTCGCCGGCTATGCGTACCTCGCGTTCGGCACACCCTCGTACGCCGAGATCGCGACGTGGCTGGGTGTCGAGCACTTCGCGAGCGGGATGGCGACCGCGGCGCTGTTCACGTCGATGATGGACTGGAGCCGTCCCGAGAGCGGCGGCACCGATTACACGGTTCAGGCGAGCGCGGTCGTGATCGCGAGCGGCGTCGCATCGGCGCTGAGCGGGTTCTCGGCACAGGCGCTCGGTTACGGTCCGCACTTCGTCGTGGCGACGGTGCTGTGCGCGGTCGCGATCGCTGTCGTCGCCCGGCTCTATCCAGAGGAGGTCTCGCGATGAGGTTTCTGCCGTCCGAGCAGTTCGTGGGCATCTTGATCGAGGATGCGCTCGACGAGGCACGGTGTGCTGCACTGCTCGCGAACCTCGACCGCCGGGGCTTCGAGGCGACCGGCGAGCACTATCCGCGCGACTACCGCAATAACGATCGCCTCGTGTTCGATGATGACGAGCTCGCGGCCTCGCTGTTCGAGCTGCTGCGCGACGAGTTGCCGGCCGAGCTCGTTGTCGACGGCGCGCGCTGGGCGCTGTGCGGCTTCAACGCGAGGTTCCGCGCGTGCCGCTATCGCGACGGCCAGGCGTTCTGTATCCACCGCGACGGACCACACGTGCCGTCTGACGACCTGCGCTCGCACCTGACGGTCCAGCTCTATCTCGACGATGCGCCGGACCGCGAAGGCGGCCGCACGCGGTTCTATGCCGATCCACGCGGCACCGAGCTGTGGGCCACGATCGCACCGAAGCGCGGCGCAGCGATCGTGTTCGACCATCGCGCGTGGCACGACGGCGAAGCGGTGACCGCCGGGATCAAGCACGTGCTCCGCACCGACGTGATGTATCGCCGGCTCGACGAGACCGGGCTCGATCACGATGTCGTCGGCCGCCACCGCGGCTATGCCTGGCGCGTGAGCTCGTGCCGCGACGGCACGCTCGCGAGCTCCGGCCGTGACGGCACCGTGCGCCACTGGGGACGGTCCGCGCGCCAGGCGATGTACGACCTGCGTGCAGGCTCGGTGACCGCGCTCGTCGAGGATTCACGCGATCGCCTGTGGTGCGGCACGCGCAACGGCGCGGTGTTCGTGATCGATGGCGATGCCGTCACACGGATCGCCGACGACCTCGGCGCCGTGCTCGACGCATGTGCGAGCGGTGATCGCGTCATCGTCGCGACATCGCGAGGAACCCTCGTCGCATACGACGCGGCCCTGCGAGGAGCCATCGTCGAGGGTACGGCGGTTGGTCCGATCTGGGCGTCCGCCGCCCACGACGGCTGGGCGTGGTCGGTCATCGCATTCGGCGACGGGTTCGCGTCGTGCGGCGAGGACGGCCGGATCGCCATCACGGATCGACGAGGTCACACGCGATCGTTCGCCGAGCTCGGCATTCCGCTTCGCGCGGTCGCCGCAGACGGCGCGACGATGATCGCCGGCGACGTGCGAGGCTGGCTGCACCAGCTCGATCGAGCGGGTGATATCCTCGCGTCGATCCGCGCTCACGATGGCGCGATCACGTGTGCGGCGATCGCGCCGGATCGAACGTGGATCACGGGCTCGGAGGATGGAACGGTGAAGCGGTGGCGTGATGGTCGCGAGGTCTCGGCGAGGAGCGGCGATGACTTCATCACGAGCATCGCGATCGATGCCCGCGGTGACATCGTGTGCTCCGACTACAGCGGCGCGATCTGGATCGCACGATAGAAGTTTCCAGCGCTTCGCGAAGCGATCCCGGGATCTGCAGAAATCTGATCGAACGCGTCTGCGATGGCTGTGTCGCCGCCGGTAGCGCGTATGCAGTCCAACTCACCACGTACCGATCAACCCTCCAACCCAATCCGCGAGCTCGCGCGGCACGGCATCAGCAAGCTGACGGCACGCTTCCTGACGTTGCTGTTTCTCGGCAGCGGTTGCACGACCGTGTCCGACGAGCTCGAGGTCCCCGAGGCACCCGAGACCGCTCCGGGGGCACCGACGTTCGAGGAATGGCTCGCGACGCTGCCGAAGCACGCAGACGGGATGTACGTCGTCGACCACGACATCCTGACGCGCAATACGAAGACGCTGCACAAGGCGTACACGCGGCAGTATCCGCCGCCCGGTGCGCTGATCATCCACCAGAAGGGCCTCATCTTCGACGAGGACGACAAGTGGTCGGGCTCGAACATCACGCTCACGTACTGCGTCAGCGATGACCTCGGCACGAACCACGCCTCGGCGGTCGAGGCGATGCGGATCGCGACGGCGGCGTGGGAATCAGCCGCGAATATCGACTTCGTGTACAACGCCTCGCAGGACTACAACTGCAACCTCAACAACAGCAGCGTGTCGTTCCGCGTCCGCGCAGGCTCGACGTTTCTCGGCGAGTGCAACGACGGCGAGAGCGCGGCCGCGACGTATCCGAGCGCCGATCCTGAGGATCGGATGGTCTATCTCTGTCCGTCGGCATTCTCGCTGGGCATCGGGTGGCGCAACCAGGCGTTCCGTCACGAGCTCGGCCACATGCTCGGGTTCGCGCACGAGTTCAACGGCGAGTACGTGCCGCACGGTCCGGGCTGCGAGGACGAAGACGAGGACGTTCGCATCGTATCCGGCTCCCAGCAGTACGGCGGCGCCGATCCGTACTCGGTGATGTCCTATCCGGCGTGCACGATCTCGCCGCCCGGCTGGCTCACCGACTATGACCTCCAGGGCGTCGCCTCCGTCTACGGTCAGGCCGTTGGCCACGACATCGTTCCCGCCGACTTCGACGGCGACGGTGTCCTCGACGCAGCCGTTCGCGCGGGTCGCGGCGGCAACTTCTACTACCGGGTGAATCCCAAGGCCGTCGACGACGCGCCGTGGACCGCGGTGCTCAGCGGCTACGGCGGCACCGGCACGCAGGTCGTGACCGGCGACTTCAACCCGAACCGCTACTACACCGATACCGGTATCCAGATCTTCGCGACGAACAAGGCCGACATCAGCGTCAAGAACGACACGACCGGCACGTGGTGCATCGACTATCAGGACAACGGCTTCAACGGCTTTGACGAGTGCCTGGCCGGCTACGGCGGCGCGACCAACAAGCCCAACCCGCCCGCCGACTACGACGGTGACGGGGCGATCGATCTCAGCACGAAGGACAACAACGGCACCTGGTACGTCGACTACTCGCGCTCGCCCAACACCTCGCGGATCATCCCGTCGGGTGCGTACGCGTCCTCGTACGAGGGCGGCACCTACTTCGCGAGCTACGCGATCGACGGCTCGCTGTCGACACGCTGGTCGTCGTCGTTCAGCGATCCGCAGTGGATCGTCGTCGATCTCGGCGGCGTCTACTCGATCGGCCGGATCAAGCTGACGTGGGAGGGCGCGTACGGCAGCTCGTACCGGCTGCAGATCTCCGACGACGCCACGAACTGGCGAAACGTCGCGGTGCTGTCCGGGCAGAACGGCGGCGTCGATGACGTCTCGGTCGCCGGCACGGGGCGCTACGTGCGGATGTTCGGGGTCACGCGCGGCACCCAGTACGGCTACTCGCTCTACGAGCTCGAGGTGTTCCAGCGCTTCGGTCAGTGGAACGGCGTGATGTCGGGATATGGCGACGTCAACGCGCGCCCCGCACCCGCCGACTACGACGGCGACGGCCGCGCAGATCTCGCGGTCAAGACCACCAGCGGCGAGTGGTTCATCGACTACTCGAATGACTTCGGTGCGCCGGGTTGCGTCGCGCCAAACGCACCTTGCTACAACGGCTGGAACCTCATGCTCTGGGGCACCGGCGCCGTGTACGGCAACGCGAACTACACGCCCGTGCCCGCCGACTACAACGGCGATGGCTACGCGGACCTCGCCGTGAAGGGCACGGATCAGACGTGGAAGATCGACTACCACACCGCCTCGGGCTACGACGGAGTGTTCGACTACAACGCCGCCGGCTACGGCGACGCTACGTGGCTCCCGTACGCGGGCAGGTTCAACGCCGACAACAAGGCTGACCTCGCGAGGTTCAAGCTGTGGACGAGCGCGACCACGCTGAGCGCGGCCTGGGCCGTCGAGCTGTCGCCTCCGGCGGTTCCCCTCCCGGACTGGGCGAACGGCGCGCGCTACTAGCGACCGATGCGGATGTGCCACCCGCCGGGCACGAACACCGCGCCGCCGCGCACGGAGACCGACCACCGTGCCGGCTGCCACCTGTGATCGCGTGACGGCGGGACGCGCCACGCGCCGGGGACCCAGACGTACATGCGGCCGTCCCACTGCCACTGGCCCGGCGTCCATACCGCCGTCGCGATTGGCTGTGGTTCCGGCGGTTGCTCGACGCGAACCTCGGGCGGCGGCGAAGGCGCGTGCACGGTCAGCTCCTTCGCGACGTCCTCGGGTGGCACGTCCCACATGCCGGCGAGCCAGTGGAAGTCGTTGTCGGCGTACTGCCAGTAGCCTGGGATCCAGCGCGCATTCTTGCTCGGTTTCGGCGGCAGCGTCTCGATGCGCGGCGGCGGTGGCGGCGGTGTCTTCACCTTCATATCGACGAGCGTCGTGCGCCCGGCCGCGACCTCGCCGTCGACGAATGCCTCGTAGCGCTTGTGCCACGCGTCCTCGTCGTCGAGGAACTTCTTCCAGCGCTCGACGGTCATGTCCGCGACGACCGCCTTCTTCTCGATCACGAACACGAGGTTCTGGAGGTCGAGTGGCTCGTCCGACCAGATATCGAGGACGAGGTGACCTTCGAGTGCGGGGACGTCGCCCCACGAGCGATAGCCGGTGTCGAGGATGTAGCTGCGCACCTTGCACTCACCTGTGAATTCGCCGACGCGCGTGAGCGACCTCGATTTCAACTTCGTGGCCGGTGCGACCGCGCTCCCCTTCTTCGCAGGACCGCTGCCACCGCGCGCACTGCCTCCCGACGAGGATGCGGTACCGGCATCGACGACCGTCGCGCGATTGCCCTTGCAAGCTTCGTTGTCGCGAGACCAGCCGAACGCACGTTCGCTCGTATCGGAGGTCTTGCGCTGCACGTCGAGCCGGTAGTTGCCGCTGATCGAGTGATCACCGCACGCGTAGACCTCGATCTCCTCGCCGTAGTGCGCACGCAGCGAGTCGGTCTCGATCCGATACGGACCTTGACCGCAGCGCTCGTCGGGCCGATACGCCGTCTTCTCGCGAGTCTCGTACGGGGACTTCGGCTGCTCTGCCAGGAGCGCTTCGCGCTTTGCGGCGGCAGCCTCGAGCTCGGCATCCCGCGGATCCTTGGGCTTGGCCTTGGAGGACGAGCCTCCGCACGCAGCGACGAGGAGCAACGCGACCGCCGGCGAGTACCTTCCCATCATCGACGGGATCGCCTTCGCATCCCGCGTGCCAGCGGCCAACCACGCGACTCGCCGTGGTCAGTGGAGCGGGTCGTTCACACCCGCCGATGCAGCCGCGTCACTTGCGGATGCGTTAGCGCTCACCCATCTGATCGAGCATGAATCCCCACACGTCGGCCTTTTCGGCAAACGCCTGATCTCTCGTCGAGCCGATGCCATGGCCGGCGTCGGCATCGACGCGGATCATGATCGGCTTGCCGCTCGTCGTCGAGGCGCGCAGGCGAGCGGCCATCTTCGACGTCATCCACGGCGCGACGCGGTGATCGTTGAGACCGACGGTGAAGATCACGGCCGGGTAGGCGGTGTTCGGCGCGACATGCGCGTACGGATCCATCTCGAGGATCTGCTTGTAGCCGGCCTCGGTCGACGGATCGCCGAGCTCGGTCTTCTGGTTGGCGCCGTTCTCGGCGGCGAGGATGCGCAGCGGATTGACGATGCCGACGGCGAGCTGGACGACCGCGAACAGATCGGGACGCTCGGTGAGCGCGCGACCGACGAGCACGCCGCCCATGCTGATGCCGTGCGCCGCGAGCTTGCCGGGCGCTGTGAACTTCTTGT
Source organism: Kofleriaceae bacterium (assembly GCA_013368795.1). GTDB lineage: Bacteria > Myxococcota_A > Polyangia > Haliangiales > Haliangiaceae > JABFXX01. The sequence continues at coordinate 35,225 of JABFXX010000065.1, forward strand.
CGACGAGGTACTGCGCGCACGCGATGAAGTCGCGCACGCCATTCATCTTCTTGTCGCGCGAGCCATCGTCCTGCCACTTGCGACCCTTCTCGCCACCGCCGCGCACGTGCGCGATCGCGTAGACGCCGCCGCGCTCGACCCACGCGACGCGCGACGACGAGAAGCCGGGATGCTCGACCGCGCCGTAGCCGCCATACGCGTAGAGGATCGTCGGGTGCGAGCCGTCGAGCGCGATGTCTCTGCGGTGGAGGATCGAGAGCGGGACCTTCGTGCCGTCGGCGGACGTTGCTTCGACCTCGTCGGCGACGAGCTGCGACGTGTCGGCGGTCGTCGTCGAAGCGAGGCCCGTCGGCGAGAGCTTCTTCGTCTTCGGATCGTACGTGTAGTAGGTGCCGGTCCGGAGCCAGCCCTCGACCTGGAACGTGATGCCGTCCTGGAGGTGGTCGGTCGCGACGTCGGGAGTCCAGCCCTCGTACGGCAGCTTGATCGGCTCGAGCTTGCCGCCCTTCCACGGCATGCGCGACAGGCGCGCCAGGCCATCGCGCTGATGCACGACGTAGAGGCCGTCCCGTGCAGGCGGGATCCAGCCGAGCGTTGCCGTCGGATCTTCGGGGATCTCGACGCGCGCGTTCTTCAGGTCGGGATTCGCGAGCGGCACCGAGATGACCTTGCGATTCGGCGCGTCCTTGTACGTCTTCAGGTAGAGCCGATCGCCGTGGACGACTGCAGCCTCGACGCCATCGGTGTAGTCGGCGACGATGCGCCACGGCGTCAGGCCTCGGCCCGTCTTGTCGAGCTCGGAGAGCTTGGCGACGCCGATGCGCACCTCGCTATGCGCACCGCCCGAGTCGGCGACGACCCACTCGGAGCCCGGCGACGACCACAGCCCGGGGAACTCCTCGGGCGCGAGCTTCCACGTGTTGTTCCCGGCGTGATCGAGGATGACGACGTCCTTGGCGACGGGCTGACCGAGCTGGTGCCAGAGCGCGGTCATGTTCGTCATCGGATCGACGCCAGCCTCCGGCACCGCCATCTGCGAGTAGAAGAAGCTCTTGCCGTCGGGGAGCCAGTTGGCCGAGCCCTCGCCCCAGATGCGCTCGATCTGGTCGGGCAAGTCCTGGCCGGTCGCCACGTCCATGATGTGAAGGACGCCGACCTCGCCGCCTCCCGTCGACAGCACGTAAGCGAGGTACTTGCCGTCAGGCGACGCGTTCCACGCGTGCAGCGAGACGTGCGTTCCGGCGCTCGACAGCTTCTCTGGATCGACGAGGATCCGCGTCTTGCCGTCGGGCTCGCGCACGGCGAGCTTCGCGAGCTGCGCACCCGCGGGAAACGTGAAGTGGAATTTCCGCTTGCCGGCGACCTGTACGCTGAAGATCGCGGCGACGCCGAGGCCGAGCTCGCGGACCCGCGTGTAGAGTTTGTCGCGCAGCGGCAACGCCGCGAGCTGCTCGGCTGCTTGCTCGCCCTGCGCGCGCAGCCAGTCGCGCCCCTCGCCGGTGTCGCCGTTCTCCATCCAGCGATAGGGATCGGGGACCTCGATCCCGAACTGCCTGTCGACGACCCCGTCGACGCGTGTCGAGGGACCGGACGCTGGCAGCGTCTCGGTATGCGGTTCGGCGGCGGCAGCGACGGCGAGCGCGCGATCGGGCGGCGGGGCCGGCGTCGTCGTCCTGGCAACCGGGGAACTGCACGCGGCGACGAACAGGATCCAGCCGATTCGCATGACGGGAGCATACGCGCGTTGGACCGCGATCGATCGCGGCTGTAACGTAACAGCGTGGTCACGCACGCGACCAGGCCCGCACCCGGCGTCGTCTACACGCCGCGCGACGTGTGCGAGCCGATGGTGCGGCTGGCTCTCGCGCCGCTGCTCGAGGGCAAGAGCGCCGACGAGATCCTGCGCCTGCGCGTGTGCGATCCGGCGATCGGCGAGGGCGCATTCCTCGTCGAGATCGTGCGCGTGATCGCCGAGGCGCTCGCGCGCAAGCGCGGTTATCAGCAGAGCGCGAAGAGGCTCGTCGCCGAGCGCTGCGTGTTCGGAATCGACATCGACGGTCGCGCCGTCGCCGCAGCGCGCGCCGCGGTCGAGACGTTCGTCGGCGAGCCGGTCCGCGCGCTCCGCGAGAACCTGCGCGTCGGCGATGCGCTGACGTCGGCGTGGCCCGAGCGATTCGACGCGCTCGTCGGTAATCCACCGTACGTGCGGCAGGAGCTGCTCGCGAACAAGGCCGCGCTGCGCGCGTTCGAGGCGTACGACGGCGTCGCCGACCTCTACGTCTACTTCATCGAGCTCGCACAGCGGATCGCGGATCGCTGGTGTCTCGTCGTGCCAAACAAGTGGCTGACGGTCGCGTACGGCCGCAAGCTGCGCGCGCTGCTCGCACGCGAGAGCTGCGTCGAGGGCATCGTCGACTTCGCACGCGGCATCCCGCTGTTCGCAGATGCCGATGCGTTTCCGTGCATCGTGTGGGGTGGACGGCGCCCGAACGGCCAGGTGCGTACCGCACGCGTGATATCGCCGATCTCGGTCGCCGACGCGCTCGCGAGCGTGGAGGCCGCAACGCGCCACGACCGGCTGACCGACGCGCCGTGGCACCTCGATGCGCGCGACGACGACACCGCGCTGATCGATCGGCTCGTCACGCAATTCCCGCCGCTGTCGACCGTGGTGCCAGAGCGGCCGTCGCGAGGGATCGTGACCGGTCTCAACAAGGCGTTCGTGATCGATCGCGCGACCCGCGACGCGATCGTCGACGACGAGCCCGCGGCAGCCGAGCTGATCCGGCCGTTCATCAAGGGCCGCGATGTTCGTCGCTGGCAGCCAGTGCACGCCGATCGCCACGTGTTGCTCGTCGATCGCGGCACGCCGCTCGATGCACTACCTCGGGTGCGCGCGCACCTCGCGCAGTTCCGGACGGCGCTCGAGCCCAAGCCCATCGGTCATCGCGGCGAGTGGGCCGGACGCAAGCCGGGCCCGTATCGCTGGTACGAGCTGCAGGATCCGGTGGTCCCGCTCGCGAAGTCGCGCGCGCCGCGGCTGTTCTATCAGGACATCCAGACCTCGCCCGCCTGCTGCCTCGATCCGAGCGGCGAGCTCGTGCCCGACACGACGGTGTGGATCCTCCCGTCGGCGGATCCGCTGCTGCTCGCCATCCTGAACTCGCCGCTCTACGCGTGGTACGCGCAGCGCCGGTTCCCTCCCGCGCTGAACGGCGCGGTGCGGCCGAAGCTCGAGTACATGCGCGCGCTGCCGATCGCGCAGCCGGCGCGTTCACTGCGCTCGCAGATCACCTCGCTCGTCGAGGCCCAGCTGCGCGAACCCGAGCCCGCGCGCGACGCGACGCTCGCCGAGCTCGTGCTCGAAGCCTACGCGCTCACCACCGCCGAGCGTGCGCTGGTCTAGGCGAGCGGCAGCGCCACGACAAAGCCGTTCGACTTGCACGAGAGCGCGCCTTCTTCGCGGCGCAACAGGAACGATGCGACGACGAGGAGCTCGTTCGCCTGCTGCGATGGCGTCTCGCTGCCGGTCAGCTCGAGCACGACGCGGCCACCTTCGGTGCGATGCACGATGTCTGCGGTGCGCGTGCCCGACACGGGACCGCTGACGAGGTCGAACACGATGGCGAGCGCGTGCGTGATCGACGGCGCCGCGACGTTGACGTCTACAGCGGGCACCTCGCCGCGCAGCTTCATCCCCGCACGTCCCGCAGCCATTGTCGCGAGCTCGCGCAGCGGCGTCCGCTTGCGCACCGGCGCCTTCGTCAGCGCGCGATTGACCATGACGAGGTTGTGCAGCTCGCGCAGCGAGCCTTGCGCCGTCTCGGCGACCATGCGGAGGTCGCCCTCGGCGATCTCCGTGATCTCGTCGAGCGACATCATCAAGCTCTGCAGCTTCGACGCGACGTCGTGGTGAAAGCCCGAGACTCGCGCGCCGACCGCCGCGAGCGCGAGCAGCGTGTCCGTCGCGACGACCCCGTGACGCGCGCAGGGCTGGCCGGACTCGTCGAAGTGAGGCGCACCGAGTCCGGATCGATCGGTCACTTCGGCTCCAGATCCGCGTGGAGCTCGCCGAGCCCCAGAGCCGCAGCCTCGGCCCACGGATCCGACGTCACGATCAGCACGTCGTTGTCGCGCTCGACCGTCGAGATGCCGGGGTACTCCGCCTCGAGCGCGTTGCGCAGCGCCTCGCGCCGCTCGCGCCGCTGGCGATCGCCCGACAGCGCGAGCAGCTCCTCGTGGCGCGCGACGCCTTCGAGCACGGCCTGACGGAGATGCTTGTCCTCGAACGGCTTGCCGAGGAAGCGGAAGATCTCGCCCTGGTTGATGCCGTCGATCGCGGTGTCGAGCGTGCGCCGTCCGGTCAGCAGGATGCGGACCGTCTCGGGACGCACGCGCTTCACCATGCCGGCGAGCTGCGCGCCCGTCATCTCGGGCATCTCGTAGTCGGACACGAGCACCGCGACGTTCTCGCGCGCGACCCAGTCGAGGATCTGCTGCACGCTCATCGTGTGCCTCACCTCGAAGCTCGGCTCGCGGCGCAGGCAACGCGCGACCGTCGAGAGCATCGCCTCGTCGTCGTCGACACAGAGGACCAGGTGCTTGCTCATGTCAGCTGCTCAACCACTTTCGCCAGCCGCGGCGGTCGGTGACCTTCTCGATCTCGTCGAGCGCGGCGATGAACGCGCGCATGCCGGGGAACCGCTGCTGGGGCGACTTCTGCAGCATCGTCGTGATCGCGTCGGCGAGCTTCGGCGGCAGCGGGCCATGCGGGCTTTCGACGAGGGGAATCGGCGCCTGCACGTGCAGCATGCACAGCTCGCGCAGATCGTCGTGGTGGTAAGGCGGGCGACCGGCGAGCAGCTCGAACAGCACGCAGCCGAGGCCGTACTGATCGCTGCGATCGGTCGCCGGCAGGCCGCGCAGCTGCTCCGGCGAGATGTATGCGGGCGTGCCGAGCACGAAGTCGCTGTCTTCCTCGTGGAACGACTCGCCCGCGAGCGACGCGAGGCCGAAGTCGACGAGCTTCACGTGGATCGGATCCTGGCTCGTCACGAGCGCGTTCGACGGCGTGACGTCGGCGTGGATCACGCCGCGATCGTGCACCGCGGCGAGCGCGGTCGCGATCTGGCGCGCGATCGCGACGACATCGTGCGGCTGCAGCGGACCGCGACCGATCAGATCGGTCAGGCTTTCGCCCTCGCACAGCTCCATCACGAAGTATGGCCGGCCATCTGGCAGGTGGCCGAAGTCGAACACGTCGACGATGTTCGGGTGACGCACGCGCGCCGCCGCACGCGCCTCGCGCAGGAAGCGCTGCGCTGCCGTCGCGTCTCGCTCGATGACCTTGCTGCGCAGAATTTTGAGCGCGTACTGCCGGCCGAGCACGACATGCTCGACCTTGAACACCGTGCCCATGCCGCCCTCACCGAGCGGCTCGAGGATGCGGTAGTTGCCGATGACGTCGCCGGTATCGCCGATCCGCTGCGGCGTCGCGGGCGCCTTCGCCTGCTGCTGGCGCTGCTTCGGCACCACCATGAGGTCGGCGCGCAGGCCCTTGCCGGGACGGATCGTGATGACGAAGTCGGCGTCGAGGTTGCCCGAGCGCACGGGCACGACTGCGCTCGACGTCGCCGAGCTCGCGAGGTCGAGACCCGCGATGTAGGCGAGCCTCGCGATCGTCGCGGCACCGCTCAGCGCCTCGACCGAGAACGACGTGAGGACCTCCTGCGATCGCTCGAGCACGATCATGTAGAGCTCTTCGGTCGACGGCGACGGCTCGATGTAGACGGCGTCGGCACCAGCACGCACCGCCGCGGCGAGCGTGACCTCTGCCAGACGCGTCGGATCGACGGTGCGCGGCTCGTTATGGACTGCGGTCGCCATCCCACCGATACCTTGGCGCCATGTATCGCGGGTGATAGTAACACAGAGCATGTCGTCGGAGATCGAGACGGTCGTATCGCCGAGCGCCGTCCGGCTCCTCATCGTCGATGACGATCTCGCGATCTGTCGCCAGCTCGCATCGGGACTCGCGACCGCCGGCTATCAGGTCGTCACTGCGAACGACGCCGATGGCGCGATCGCACAGGCAGCTCAGACACCTCCCGATCTCGCGATCGTCGACCTCGGTCTGCCCGGCGTCGGCGGCTTCGACGTCATTCGTCATCTCAAGAAACAGTTAGGAACGTCGATCCACATCATCACGTTGACCGGCGCCGACGACGAAGGCAGCCGCGCGGATGCGTTCGAGTCGGGCACCGACGACTACGTGCTGAAACCGATCGGCCTCTCCGAGATCAAGCGACGCGTGTCGGCGGCACTGCGCAACCAGCGCGCATTCGTCGAGCTTCGCCTCGAGAAGGAGGCCGCCGAGCGCCGCCTCGTGTACGGCCAGGAGGCGAGCGCGCTCCTCGCACACGACCTCAACAACGGCCTGTCGGTCTCGCTCTCGAACCTGTCGTACCTGCTCGAGGTGATCCAGGGCGATACCGACACGACCGAGGCGCTCGCGATCACGCTGCGCTCGGTGCGCCGCATGTCCGGTCTCGTCGCGAACTTCGTCGACATCGCGCGGTTCGAGGACGCCGCGGTCAAGCCGATGGTGATGCGCACGAAGGTCCACGCGCTGCTCCAGTCGGTGATCGAGGTGAACTCGTCGTCGATCACCAAGGGCGCGAAGCTCGAGATCGACTGTCCCGAGACGCTCGAGGGCAGATTCGACGGCGGCCTCGTCGAGCGCGTCCTCCACAACCTGTTCGGCAACGCGACGCGCTACTGCAACGCGAACGGCCGCATCGTGCTCGGCGCGAAGCGCTGGATCGAAGGCGAGGACGGCAGCGTCGAGATCTGGGTGACGAACACCGGACCTCAGATCCCAGAGAACGTCCGAGCCAACCTGTTCGGCAAGTACAGCAAGGGCAAGGGCGGCAAGAGAGGCATGGGCCTATACTTCTGTAGGCTCGTCGCCGACGCGCACGGTGGCCAGATCGAGTGCGAGGCGCGTCCCGACGGCCCGTGCTTCGTGCTCCGCCTCCCCGGGCGCGCCTAACGGCGGTCTACCCTACGGCTACCCGTCGGGGCGGCGCACTGCCGCACAATGCTGCACACCCGATCGTGTAGATTGAATTCGTGTTCAGGTCTGCGCACCAGGATCGAGGAAAATGACGGTGGTGGGTGGCGGCGGCTCGACGACGAAACACCTCGGTCGTGTGCTCGTGGTCGACGATGACATCGCGATACGCCGGGTGTGCGCACGCGTGCTCGGCAGCGAGGGCTGGGCGGTCACGGTCGCGGACAACGGAAAAAAAGCGATCGCCGAGCTCGAGAACAGCCCGCAGCCGTTCGATTGCGTGCTGTCGGACGTCAACATGCCGGAGCTCGACGGATTCGAGCTCGTCCAGGCCATGCGCAAGCGCGACGATGACATCCCGGTCCTGCTGATGACCGGCGATCCGTCGCTCGACGGCGCGGTCCGCGCGATCGACTACGGCGCGGTCTCGTACATCACGAAGCCGTTCTCGCAGGAGTCGCTCGCCGCAGCGGTCGCACGCGCGGCACGCAGGCACGGCGTCACGCGCATGCGCAGGCGCGCCGACTCGTTCATGCGCGCGCTGCTCGGCAACGATCCGGAAGCGATCGAGGCGAGGTTCTCCCGCGCGCTCGACGCGTCGTGGATGGCATTCCAGCCGATCCTCGACGTGCGCACCAAGAAGGTGTTCGCGTACGAGGCGCTGCTTCGCACCGACGAGGAATCGCTGCGCCGCACCGACATCTTCATCGCGACTGCCGAGCGCCTCGACAAGGTCCATCAGCTCGGCCGCATTGTTCGCGGCCATGTCGCGCAGGCGGCGGCCAACGTACCGGGCGACGCGCTGCTGTTCGTCAACGTGCACGGCCTCGAGCTGACCGACGAGGCGCTGTTCTCGCCTGACTCGCCGCTCGCGAAGCTCGCCGACCGCGTCGTCCTCGAGATCACCGAGCGCACCGGCCTCGATCCCGCGGCAGGCCCGACGCGCGTCGCGATGCTGCGCAAGCTCGGCTACCGGATCGCCGTCGACGATCTCGGCGCAGGCTACGCCGCGCTCGGCGCGCTCGCGACGCTCGAGCCGGAGATCGTGAAGCTCGACATGTCGCTCGTCCGCGATATCGATCGCCATCCGACGAAACGCCGCGTCGTCGCCGCGATCGCGAACCTCGTCGTCGAGCTCGGCGGCCGCGTCGTAGCGGAGGGCGTCGAGACCGAGGCCGAGCGCCAGGCGTGCGTCGACTCCGGGATCGATCTGTTGCAGGGCTACCTGTTCGCGAAGCCCGCGCGGGCGTTTCAGCCGGTCTCGCTCTGAGCGGGGCGCGGCGACGCGCACGACAGCAGATCGCCGAGGATGCGCCAGGTCAGGCCCCAGATCGTGTAGTCCTCGAAGCGCCAGCTCGGGAACGTGCGGTCCGTCCCCGGGTAGGTGTACGGCGCGTCGAGCGAGCCCGATGCGGCGAGATCGATCGGCAGCCAGAACGCGGCCTCGGCCTCGGGTCCGACCTGCGGCGTGACCGCTTCCGTCGTCGTGAACACGAACGGCGTCACCTGCACACCGAGCGGTCCCGACATGAACGGCTGCAACACCGGGAGCGTGCCGAGCACGCGCGTTCCGGTGAGATCGACGCCGAGCTCCTCCTGGGTCTCGCGAATCGCCGTCGCGAGCAGGTGAGGGTCGCTCTTCGAGAACCGGCCGCCCGGTAGCGAGATGTGACCCGACCACGGATCGCCGTCGCGCTCGACGCGCTTCATGAGCAGCACTCGTGGCGCCGGCGGCTCGTCGTGGAGCAGGACGGCGACGGCGGCGCAGCGCCGGCTGTCATCCGGAGGCCGTGGCGGCTCGCCGAGCACCAGCTTACCGACCAGGCTCTCGATGAACTCCGACACGATCCTCAGCTTAGCGGATCGCATAGGATGCGGAAGTGATGGACGGCCGGCTATTCGGCTCGCTCGGCGTCGAGGTTCCCGTCGTCGGGCTCGGTACGTGGAACATGGAAGACGACGATCGCCGTGCAGCGATCGATGCGATCCGGCGCGCCGTCGACATCGGGCTCACGCACATCGACACCGCCGAGCTCTACGGGAGCGGCGAGGTCGAGTCGCTCGTCGGAGAAGCCATCACAGGTCGCGCTACACCCCGCGTGCGCGACCGCGTGTTCCTCGTCTCCAAGGTTCACCCGCGTAACGCTACGTACGCCGGCACGATCAAGGCATGCGAGGCGAGCCTCAGGCGCCTTCGCACCGATCGCCTCGACGTGTATCTCCTGCACTGGCGCGAGGACCTGCCGCTCGGCGAGACGTTCCGCGCATTCGAGACGCTGCGCGAGCAAGGCAAGATCCGCGCGTGGGGCGTGTCGAACTTCGATCCGGACGATCTCGAGGAGGCGCACCGGCTCGTCGGCGACGGCAAGATCGCGTGCAACCAGGTGCTCTATCACCTCGGCGAGCGGACGATCGAGCATCGCGTGATCCCGTGGTGCGCCGAGCATGGCGTCGCCGTCGTCGCGTATAGCCCGTTCGGCGGCACCGGCGCGTGGCGGAAGCACAAGACGCTCGACGAGATCGCCAGCCGTCACGGCGCGACGCCGCGCCAGGTCGCGCTCGCATTCTTGACGCGCCTGCCGAACGTGTTCGCGATCCCGAAGTCGGCCAACGCCCGTCACGTCGACGACCTGGCCGCCGCGCGCGATGTCGCGCTGACCGATGACGATGTCGCCGCGATCGAGAAGGCATTCCCGCGCGGCCCGTGGAGAGGACTTCCGACACTATGAGCAACCGCGAATTCGATCTCGTCGTGTTCGGTGCGACTGGCTTCACCGGCCGGCTCGTCGCCGAGTACATCGCCAGCCAGAAGCCGAAGAAGTGGGCGATCGCAGGCCGCAACAAGGAGAAGCTCGAGGCGCTCGGGCTCGGCGTCCCGATCATCGTCGTCGACGCGATGCATCCGGGCGGATGTGCCGAGGTCGCGCGCCGCACGAAGGTCGTGTGCACGACCGTCGGTCCGTACACGAAGTACGGCGCAGCGCTCGTCGCTGCATGCGCCGACGTGGGCACGCACTATTGCGATCTCACCGGCGAGGTGAACTTCATGCGCGCGACGATCGACGCGCATCACGAGCGCGCGAAGGAGACCGGCGCGCACATCGTCCACACGTGCGGGTTCGACTCGATCCCGAGCGACCTCGGCACGTGGGCGACGCAGCAGGAGTTCAAGGCGCGCTTCGGCCGCTACGCCGACAAGGTCAGCGCGTTCTTCGGCGAGACGAGCGGCGGCATGTCGGGCGGCACCGCGGCGAGTGGCTTCGCGATCGCCGACGCGATGAGCGATCCGGCCGTTCGCCGCATCATGCGCAATCCCCACGCGCTCGATCCCGATCCCGACGGTCCGCACCCGAAGGGCGACACGCGCCTCGTCGGCTGGGATCCGACGCTGAAGATGTTCTTCGTCCCGTTCTTCATGGCGGCGACGAACGCGCCGGTCGTGCGCCGCGGTCACGCGCTCGCCGGTTTCCCGTGGGGCAGCGAGTTCGTCTATCGCGAGGTGATGTCGACGCCCGGCAACGCGCGAGGCGCGATCATGGCCGCGACGATCACCGGCGGTCTCGCCGCGCTCGCGGCCGCGATGAAGCGACCCGCGTTGCGCGCGCAGCTGCAGAAGCGTGCGCCGAAGCCGGGCGAGGGGCCGTCGCAGGAGAAGCGCGAGAAGGGCCACTGGAAGGTGCGCTTCGTCGCCGAGGGCGGTGGCGACAAGCTGATCTATGTCGTCGCCGATCCGCATGGCGACCCGGGCTACCAGTCGACCTCGAAGATGCTCGGCGAGTCGGCACTGTGCCTCGCGTACGACGCGCTGACCTCGCCGGGCGGCGTCCAGACGCCGTCGGTCGCGATGGACGGCAAGCTGCTCGACCGGTTGCGTCGCGCCGGGTTGATCTTCGAGCCCGCCGAGAAGCAGCCGGCATCTTCGTCGTCCGCCGCGCGCGCCGCGGGATAGAATCGGATCCGGTGGCGTACCGGATTCTTGCGTGGTTCCTGAGGGTCGTCACCCGGGTGTTCTTCCGGCAGGTCGAGGTCGTCGGCCTCGAGCACGTGCCGCGCACCGGGCCGGTGCTGTTCGCCGGCAATCATCCGAACTCGCTGATCGATCCGATTCTCATCATCACGAACTGCGGGCGGAAGGTTCACTTCGCCGCGAAGGACACGCTGTTCAAGGGCCGGCTCATGCGCGCCGTGCTGAACGGTCTCGGCGCCGTGCCGATCAAGCGCCGCGACGATCACGACGGCAAGCCGCGCGACTCGCAACCGAATGGCCTGGCTCCCGTCGACAACGATGCCGCGTTCACCGCGATGTTTGCCGTGCTCGGCGAGGGCGGCGCGATCGGCATCTTCCCCGAGGGTCTCTCGCACGACGAGTCGCAGCTCGCGCGGCTCAAGACCGGCGCGGCTCGCCTCGCGCTCGGCGGCGCACAGCGCACGTCGCAGACGATCCGGATCGTGCCGTGCGGCCTGACGTTCATCCATCCCAAGCGCTTCAGGAGCCGCGTGCTCGTCCAGTTCGGCCCTCCAGTCGAGGTTGCCCCCGCGCGACAGAACACCGCCGACGAGGTGCGCGAGCTGACGACCGAGATCGAGAACGCGCTGCGCCGCCTCACGATCAACGCGCCCGACTGGGAGACCGTGCGCGCCCTCGACGTCGTGCGCCGGCTCTACCAGCCGAACGAGATCTCGATCGAGGACCGCGTCGAGCTCGCGCGGCGCTTCAACGCGTACTACGGCGCCGTCGCCGCCGAGCCTCGCGTCGTCACGCTGATGCAGCGCGTGCGCGCGTATCAGCAGAAGCTCGACGAGCTCGGCATCACCGACCGCGAGCTCGCGCGCGATCTATCGAAGCTCGAGGTCAGCGCGCGCATCCTGCGTCACCTCGTGCTCGTCGCGTTCTGGTTGCCGCTGACGATTCCGGGCGCGCCTCTCCACGTGCCACCGCTCGCATTCGCGCGGTTTGCCGGGCCTCGCCTGACGCCGCGCAAGGACGTCGTCGCGACGACGAAGCTGCTCATCGGCATGCTGCTCGTGCTCGCCGCGTACGCGGGTACCGTCAGCCTCCTGTGGTGGAAGATGGGCCTGCCGTGGGCCGTGCTCGCCGCGGTGATCCTGCCGATGTCGGGCTGGGCGACGCTGCGCGTGCTCGATCGCCTGCGCCTCGTTCGCCGCGGACTCGGCACGCTATTCCGTCGCCTGCGCTTCCGCCGCGAGGTCCGCGCGCTGCGCACCGAACGCGAGGCGCTCGTCGAGGACGTGATCGCCACGGTCAACGCGGTGAAGCCAGCGGACCTCGCCGCGCTGTTCCCGCCCGATCATCCCGATCGACTCGAGGAGTCGTGGCGCGCGAGCCGCGACGCCGATCTCGATGCCGAGCTCGACAAGGACGCCGTCGAGGAGCGCCTCGAAGAGGCCGAGGAGGCGCGCGAGGGATGAAGCCGCTCGTCGTCCTGTTGCACGGTCTCGCACGCGGCCACGGCTCGATGGCCAAGCTCGGCGCATATCTGCGCACGCAAGGCTTCGACACGTGGGCGAAGACGTATCCGTCGCGCAAGCACTCGATCGCGTACCTCGCGAGCGCGCTGTCGGATCAGCTCGTCGACTACGCCGGCGAACGCCCGCTCTGCGCGGTCACGCACTCGATGGGCGGCATCATCGTCCGCCACCTCCAGGATCCGCGCCTGAACTGGTCTCGGATCGTGATGCTCGCGCCGCCGAATGGAGGTAGCCGCATCGCCGCGGGGCTCGTTCGCAATCCACTGTTTCGCTGGTTCTACGGGCCCGCGGGCAGCGAGCTCGCCGATGCCGCTGCGTGGCCTGCGCCACCCGCACCGTTTGCCGTGATCGCCGGCACGCGCAGCCGTGCGCTGTCGAACGTGACAAGCTGGACCGTAGGTCGGCGGTTCACGCAGGATGTAGCCAACGACGGCACGGTCGCGGTCGAGGAGACGCGGCTTCAGGGCATGGCTGCGTTCGCGGAGGTCGATGCCACGCACACGTGGATCATGAATTCTCTCGAAGTCAGGCGCCTCGTCGTCAATTACCTGAATTATGGGGCCTTTTGACCCGTCGCGACGAGTGACGAAATGAACTCGCTCGTGTTACAGCCTCGACGTGTTCGGACGTTTCCTCCCAAGAGAGACGAGCTTCTTCGATTTCTTCGAGCAGCACGCCGGTCTGACGATCGAGGGAACCAAGGAGTTCCTCTCCATGGTCACGACCGGCGCGAACATCTCGGCGAAGTGCCGGCGGATCTCGGATATCGAGCACGAGACCGACACGATCACGCACCGCTGCGTCGAGGCGCTCCACAAGACGTTCATCACACCGATCGATCGCGATGCGATCCATCGCCTCATCACGCGCATGGACGACGTGATGGACTTCGTCGAGGCCGCCGCCGAGCGCATCGAGCTCTACGAGATGACGACGATGACCGCCGACGTCCGCGATCTCGCCGACGTGCTGCACCGCTCGGCGATGCAGGTCGAGATCGCGGTCCGCGGCCTGCGTACGCTCAAGGAGCCGCAGCAGACGCTCAAGCTCTGCATCGACATCAACCGCCTCGAGAACGAGGCCGATGCGATCCTGCGGCGCTCGGTCGCTCGTCTGTTCAAGGACGAGAAGAACCCGATCACCGTCATCAAGTGGAAAGAGATCTACGAGAACCTCGAGAGCGCGTCGGATCGCTGCGAGGACGTCGCGAACATCATCGAGGGCGTGATCCTCGAGCACAGCTGACATGGACGTCCACGCTCTCGTTTACGTCACGATCGCGGTGGCGTTGCTATTCGACGTCATCAACGGGTTCCACGACGCCGCGAACTCGATCGCCACGGTCGTGTCGACGCGCGTGCTGTCGCCGCGCCTCGCAGTGCTGTGGGCGACGGTCTTCAACTTCGTCGCCCTGTTCATCTTCCATCAGGGCGTCGCGAACACGATCGCGAAGATCATCACGATCCAGGCCTCCGACCATGCGTTCGTCTGGGTCGTGATCTGCGGCCTGTTCGGCGCGATCGTGTGGAACCTGCTCACGTGGTGGTGGGGCCTGCCGTCGTCGAGCTCGCACGCGCTGATCGGCGGATTGTCGGGTGCCGGTCTCGCGTACTCGGGATTCGGCGTCCTCAACACTGCGAAGCTCTACCCGACGCTCGAGTTCATCATCCTCGCGCCGATGATCGGCCTCGTCCTCGGCGCGATCATCATGTTCCTCGTCTACTGGATCTTCCGCCGCATGCGGCCGCGCAAGGTCGACCGCGTGTTCCGCGCCGGGCAGCTGGTGTCTGCGGCCGCGTACTCGATCGGCCACGGCGGCAACGACGCGCAGAAGACGATCGGTGTCATCTGGGCGGTCATGATCGCCGGCGGCATGATGCCCGAGGGTGGACATGTGCCGTACTGGGTGATCGTCGCGTCGTACAGCGCGATGGCGTTCGGCACCGCGCTCGGCGGTCAGCGCATCATCAAGACGATGGGCATGGGAATCACGTCACTCAAGCCCGCCGGCGGCTTCTGCGCGAACCTCGCGGGCGCGATCACGCTGTTCGGCGCGACCGAGCTCAAGATTCCGGTCTCGACGACGCACACGATCACCGGCGCGATCGTCGGCGTCGGCTCGGTCACGAAGCTCCGCGGCATTCGCTGGGGCCTCGCGACGCGGATCGTGTGGGCGTGGATCTTCACGATCCCGCTGTCGGCGCTCGTCGGCGCCGGTACGCTCTACGCAGCGCAGGCGCTCGGCGCCTGGTGATCAGGACGGGCGCAGCACCGCGCCCGACTTCTCGGCCGCGAGGTGCCTGGTCGCCTCGTCGTAGTGCGCCCAGCACACCGGCGCGTAGTGCTCGTCGGCGCCGAGCTGGATCTGCGGGCCCTCGAGCGTCGGCGTGCCGTTGACGAAGCGAAGGTTGCAGATCGCCTTCTTCTGGCAGTACTGGCAGGTGACCTTCACTTCCTCGATGCCGTCCGCGAGCTCCATCAGGCGACGCGCGCCCGGGAACAGCTTCGTCTGGAAGTCGGTGCGAAGGCCGTAACAGATGACCGGCACGCCCGGGTCGACCGTGATGCGGCGCAGGTCCTCGATCACGGTCGGCGGCAGGAACTGCGCCTCGTCGACGAGCACGCAGTCGAGGCCGACGAAGTCGCGCGGATCGAGCACCGTGTCCTCCTCGATCATGAGGTCCGCCTCGGCCTCGAGGCCGCTGCGCGAGGAGATCTTCGTGGCGCCGAACCGCGTATCGAGGCGCGGCTTCACGAGCAGCACCTTCTTGCCCTGCTTGCGGTAGTTGTGCGCAACCGCGAGCAGGTTCATCGACTTCGCCGAGTCCATCGTGCCGTACCGGAAGTAGAGCTTCGCCACGTCGGTGACCCTAGATCGAAGATCTGACAGCTAGTTGAGATCCGCTCGCCGCTCCCGCCACTCGGTGAAAAGTGCGGGAAATCGCGGGTCTGACTGGAGCGGCGCGAGGTCTGCGTCGGTCTCCATCTTCTCGGTGTGCTCGTACTCGTGCTCGATCGCGAGCTTCACCTGCTGGAGCGCGCGCTCGATCTGACCGACGGCCGCATAGGCGCACGCGGCCGAGTGATAGATGTACGGGTTCTCGGGCGCGTACGGCTGGCCGCCATCGGCAAGCTCGACCGCGAGCTTGTAGTCGCCGAGCGCGTGCGCGTGGATACACGCGTTGTTCCACGCCATCACGAGCGCCGTGCGCGCCTCGCCGGCCTCGCGCCCGGGCTCGGGCAGCGTCAGCACGCGGCGCAAGATCGCCAGGCCGAGCGGCCGATCGACCGAGAAGCTCGCGTTGTAGAGATGCGGCACGAGCGAGACTTCGTCGGGAAGCTTGGCGAGCAGTGCCTGCAAGTGCGCCGGTGCATGCCGCGCCACCGACGCGGTCAACTCGGCGAGCTCGTCGGGCCCGGTCGCGCGAGCGGTCGCCGTGTCGAGTAGCTCGAGCGCAGGTGCGAGCTCGCTGTCCGCGTGCTCCGCGATCTCGCCGATGACGAGCAGCCGCACGTCGCGGTTCGCTGCACTGCGCGCGAGCGCGACTGCCTCGGCGATCCGATGCTGCCGCACGAGCACGATCGCGAGATAGCCCGCCGCTTCCGACTGCGGATCGAACGACTGCGCGCGCCGGAGTAGCCGCTCGGCGACCGCCGCGGTCTCCCGCACGTCGGGATCGTGCTCGAGCGCGACCTCGACGAGCATGCCGGCCAGCTCGCGCCGGCTCCACAGGCTCTGCGAGACCGCCCACGCGAGCGCGGCCTCCTCGCCCTGGCGCGCGAACCGCTCCTGGAACGGGTTGCCCGCGAGCACGAACGGCTCGACGCCTTCGCCGCCGACGGCCTGCGTCTTGACCGACTCGTCGACGGTATCGAAGCGCGCCCACGCGATCGGCAGGACGTCGCTCAGCCGCGCGACGATCCACAACAAGAAGTGCACCTGGTCCGACGCGGTCGCCGGCACGGTGAACCGCTCGACCCACATCAGCGCCGAGCGATGCCGGCGATCGTGGATCACGTCGGCGCGCTGGAACGGCTCGAGCTCCTCGGTGCGCTCGTCCTGGTACACCGACAGCCACAGCGCGAAGAACGCGTTGACGACCGACTCCTCGCCCGCGAGCCCGGTGCCCGCGAGCTTGAACGCGATGCCGAAGCTCTCCCAGTCGTAGTCGTCGATGATCTCGGGATAGCGCTCGATCGGGAACGGCACCGAGTGCTCGAACGGCGGCGGTCCGTTGCGCCAGTGGCTCTCGAGCGTGATGACGTCGATGTCGTCGTCGGACGGGAGGTCCTCGTCCTCGTCTTCGTCCTCCTCGCCCTCGTCCTCTTCCTCCTCCTCACCCTCGTACGCGACGCCCTCGCCGAGCTCGACGCGCGGCGCGTCGGGCGCGGAGTACAGGACCTCCTGAGGGCCTTCTTCGAAGATCGCGTCGACGACGTCCGTCGCCTCGGGGGTCTCGTCCTCGTCGAGCTCGCCCATCGGTTCGGCCGACGTGACCTCGAGCCACGCGACGCCGTCGATGCCGGTCTCGACCTTCACGCACCACACCGCTTCGATCTCGAACCGCTCGTGCGTCGCCTCGATCGCGACGCGCTGCGGATCGACCTGATCGGTGCTCGGCGGCAGCCACGGTGCCGCGTGCCACTGGCGCGCCGGCTCGTCGTCGGTGTCCTCGTCGGCCTGCTCGGTGACGCCCGCCGCGGCGAGCGCATCCCACAGTGCCTTCTGTTCCTTCGCGTCGAGCGGACGCCGGCTTCGCGCGATCAGGATCCCGCGCGCGAGATCGCTTTGCCGTGCTTCGAGTCCGTTGATCTCCATGCGAGCGGTGCCGCTCTCCACTCCGATCAGCCTATCAGCATTCGCTCGCGCGAGCGTCGAGTCAGCACTCGATGATGTTTACCGCGAGACCACCGCGCGCGGTCTCCTTGTACTTGCTGCTCATGTCTGCGCCGGTGCGCCACATCGTCTTGATGACCTTGTCGAGCGACACCTTGTGGGTACCGTCGCCCTGCAGCGCGAGCCGTGCCGCGTTGATCGCCTTCACAGAGCCCATCGCGTTGCGCTCGATGCAGGGCACCTGGACGAGGCCACCGATCGGATCGCACGTCAGGCCGAGGTTGTGCTCCATCCCGATCTCCGCCGCATTCTCGACCTGCGCGGGCGTTCCGCCCATCACCTCGGCGAGCGCACCCGCGGCCATCGAGCACGCGACGCCGACCTCGCCCTGACAGCCGACCTCGGCACCGCTGATCGACGCGTTCTTCTTGTACAGCGCGCCGATCGCGGCGGCCGTCAGCAGAAATCGCAGCGCACCCTCATCGTCGGCGTTCGGGACGAAGCGCCGGTAGTACGTCATCACCGCGGGGATGATGCCGGCGGCGCCGTTCGTCGGTGCGGTGACGACGCGCCCACCGGCCGCGTTCTCCTCGTTCACGGCGAGCGCGAACAGATTCACCCAGTCCATGATGACGAGCGGATCCTTGTCGCCGCGCGGATCGCTCCTGAGCTTGCGATACAGCGCCGCCGCGCGTCGCTTGACCTTGAGCCCGCCCGGCAGAATGCCCTCGCGCTCGCAGCCGCGCTTCACGCACTGATCCATCGCCGTCGAGATCTCGAGCACGCGGCGCCGGATCTCCGCTTCCGGCGCGAGCGCCTTCTCGTTCTCGAGCATCAGCGACGAGATGCTCATGCCGTGCTCGTTCGCGTGCCGCAGCAGCTCCTCGCCCGAGTTGAACGGATACGGCACCTGCACCTGATCGGCGGGCGTCGAGCCATCGGCCGGCGCGCCCGCGTGATCGACGACGAAGCCACCGCCGACGGAGTAGTAGACGCGCTCGACGATCGGCGAGCCGCTCGCGCCATACGCGGTGAAGCGCATGCCGTTGGCGTGCAGCGGCAGCTTCTCGCGGCGATGAAACACCAGCGACGTCGACGGATCGAGGTCGACCTCGTGCTTGCCGAGCAGCTTGATGCGCTTGCCCTGCTCGACGGCGGCGACACGCCGCGCGACCGAGTCGACATCGACGGTCGCAGGATCCTCGCCCTCGAGGCCCAGGATGACTGCCTTGTCGGAGCCGTGTCCCTTGCCGGTGAAGCCGAGGCTGCCGAACAGCTCGATCTTGATGCCCTCGACCTGAGCGAGTTGCCCGTCGGCCTCGAGTCGTTCGGCGAATCGCCGAGCTGCTCGCATCGGACCGACCGTGTGCGAGCTGGAAGGACCGATGCCGATCTTGAAGATGTCGAAGACGGAGATGTGCACGAGCGATGACAGTTTGCCAGATAACCTCCGACTTGCCCCGCACGTGGACGCTGCTCCAACCGCTGACGCAGCGCGACGAGAACCTAGAAGAGGATGCGGGTCTTGATGCTCGCCGGAAGTGCAGCGACCGCCCGCTTGACGTCCTGCGAGACGTCCTGATCGAGATCCATGATCAGGTAGCCGATATCGGGGTCGGTCGCGAGCAGCTGGGCGCGGATGTTGGCCTCGAGGTCCGAGACGATCTTGTTGATGTCGCGAAGCACGCCGGGCTGGTTGCGGTGCACGTTGAGGATCCGGTGCGCCTGCTTCGTTACCGGAAGCTCGACCTGCGGGAAGTTGACGGCGCCGGTCGTCGACCCGGTGTTGACGAACTTGATCAGCGCGGCCGAGACCTCTTTGCCGATCGCTTCCTGCGCCTCCTCGGTCGAGCCACCGATGTGAGGCGTGAGGATCACGTTGGAGAGGCCGCGCAGGGGCGTCTGGAAGCCGTCGCTGTTGGTCTCGGGCTCGCTCGGGTAGACGTCGACGGCGGCGCCGCCGATGTGGCCGCTCTTGATCGCGGCGGCGAGCGCGTCGATGTCGACGACGGTGCCGCGGCTCGCGTTGAGCAGGCACGCGCCCTTCTTCATGCGCGCGAGCTGGTCGTGGCCGATCATGAGCTTCGTCGCCGGCGTCTCGGGGACGTGCAGCGTGACGAAGTCGGAGTGCGCGAGCACCTCGTCGAGCGTGGCGCACGCGCGGTTGTTGCCCATCGGCAGCTTCGCCATGATGTCGTAGAAGAGGACGCGCATGCCGAAGGCCTCGGCGAGCACGCCGATCTGGCTGCCGATGTGGCCGTAGCCGACGATGCCGATCGTGTGGCCGCGCACCTCGTGGCTGCCGACGGCGACCTTCTTCCACTGGCCGCCATGGACCTCGCGCACGCGATCGCCGAGGTGACGCGACAGCATCACGATCTCGGCGATGATCAGCTCGGCGACCGAGCGCGTGTTCGAGAACGGCGCGTTGAACGCGGGCGTGCCCCGGCGATTGGCGTGCGCGAGATCGATCTGGTTCGTGCCGATGCAGAACGCGCCGACGGCGAGCAGGCGACGTGCCTCGTCGAGGACCTTCGGCGTGACCTGCGTCTTGCTGCGGATGCCGAGGATGTGCGCGTCGCGAACTCGCTCGGCGAGCTCTGCTTCGGGCAGCGCGCCCTTGAGCGTCTCGACCTGGAAGCCCTCCGCGGCGAACGCCTCGGCGGCGACCGGGTGGATGTTTTCGAGCAGGAGAATCTTGATCTCGGACTTCGGAAACGACGTCGCAGCCATGACGGGTACGAAGGTAGCAGGGTTAGAGTCCTAGCCATGGCAAAAGCCAAAGCCGCTGCGCCTAAGAAGGCGACGACTCCACGGAAGAAGAAGGTGAAGGCCGCTGCTGGGTCCGTGGGGCTCACGGCCGAGGAAGTTGCAGCAGGTTCACCGCCCGCCGAGGTGACGAAGCTCCAGAAGGAGATCGAGGCCGCGGGTGGCAACGCGCTCGCGGTCTATCGCGAACCGCTCGGTGGCCACTGGGTCGCGCTCGCGGCGCTCCCGATCGACAAGGTGAAGCCGACGCCGTATCAGCGCGAGCTCTCGAAGGCGCACGCGGAGCGGCTCGCGGCGGTGATCCCGAAGGTCGGACGGTTCCTCGATCCGGTGATTGCGGTTCCGGACGGCAATGGCGGGTTCATCTCGCCGAACGGCATGCACCGTCTGTCCGCGATGAACACGCTCGGCGCGAAGACGATCGTCGCGCTCGTGATGCCCGAGCACGAGATCGCGTTCCGCATCCTCGCGCTCAACACCGAGAAGGCGCACAACCTGAAGGACAAGGCGCTCGAGGTGATCCGCATGGCGCGCGCGGTCGCCGACGACGACGATCGCAGCGAGCAGGCCTTCTCGTTCGAGCTCGAGCAGCCGTCGCTCGTCACGATCGGCATCTGCTACGAGAAGAACGCGCGGTTCTCGGGCGGCGCGTACAACTCGGTCGTCAGCAAGTGCGAGTCGTGGGAGACCGGCCCGATGTCGAAGAGCCTCAAGATGCGCGAGGCGCACGCCGACAAGCTGCTCGAGCTCGACAAGCTCGTCGGCGAGGCCGTGCAGAAGCTCAAGGATGCCGGCTGGACGAGCGGCTACCTGAAGCCGATCGTCGTCGCGCGGGTCAATCCGCTGCGCTTCGTCAAAGCCGGCAAGGATGAGAAGGCCGACTTCGACAAGACCATCGACAAGATGATCGAGGGCGCCAGGAAGTTCGACGCCTCGAAGGTCAAGGCTCAGGACGTCGTGCTCGCCGCCACGGTGGGCGGCGGCGACGACGGCGCTAACTGACGGCTAGAAGAAGTAGTAGTGGAGACCGCCGCCGATCGTCTGACCGGTGACGTCCACACCACTCGCATCGACGACGCCGATCGAGAGACCGACGTTCGCGCTCACCGCGACGTTCGACGCGAGGAAGACGCGCAGCTGCACGCCCGGCTCGATGAAGACGCCCGTGTCGCGCGCCTCGGGGTCAGCCGGCGTCGGACCCGGCACGTTGACGACGCTGAACGAGCCGCCGACGCCGAAGTCGGACATCGCGGTCGAGTGCACGTGGTAGTAGAAGCGCGCACCGAGGTCGAACTCGGTGTTGTCGTCACCTTCGGGATCGTGGAATCCGAGGAAGCCGCCGACATGGAAGTCGCCGGCGTCGTAGTTGACGGAAGCGCCGCCGAATCCGCTGAGCTGGAACTCTGCGCCGACGCCGAGCGAGCCCGGCGAACCGCCGGCCGCGGCAACTCCCGACGCACCCATGATCAATAGACTAGCAAGCATGGTGTTCTTCAACATGGGCGCATGCTCACCCGACAAAAACCGGTAATCAAGTAAGCTGCTCCCGTGATCGCGCCCGAGCTCGAGCTTCATGATCTCGATGCCCGACACTGGCGAAATGGTTGGCGTCTGCTGGTGCCACCCCGTGTGATGAATCACCCAAAGTGGGCGCTGGTGATCGTCGACGGCGGACCGACAAACGTCGTGAAAGTGATCGTCGCCGGCGAAGGTGCACGCGGCACGCTCGACCCCGCGCCGCCGCTCACCGGTGTGACGCCTGCCGCACTCGAGGCGTACGCCAAGGCGCTCGGCGTGCATTCGGTGCTCGTCCTCGACAAGCGCGCGATCGCGGAGCTGTCATCGGAGATCGAGGCGGCGCTGAAGTTCGATCACGACGGCGCCTCGCAGGGCCTGACGGCGCTGCGGGTGCTGAAGAAGCACGCCGGCAAGGGCATCTGGACCGAGCCCTCGCTGCTCGACATCCTGCCGGCGCCGCATGCCGAGCCGATCCAGCGCACGTTCGATCTGCTCGTCCCCGACCGCACCGCGCTGGCTGCGTACGTCATCGACGACGATCGTTCGAAGATCCACACGTCGATCATCGCGGTGAAGGAAGGCGGCCAGATCACGCGTGCCGCGCAGCACCGCGCGATCGCCGACCTCGTGTCGGAGACCGCGTTCGCGCGCGACTGGGAGAAGAGCACCAAGCGCGTGCAGAGCGCGATCGAGGAGAGGTTCGCGAAGCCGTCGATCGCGCTGTTCCTCGAGCGCGCGACGCTGATGAAGATCCTGACCGGGCCGAGCGATCAGCTCGCGCGCGAGCTCAACGCCAAGCGCGTGATCATCGATCCCGCGCCCGCCTGGCTGCTCGGGTTGCTCGGCGGTGCAGCGGTCGCCGCGATGGCCGGCCGCGCAGGTCGCGCGCTCGCCGCGATGCTGCCCGAGTCGGCGCGGCAGCGGGCGTCGTCGTTCGCGCATCGCGCGCAGGGCGCACTCAAGGACTCGGGTGCGCATCCGTTCGCGCTGCTCGGTTTCGATCCGATCGAGCTGTGGTCGCGCGTGAAGCACCACTACCGCACTTAATCCGTCCGCAGCGTCTCCTGCGTGCTCGACAGCGGATCGCTCGGGGTGTGCTCGAGGAGGCCGTCGAGCTCGGCGTAGCGATCGCCACAGCGCGTGCACTTCATGTCGGCGGGAAGCGTCTCGCCACACGCGCAGACCCAGCCGATGCGACGGCCCGGCGCGCCGACGACGAGCGCGTGCGGCGGAACGTCCGCGGTGACGACCGCGCCCGCACCGATCATCGCGTACTCGCCGATCGTGACGCCCGAGACGATCGTCGCGTTCGCCCCGATCGTCGCGCCCTTGCACACGAGCGTGCGCGCGTATTCGCTCTTGCGCTGGACGTGCGCGCGAGGATGCTTGACGTTGGTGAACACGCACGACGGGCCGAGGAACACATCGTCCTCGAGCGTCACGCCCTCGTAGATCGAGACGTTGTTCTGGATCCGGCAGCCGTGACCGATGCGGACCTTGCCGATGTAGCAGCCCTGGCCGATCACGCAGCGGTTGCCGATCCACGCGCCCGCCATCACGTGCGTGAAGTGCCAGATCCGGGTGTCCGCGCCGACGTGCGTGTTGGGACCGTCGACGATCGCGGTCGGATGGATGGCCTGGTCCGGACGAGACATCGGCGATAGGATGCGCGAAACCGTGCCCAAGCGTCCACCCCGTGTCGATCGCGAGCTGCCGCTGCCGCGCGACCTGCGCAAGCCGGGACCGACGCGCGCGCACAAGGACGCGCTCGGCGAGCTGTGGCACACCGACGCGCTCGAGCTCCTCGGCAAGCTTCCCGATCGCAGCGTCGATCTCGTCGTCACCGACCCGCCGTATGCGATCGCGAAGGAGGACTGGGACGAGTTCGAATCACTCGAGGTCTATGTCGAGTGGTGCGATCGCTGGCTCGCCGAGGTCGCGCGCGTGCTCGCGCCGCATGGCTCGGCGTACGTCTGCGGGTTCTCGGAGATCCTCGCCGACGTCAAGGCGAGGAGCGCGAAGCGATTCGCCGGCTGTCGCTGGCTCGTCTGGTACTACCGCAACAAGGCGAACCTCGGCCGCGACTGGGGCCGCTCGCACGAATCGATCATCCACCTGCGCGGCGAGGACGCGAAGCTCGATGTCGACGCCGTGCGCGTGCCGTACAACGGCCACACGACCCGCTATCCCGCGCGCGTGCAGGCGGTGAACTCGCAGTACGGCCGCGGCGTGCGGCGCGATCGCTGGGAGCCGCATCCGCTCGGCGCGAAGCCTCGCGACGTGATCGAGGTGCCGGTGATCTGCAACGGCATGGCCGAGAAGACGCCGCACGCGACGCAGAAGCCCGAGGCGCTGATCGAGAAGCTGATCCTCGCATCGAGTGCGCCCGGTCAGCTTGTCGTCGATCCCTTCGTCGGCTCGGGCACGACCGCGGTCGTCGCGGCGAAGCTGGGCCGAAAATGGCTCGCGGGCGATGCCGACGCGAGATACGTCGGACTCGCCCGCGATAGGTTGACCGGAACTACAGTCGCGGCTGCAGCCCCATCTCCTTGACGAGATGGTCGGCGCCGTCGACGGTGTCCATCAGCCAGATCATGTAGCGCGCGTCGACGTGGATCGTGCGCGTCGTGGTCGGGTTGAACACGACGTCAGACGCGTTGCCTTCCTTCGTACCGTCGAACGCGAGGCCGACGAGCTCGCCCTTCTCGTTGAGCGTCGGCGAGCCCGAGTTGCCGTTGGTGATGTCGAGGTCGCTGAGGAAGCAGACCGGGAGGTCGCCGCCGAGCGTGGCATCCGCGTACGGACCGAACTTCTTCGCCTTGATCGCGTCGAGCTCGTTCTTCGGCGCGTCGAACGGCTCGGTGCCGGTGTTCTTCGCGAGGATCTGCGTCGCCGTCGTGAACGGCACGTCGGCCGGGTCCTTCGACTCGGGCTTGAACGACTTCACCGTGCCGTAGGTGATGCGCAGCGTCGAGTTCGCGTCCGACGACAGCACGCCGCCGAGCACCTGCTTCATCGCGTCGGCGTAGTACGGCGTGACGAGCAGCAGCTCGCCCTCGCGCGCGTCGTCCTTCTTCTCCTCGGCCTTCACGGTCGGCCACAGGCGCTGCGCGGCCTTCACGAACGGATCCTTCGAAGCCTTCAGCTGCTTCGTCGTGCCCTTCTGCTGGAGCTCGGTGCGCAGCTTCTCGTCCTCGAGCGTCGTCGCCTTGTACCAGGCGTCGAGCGTCTTATCGATCAGCGCCTCGTCGATCTTCTGGCCCTTCTTCGCGTCGAGCAGCGTCGCGAGCCACGGGCGATCCGCCTCGGGCAGCTGCAGCGCGCGGACGAGCTGGAGGCGGAAGCCCTCGCGATCGAGCGTGCGGTCGAACGTGCGCGCGAACGACTTCTGGCCGGCGAGCGCGCGCGGCATGTCGCGATCCTGGAAGCCGGGCTTGCGATCCTCGTTCTTCTTGCCGCGCTCCTCGGCCCAGCGCGTGAGGTTGAGCGACGTGCTGAGCAGCTTGCTGCCGCCGAACGCCGCCTCGCGATCGAAGTCGACGCGCGCCGTGCGGAACTCGTCGGCGAGGAGCTGCTCGAGCTTGTCGATCGCGGTCTTGTACTCCTCGTGGCCGGGCTGCGCCGCCCACGCCTTCACCTTGGCGTCGAGCTCGTCCTTCTGCGCGACGAGGTTGCCCTTCTTGAGGCCCTCGAGCAGACCCTCGTACTTCTCGACGTAGTTCTGCACGCCCTGCTTCATGGTCGTCGCCTTGATCGCAGTCTCGTTCTTGTCGCCGATGTGCGACTCGGCGAGCTTGTACCTCTCCTGCAGCGACGCGAGCGTGTACGGCAGCTCCCACTCGACGGAGTGGTGGATCTCCGAGGCCGTCTTCGTGCGGCTCGTGCGACCGGGATAGCCGGTGACCATGACGAAGTCGCCGGGCTTCAGGCCCTCGGTCGTGACCTTCAGCCAGTGCTTCGGCTTGAACGGCACGTTGTCGGGCGAGTACTCGGCCGGCTTGCCGTCCTTGCCGACGTACGCGCGATAGAACGAGAAGTCACCGGTGTGGCGCGGCCACGCCCAGTTGTCGATCTCGCCGCCGTAGTTGCCGACCGCGCGGTGCGGCACGTAGACGAGGCGCACGTCCTTGATCTCGAGCATCTCGATCAGCTGGTACATGCCGCCGCGGAAGAAGCTCGACACCTGGCAGCGCATCCACGGGCGATCCTTCTCGCACGCCGCGATCTGCTGCTTGAGCCGCTTCTCCGACTCGTCCTTGCGCGCGACCGGATCCTTGATCTTGTCGAGGCCGTCGCGCATCTCCTTCGTGATGTCCTTGTAGGCCTGGACGACCATCACGCGCTGCGTGGGCCCGCCCGACAGCTCCTCCTCGCGCGTCTTCGCGAGGAAGCCGTTCTCGACGAGGTTCGACTCGGGCTTGCTGTTGTACTGGAGCGCACCCTGCACGCAGTGGTGGTTCGTGACCACGAGACCGTCAGGCGACACGAGCGAGCCCGTACAGCCGTTCAGCTGGACGATCGCGGCGAGCGGCTCCTCGAGCGGCCGCGCGAGGACCTCGGAGCCCATCGCGACGCCCATCTTCTTGAACGTCTCGACGTGCTGCGGAAGCGTCATCTGAGCCGGCATCCACATGCCGCCCGGGTTCGAGTACGACAGCCGGAACGCGAGGTTCGGATCCGCCGCCGACGTCGCAGGCGTCCCGGTCGTCTGATCGGTGTTCGTCGCATGCGTCGAGCCGAGCTCGGGCGCCACCGGCTTGTTGCCGCCGCCGCATCCCGCGACGAGGGCTGCGCACAGGAGTGCATTCCTCTTCATGCGCGCGATCTACCACAGGATCTTCCGCAGTCAGGCCACACGGCCGCTGACACGGACGCGACCTCGCGTGGCAGGACAGGGTGCGACAGCTACGGGGCAACCGCTGCGAAATGCCCCGAGCCCTCAGTCATCCGCGAGTCCTTCGCGGCCAAGGTGCGCGCGATCCCATGCCCTCAGTCGTCGAAGTTAAAGTTCGCGAAGAAGTTCTTCACCTCGTCGGCGGGCACCTGCTGGCGCGCCTCCTCGCCGAGGTCGCGAATCTCGAGCAGCTCGTCGGGGATCTCGAGCAGGAAGCGCGAGGGGGTGCGCTGCATCGCCCTGCCGCGACTGATGCGCGTGCACGCCCGCGTCAGGTACAGCTTGCGCTGCGCGCGCGTGATGCCGACGTAGCAGAGCCGGCGCTCCTCGCTGACGTCGGTCGCGTGATCGGCGTCCATGACGTCGGTCGCCTGCGGGTTGAGCGTGCGCGCGTGCGGCAAGAGCTCCTCCTCGAGGCCGATCATGAAGCAGACCGGGAACTCGAGGCCCTTCGCGCCGTGCAGCGTCGTCATCACGATCTTGTCGCCGCCCTCGCGCTTGCTGTCATCGCCGGAGTCGAGCGAGAGCGCGCGCAGGTACGCGGCGAGCTCGCGGTTGCCCTTGCCCTTGGCGGCCCACCGCTCGAGCGAGTTGAGCAGGCCCGTGACGTTGTCGATGCGGCGCTGCGCGGCGGACATGCTCGCGGCGGCCTGCTTGAGGTCGTCGTAGAGCTTGATGTCCTCGATCATGTTCTTCGTCGACTCGACGACGTTGTGCCCCGACTCGAACGCGTTGCCGAGCTTCTTCACGATCTCGACGAACTCGCCGATCGCGGTCTTCGCGCCACCGTGCACGCCTGCGGCCTCCGCCTCGCCGAGCGCCTCCCACAACGTCTTCTGGTTCGCCTGCGCATGCAGCACGAGCTTGTCGACGGTCGTGGCGCCGATCCCGCGCGCCGGATAGTTGAGCACGCGGCGCAGCGCGAGCTCGTCGCGAGGGTTCAACGCCACGCGCATGTACGCGATGACGTCCTTGACCTCCTTGCGCTCGAAGAACTGCTGGCCGCCGTACATCACGTATGGGACCTCGGCGGTGCGCAGCTCTTCCTCGACGATCTTCGACTGGATGTTCGAGCGATAGAGGATCGCGATGTCGCTCCACCGCCGACCTTCTTTCACGAGCCGGCGGATCTCGTTCGCGATCCACTTCGCCTCGTCCTCGGGCGTCTTCGCGACCGCGTGCGTGATCAGCTCGCCATCGCCGAGCTGCGACCACAGCGTCTTGCCGTGGCGATCCTTGTTGTTGCCGATGACCTCGTTCGCGGCGGTGAGGATCGACTTCGTCGAGCGGTAGTTCTGCTCGAGCTTGACGATCTTCGCGCCGGGGAAGAGCCGGTCGAACGTGAGGATGTTCGTCG
Organism: Kofleriaceae bacterium; assembly: GCA_013368795.1. Taxonomy (GTDB): domain Bacteria; phylum Myxococcota_A; class Polyangia; order Haliangiales; family Haliangiaceae; genus JABFXX01. Next base: position 63,162 of record JABFXX010000065.1, read on the forward strand.
GGTCGGCGCCGCGCCAGCTGTAGATCGACTGATCGTCGTCACCGACGACGCACAGGTTGCCGTGCATCGACACGAGCTCCTGCACCATGCGCAGCTGCGCCTTGTTGGTGTCCTGGAACTCGTCGACCATCACGTAGTGGAAGCGCTCCGACCACCGGCGCTTCACCTCGGCGTCCTTCTGGAACAGCCGCACGGGCTCGACGATCAGGTCGTCGAAGTCGAACGCAGCGCACGAGCGCAGCGTCTCCTGGTACTTCGGGTAGACCTGCACCGTCATCGCGTCGTAGTCGTCGGCCGGGTTGCCCTTGTACTCCTCGGGACCGATGAACGCGTTCTTCGCGAGCGAGATGCGCGTCTGGATCGCCTTGACGTCGTAGCGGCGATCGCCGTCGTGGAGGTGGCGCATCGCCTCGCGCAACGCGCCGAGCTGATCGGACTGGTCGTAGATCGCGAAGCCGCGCGGCAAGCCGAGCGCCTTGCGCTCGTAGCGGAGGATCTGCAGGCCGAGCGCGTGGAACGTACCGATCGTCAGCTCGTCGGCGACCTTCTTGTCGTTGAGCAGGTGGCCGATGCGCTCTCGCATCTCCTCGGCCGCCTTGTTCGTGAACGTCACGGCGCAGATCGCGCGCGCCGGGATGCCCTGCGCGAGCAGGTTCGCGATCCGGAACGTGATCACGCGCGTCTTGCCGGAGCCGGCACCTGCGAGGACGAGGATCGGCCCACCACCGTGGCCCGCCGCCTCGCGCTGGGGCGGATTGAGCTTGGACAGATCGACGGCCACGGAGCCGGCAACGCTACGGATCTGAGTCGCGATCGTCAATCGGTGACGTGCGACTCCCGTCTGCTACGATGCCGGCGTGGATCGCTACGCCGCGCTCGTCGATGCGTTGCGCGCCGAGATCCCGGGCTTCCGGATCGTGAAGAAGCAGGACTCGCGCTTTCACCGCGCGATCCACCACGCGCTCGTGGTCGTCACGTTTGGCCGGATGCGCAGCTATCTCGACTCGTTCCAGACGACGATCGGCAAGACGGTCTACGTCACCGCGGACTGGGACGACTGGGACGCCGACGCCCGCTACGTCACGCTCCGCCACGAGGCGGTCCACCTCCGGCAATTTCGCAGGTACACGCTGCCGGTGATGGCGGTGCTCTACGTGCTGCTGCCGCTCCCGACGGGGCTGGCCTATTTTCGCGCCCGGTTCGAGATGGAGGCCTACGCCGAGACGATCCGGGCCGCCGCCGAGGTCTACGGTCCTGCGCACGTCCGCACGGAGCGGCACCGCAAGTATGTGATCGACCAGTTCATGGGGCCGTCCTACGGCTGGATGTGGCCGTTCCGACGAAGCCTCGAACGTTGGTACGACCGAATCTTGGCTACGATCGGCCCGCGAAGATAAGCTGGAGATCTCGACGTGAGCGACCCCATCGTAGGCATCGACCTGGGCACATCGAACACGGTGATCGCCCATACCGACGCCAGTGGTGCGACCGCTGTCCTCGCCGACGCCAACAGCTACAAGATCCATCCCTCGGTCGTGTCGTTTCACCCGAGCGGCGGTGTCGTCGTCGGCGCGCCCGCGAAGCAGCGCAAGGTCATCGACCCGAAGAACACGATCTTCAGCGTCAAGCGCCTGATCGGCCGCAGTTTCAACTCGCCCGAGGTCCAGACCGCGCGCCAGCGCATGCCGTATCAGATCAAGGAAGGCGCGAACCAGGCGCCCGTCGTCGTCACGCGCGGCGGCGAGTTCGCGGTGCCCGAGATCTCGGCGATCGTCCTCGATCACGCGCGCAACGTTGCGAGCATGGCGCTCGGCCGCGAGGTCTCGCGCGCGGTCGTCACCGTGCCGGCGAGCTTCAACGACGCGCAGCGCTCGGCGACCGCGACCGCGGGCTCGATCGGCGGCCTCACCATCGTGCGCGTGCTCAACGAGCCGACGGCCGCTGCGCTCGCGTACGGCGCGACGCGCAACCTCAAGGAGACGATCGCGGTCTACGACTTCGGCGGCGGCACGTTCGACATCACGATCCTCCGCCTCGAAGATCAGGTCTACAGCGTGCTCGGCACCGCCGGTAACACGTTCCTGGGCGGCGACGATCTCGACGAGCGCCTGGTCGATCGCATGGTCGAGAAGTTCCTCGTCGAGAACCGCGTCGATCTGCGCACGAACGAGGTCTCGATGATGCGCCTGCGCGCGGTCGCGGAGCAGACGAAGATCGAGCTGTCGCGGCGCTCGCGTGCGGTCGTACGCGTCGACGAGATCGCGTACGGCCCGAAGGGCAAGCCGCTCGATCTGCAGATCGAGATCCGCCGCGACGAGTTCGTCGGCCAGGTCGCCGACATCATCGACCGCACGTTCCCGGTGTGCAGCGAGGCGCTGAACTACGCCGGATTGTCGGTCGACGACATCAACGACGTCATCCTCGTCGGCGGCACGACGAAGATCCCGTACGTCCGCGATCAGGTCGCCAGGTTCTTCAACAAGGCGCCGCGCACGGACGTCAATCCCGAGGAGGCCGTCGCAGCCGGCGCCGCGCTCCAGGCGACCGCGCTCCAGCGCGTGCTTCGGCGGCGGTCGTCGCAGGTACCGGCCGCATCGTTCGAGGAGGCCACCGATACCAAGACGTTCGGTGGCGAGGACTCGTCGGTCACCGAGGTCCCGGTCCCGCAGGCCGATCTACTCGAGCTCGTGCCCGGCGCGCCGGGCCGCGCGAAGCGCACGACGTCGGGCTACGAGCAGGTCCGGCGGCCGAACGAGGCGCCCGAGCGCTACACGCTGAAGGGCCAGCATCACGACAAGTTCGAGGAGCGCACACCGGCGACAAATCCCGTCGTCGCGCCGGGCGCACAGCCGGTGATCGGCCGGATGACGAAGACACAGCCGGCCAAGACCTCGCTCGGCATTCCGATCGTGCAGATGCCGCCGACGCCTCCGTCGGGCAAGACGACGTCGCCCGGCGTGCAGGCTCAGCGTCCGCCGATTCCGCCAGCGCAGCGGCCCCAGACCGGCGCGATGCCGCCGGTGCGCCCGCAGACCGGCGCGATGCCGACCGTGCGGCCGCCGGTGCCGGTCGCGCCGCCGCAGGCAAAGACGATCGTCGTCGACGAGATCGCGCACGATCAGTCGGCGAGAGTCATCGTCGATCCACTCGAGACGGCGTTCTCGAACATCCCGACCGAGCAGGGCACGTTCGAGCTCGAGCCCGAGCCCTCGCCGGCGTCGACCGCGCAGGGGCTCGGTGCGTTCGCGCCCGCGCGCGCGGCAACGTCGCAACCGCTGCCGCCGCCTCCGCCGGCACCGCCCGCGCAGACAATGTACGGCCAGGCGCCTGGCCCGCAGGCATTCACGCCGCCGCCGGCGCTTCCGATGATGCCCGCGCCGGCGATGCCCGCGCCTGTCGTCCTCGACGTGACGCCGCGCGGTCTCGGCATCGGCACCGTCGCGGGATTCTGCGAGGAGCTGATCCGCCGCAACTCGCGCGTGCCCGCCGAGATCCGCAAGCTGTTCACGACGTCGCGCGACGATCAGGACAGCGTGCGCATCATCGTGTGCCAGGGCGAGTCGCGGCGCCTCGACAAGAACGTCGTCATCGGCGACCTCCGGCTCGAGGGCATTCCTCGCCGGCCGCGCGGCGAGACGTCGATCGAGGTGACGTTCCAGCTCGATGCGAGCGGCATCCTGCAGGTGAAGGCGCGTGACGCGCAGACCGGCAGGGAGCAGCGCGCGTCCCTCGATCTCGTCGGCGAGATGCCGCAGCACGAGGTCGACAGCGCGCGCGAACGCGTGCAGTCGCTGCGGCGCTGATCGCCGCGACGATCGTTACTCCTCCGAAGCGCCGGCGTCGGCCGCCGCGCCGCCCTCGCACCACTGCAGCTTGATCGCCTTCTTCTCGGCGAGCGACTTCGAGTCGAGCACGCCGAGCTCACCGAGGCGCGGGCCACGCAGGAGCACGAGGAAGTTCTTCGCACCGGCGACCGCGGTCGCGCCCATCAGGTTGCCCGATGCCTTCTCGATGCTGCCCTTGCACTTGTCGGTGACCTTGTCGCCGCCGTGCCAGTACGCGTCGAGCTCGGCCGGCTTGCACGAGTACTTCGGGACCTTGCGCACGAGCTTCGCGCGCGCGCCGTTGTCGACCTGGTACGTCGTCAGCGTCTCCATGCCGCGCTCGCTGACGCCGATCCGCGTCTTGTCGAGGATCGAGAGCGAGCCCTTGTACGTCGAGATCTGCTTGTCGCCGCCACCGAGGCTCGTCACCGGGCCGACCGCGGTGCCGTCGGTCTTGAACACCCACACCGACGAGAAAGGTCCTTCGTCCGCACCCTCGACCACGATCGCGTCGCCGACGAAGTGCATGGCGGTCGGGTTGTTCGTCACGCCCTTGTCGCCGCGGATCGAGAACGACGACTCGTGCGACTTGTTCTCGGCGTTGAAGATGTGAACGTCGTCGCCGACGAGGACCGCGACCTTCGTGCCGTCGATGTTCTTCGCGATGTGCGCTTCGCTGCCCGAGACCTTCGCCTCTGCGGGCAGGCAGTAGCCGCGCGCGCACTGGCCGTCGAGCTTCACCATCATGCCGCGGCCCGGCAGCATCTGCGGCTCGCGATACTCGAGGCCGCCCGTCGCGAGGTCGACCTTCCAGCAACCGACCGAGCCGAGCAGGCGCGAAGGATCCTGATCCTGCGCGCACAGCAGCGCATCGGCGCCGCTCGCGGCGAGCTCGAGGCGCGGCGCGCCCTCTTCCTTCAGCGAGGTCGGCAGGCACTTGCTGCCCTCGGGAATGATCGCGTGAGCCTGCGCCAGGCGCTTCGCCTCGCGATCGGCCTCGGTCTCCGGCTTGGGTGCCGTCTGCCCGCTATCCTCTTCGGGCTTCGGGTTCTTGACGGTCTTCGGCTTCGAGCCGCCACCGCACGAAAACGCAAAAAAAGCACAACCGACGAGGACATAGGCGCGCATGTGGATCGTTGTACGCTTGGAGGGAGGCTGATACAAGGAGTGGTGGCACGTCGCACCCGCCTCGAGCGAAACACGAAGGAGACGCAGATCAGCGTCGATCTCGACCTCGACGGCACGGGTAAGCGCACGATCGAGACGCCGGTTCCATTCCTCTCGCACATGCTCGATGCGTTCGCGCGTCACGGCGTGTTCGACCTCGACGTCAAGGCTGCCGGCGACATCGAGATCGACGCCCATCACACCGTCGAGGATATCGGCCTCGTGCTCGGCAGCGCGTTCGAGCAGGCCCTCGGCGATCGCGCCGGCATCGTGAGGTATGGCTGGGCGACGCTGCCGATGGACGAGGTCATGACGACCGTCGCCGTCGACTTCTGCGGCCGGCCCGCGTTCGTGTGGCGCGTCCAGGGTCTCGAGGGCAAGTGGATCGGCGGGTTCGACTGCGAGCTCGCGAAGGAATTCTTCTCGGCGTTCGCGACGCGGGCTCAGTGCAACCTGCACGTGAACGTCCATTACGGCGGAAACGCACACCACATGATCGAATGCATCTTCAAGGCATTCGCGCGGGCGTGCGATGCGGCGACGCGAATCGACCCTCGTCTGGGCGGTGCGGTCCCGTCGACCAAGGGTACTCTCACGTAAGTGATCGCGGTCCTCGACGTCTGCTCCGGCAACCTGCGCTCCGTCGAGCGCGCGCTGGCGCACGTCGGGGCCGATGTCGTCGTCACGCGCGATCCCGACGTCGTGCGCGAGGCCGACAAGCTCGTCGTGCCGGGCCAGGGTGCGTTCGGCGTGTTCATGAGGGGCCTCGCCGAGCGCGGTCTCGGTGACGTGCTGCGCGAGCGAATTGCGGCGGGCACGCCGTACCTCGGCATCTGCCTCGGACTCCAGATCCTCTTCGAGCACAGCGAGGAAGGCGACTGCGCGGGCCTCGGCGTGCTGCGCGGCACCGTCACGCGCCTGCGCCCGAGCGATCCGCGCCTCAAGATCCCGCACATGGGCTGGAACCGCGTGCGCGCGCGTCAGCCGGTGCCCGGCCTCGCCGACGGCGCATACGTCTACTTCGTCCACAGCTATCGCGTCGTGCCCGCCGATCGCGAGATCGTCGCGCTCGAGGCCGAGCACGGCGAGCCGTTCTGCGCCGCGATCCAGACGCAGAACCTGTTCGCGTGTCAGTTCCACCCGGAGAAGAGCCAGGGCGTCGGCCTCGCGCTGCTTCGCGCGTTCGTGGAGGCGGCGTGAAGCTCTACCCCGCGATCGATCTGCTCGGCGGCAAGGCCGTTCGTCTCGAGGAAGGTCGTCGCGATCGCGCGACCGTGTTCCACGACGATCCGCCGCAGCTCGTCGCCGAGCTCGCGCGCGATGGCGCCGATCGCCTGCACGTCGTCGATCTCGACGGCGCGTTCGCCGGCTCGCCACAGCAGCTCGAGCTCGTCCGCAAGATCGTCGCCGCATCGCCGCTCCCCGTCGAGGTCGGCGGTGGCATCCGCGATCGCGCCGCGATCGATACCGTGCTCTCGCTCGGCGCGTCGTTCGTCGTGCTCGGCACCGCCGCCGTCCGCTCGCCCGCGCTCGTCGAGGAAGCGTGTCGCGCGTATCCCGGCCGCGTGATCGTCGCGGTCGACGCACGCGATGGCGTCGTTGCCGTCGACGGCTGGACCGCGAGCGGCGATGTCACCGCGATCGAGCTCGGCCGCCGTGCCGCCGCGTGGGGTGCCGCCGCGCTCCTCTACACCGACGTTTCTCGCGACGGCCTCCACGTCGGCCCCAACGTCGAGGTCACCGCACAGCTCGCGCGCAGCGTCGACTGCGAGGTGATCGCGTCCGGCGGCGTCGGCTCGCTCGACGATCTCGCACGCCTGCGCGAGGCCGGCATCGCCGCGGTCGTCGTCGGCCGCGCGATCTACGACAAGCGCTTCACCGTCGCCGAGGCGGCGCGCGTCTGCCACGGAGACTCGTGATGCTCGCCCGCCGCCTCATCCCGTGCCTCGACGTCAAGGATGGCCGCGTCGTCAAAGGCATCAACTTCCTCGAGCTACGCGATGCCGGCGATCCCGTCGAGCAGGCGGCCGCGTACGAGTCGCAAGGCGCCGACGAGCTCTGCTACCTCGACATCTCCGCATCGCCGGAAGGCCGCTCGACGATCCTCGACATCGTCCGGCGCACCGCCGATCAGGTGTTCATGCCGCTGACCGTCGGCGGTGGCGTGCGCTCGATCGAGGACGCCGAGAATCTATTGCTCGCGGGCGCCGACAAGATCGCGGTCAACACCGCGGCGATCCGCAACCCGCAGCTCGTCGCCGATATCGCCGCGCGGTTCGGCAACCAGGCGATCGTCGTCGCCGTCGATGCCAAGCGTCGCGACCAGAGCTCCGGCGCACCGTACGCGGGTAGCTGGGAGGTCTTCAGCCACGGTGGCCGCACGCCCGAGGGGCTCGACGCGGTCGAGTGGTGTCGGCGCTGCGCCGACCTCGGCGCCGGCGAGCTGCTCGTCACGAGCATGGATCGCGACGGTACCGGCCAGGGCTACGACGTCGAGCTGATCCGTGCCGTGTCGTCGAGGGTCTCGGTCCCGGTGATCTCATCGGGCGGCGTCGGCAAGCTCGCCGACCTCGCCGATGGCCTCGAAGCCGGCGCCGACGCCGTGCTGGCAGCGTCGATCTTCCACTTCGGCCATCACACGATCGGCGAGGCCAAGGCGTATCTCGCAGGCCGCGGTCTCGCGATCCGCTCCTGACGAGCGTGAGGCCGAATCGTTGGCCTCACTACGATTCCGGCGCATCGGCGTCCGAAGCTCGACAAACGTTGACATGAGGATCGTCGATAGCGATGGTTAGGCGTGTCCGTCGAGCCGACGTACGACGATCGCGGTCTGGTGCCGTGCGTCGTACAAGACGCCCAGCGCGGCACCGTGTTGATGGTCGCGTGGATGAACGCCGAGGCGCTGCGCCTGACGCGCGAGACCGGCATCGTCCACTTCTGGTCGCGGTCGCGGCAAGCGCTGTGGAAGAAGGGCGAGACGAGCGGCAACACGCTGAAGCTCGTCGAGCTGCGCATCGATTGCGACGCCGACACGATCCTCGTGCGCGCGCTGCCCGCGGGACCGACGTGTCACACCGGCGCGACGACGTGCTTCTTTCACCGCGACGATGGTCCCGACGACGACGGCGTGCCTGCGGTCGGGGTGCTCGAACAGCTGGCGCAGGTCTTGATCGCGCGGCGCGATTCCTCGACGGGCGAAAAGAGCTACACGAAGTCGCTGCTCGAGAAGGGCATGCCGAAGATCCTCGAGAAGATCGCCGAGGAGTCGGGCGAGCTCGCCGCCGAGCTGCCGGATGGTGACGAGAAGAAGGTCGTGTACGAGACGGCCGATCTGATCTTTCACGTGATGGTCGGCCTGACCGCGCGCAACATTCCGATCGAGCGGGTGCTCGACGAGCTCGCGCGCCGGTTCGGCACGAGTGGCCACACCGAGAAGGCGGCCCGGACCAAGTGACCGAGCTCGCGCAGGACGACGCGCGCGGTCAGGCGATGGCGCGCGAGGCCGGCGATCTGCTCGCACCCGGTGGCGGGCTCGCCCGCGCGATTCCGCACTACGAGGACCGCGCCGAGCAGCGCGCGATGTCGCGCGCGGTAGGTAAGGCGCTCGACGAGAACAGGCCGCTGATCGTCGAGGCCGGCACCGGCACGGGCAAGACGCTCGCGTATCTCATTCCGGCGCTGCAGTCGGGCAAGCGCGTCGTCGTGTCGACGGGAACGCGCGCGCTGCAGGATCAGATCGCGCGGCACGACATTCCGCTGCTGCGCACGATCCTCGCGCGTCCGTTCAACGCGGTCGTCCTGAAGGGCGTCGCGAACTACGTGTGCAGGCGACGGCTCGCCGAGACGGTGTCGCGTAGCGGCGTGAACGAGCAGCTGACCGCGCTCGTCGACTGGAGCGAGACCAGCCAGACCGGCGACCGCGCCGAGGTCGAGTGGCTCGCCGAGTCGGCGCCGCTGTGGACCGAGGTCACGACGACGCCCGACGCGCGCATCGGCCCGCGCTGCCCGTACTTCGAGCGCTGCTTCGTCACGCAGGCGAGGCGGCTCGCCGAGAAGGCGGAGCTGATCCTCGTCAACCACCACCTGTACTTCGCGGACCGCGCGCTGCGTGCGGCGCATCCGGGCGCGCGCGTGTTGCCCGAGCACGACGCGGTGATCTTCGACGAGGCGCACCAGCTCGAGGATGTCGCGACCGAGCACTTCGGTGCGCGGGTGTCGACGCACAAGCTCGCGCTGCTCGTCCGCGACGCGCACCTCGCGCTCGCGCGGATGCCGCTATGGACCGGCCGCGATGCCGTCGACACGATCCAGGCGGTCGAGCGCGCGGGCATCGCGCTGTTCTCGGCCGTGCGCGGCGCGCTGATCGGCCCCGACGGAGACACGCGCGTGCCGCTGCCCGAGGGTCTGTTCGATCAGCCCGACCGCCAGAACGCGTGGTTCAAGCTCGACACCGCGCTCGAGGACCTCGCGCGCACGGCGGAGGCCGAGTCCGAGCCTCCGCCCGACGAGGAGCCGACCGACGACGCCGGTGCGCGGGCGAGCCTCAACGGCCTCGCGCGACGGGCACGCGAGCTGCGCGACGACCTCGCGATGATCGCCGAGCAGCGCCAGCGCAGCCACGTGTACTGGGGCGAGGCACGGCCGACCGGCACGATGCTGACGGCGTCGCCGATCGAGGTGTCCGAGCTCGTGCGCCGTCACATCATCTCGTCGGGACCGACGCCGATCTTCACGTCGGCGACGCTGGCCGCGGCGGGCGACTTCTCGTATCAGCGCAAGCGGCTCGGGCTCGACGAGGCCGACGAGCTGCTCGTGCCGTCGCCGTTCGACTACGCGCGCCAGGCGATGCTGTACGTGCCGCGCGATCTGCCCGCACCGTCGGCGGACGACGCGTTCTCGGCAGCGACCGCGACGCGCACGCTCGAGCTGCTCAAGATCACGGGCGGCCGCGCGTTCCTGCTGTTCACCTCGCACCGCGCGCTGCGCGACGCCGCGACGAGGCTCGCCGGCATGCCGTATCCGCGGCTCGTCCAGGGCGATGCGCCGCGCGCCGCGCTCGTCGATCGATTCCGTGCGACGCCGGGCGCGGTGCTGCTCGGGACGTCCTCGTTCTGGGAAGGCGTCGACGTGCCCGGTGACGCGCTCAGCCTCGTCATCATCGACAAGCTGCCGTTCTCGCCGCACACCGATCCGCTGATCGCGGCGCGCATGCAGGCGTGCGCCGAGGCGCACCTCGATCCGTTCCAGACCATCCAGCTCCCCGCCGCCGCGATCGCACTCAAGCAGGGCTTCGGCCGGCTGATTCGCCGGCGAGACGATCGCGGCATCGTCGCGATCCTCGACTCGCGCATCGTGACCCGCACGTACGGGCGCACGTTCCTCGACACGCTGCCCGCGGGGCTACCGCGCACGTCTGCGATCGAGCAGATAAAACGGTGGTGGGCGAGCCCAGCGGGCTAGCTACACTGATCTCGTGACTCCGCTGCTCGTCATCGTCGCCGGCTACTTCGCAGGCGCGATCCCGTTCGGCGTCATCCTCGCGAAGCGCAAGGGCGTCGACATCCGCGAGCGCGGCAGCGGCAACATCGGCGCGACGAACGTTGCCCGCGTGATCGGGCTCGGCAGCGGCCTCGTCGTGCTCGCGCTCGATGCGCTCAAGGGTGCCGCCGCGGTATGGCTCGCCCGAGAGCTATGCGGCTGGGAGCACATCGTCGCGCTCACCGGCTTCGCCGCGATCCTCGGCCACTGCTTCTCGCCGTTCCTCGGCGGCAAGGGTGGCAAGGGTGTCGCGACCGCGCTCGGCGTGTTCCTGGCGATCGCTCCCGTGCTCGCGGTCGTCGCGATCGCCGTGTTCCTCGTCGTCGCCGGCCGCACGCGCGTGCCCGCACTCGGCTCGCTATCGGGTATCGCGTCGGCGACGCTCTACGCGTTCATCACCGGCATGACGCTCGACATCTCGCTGCTCGCACTCGCGACGCTCGCGCTGCTCGTGTACACGCACCGCGGCAACCTCGCGCGCCTGGTCACCAGCTAGCGGCGATCTCGTCGAGAGCCTGGTCGTGTGCACGTCGCTCGAGCGCACCGATCGATTCGGTCATGCCCGGCAGCACGAGGTCGTCGCCGAACAGCGCGACCATCGGTGCGAGTGCGAACCGGCGCTCGGAGAGCCGAGGATGCGGCACCTCGAGGTCCGGCGTGCGAATGATGCGCTCGCCCCACGCGAGCACGTCGAGATCGATCTTGCGCGGCCCCCAGCGGGCTTCGGTGCGCCGGTCGCGCCCGAGCAGGCGCTCGATCTCGAGGACCGTGGCGATGATCTCCTCGCCGATCGCGCCGGCAACGCGAACGCGGATCGCCGTGTTGAGAAATGGCGCCTGCGCCGGGCCGACGGCGGCCGTCCGATAGAGCGGCGCCGAGCGCAGATCGCCCAACGCGGCAAACGCCGCCCGCGCGTTGCGGAACCGATCGATGATCGCGGCCTCGTCGCCGACGTTGCCGCCAAAACCGATGACGAGTACGTCGGCGGGCAGCGAGCTCACGGTTTGGCCACGACCGAATTCTTGAGCACGCCGATGCCGGAGATCTCGACCTCGACGACGTCACCGACGCTGAGGTTGCCGACGCCCGACGGCGTGCCCGTCGTGATGAGGTCGCCGGGCTCGAGCGTCATGTGACGCGACACGAACTCGATCAGCGTCGCGACGTCGAAGATCATGTCGCTCGTCGACGAGCTCTGTTTCACGACGCCATTCAGGCGCGTCGTGATGTGGAGGCTCGTCGGATCGAGGCCGGGGACGACGCGCGGCCCGAACGGACAGAACGTGTCGAAGCCCTTCGCGCGGGTCCACTGGCCGTCCTTCTTCTGCAGGTCGCGGACGGTGACGTCGTTGACGCAGGTGTAGCCGCGGACATGATCGAGCGCGTTGGCACGAGAAACGCGCCTTGCGCGGGTCCCGATAACAACGCCTAGCTCGCCCTCGAAATCGACCCGCTCGTATCCGGAGGGACGCTCGATCGCACCGCCATCGAGGATGACTGCCGACGGAGGCTTGAGGAACATCAGCGGTTCTTCCGGGATTCCCTTTCCCATCTCGGCGGCGTGGGCGCGGTAGTTCTGACCGATTCCGATGATCTTGCCGGGGATATCCATGGCGGGAAAGGTAGGACACCTCTGTAGCGGTGTCATTGATCGATATCGTTACCAACCGTACAATTTCACCCGATGGGCCGGGCTCCGAATTCTGGAGGGCCACAACGTGTGACCGCGCACGTTGTGCCACGGGCGAAGCCCATCCTGAGTGCTGGCGACGAGGGCGACGAGGAAGAGAAGACGACGATCGAATCGCCGTGGGAGGACGAGGCGAGCACGACCGTCGAGCAAGGTGAAGTCGCCGACAAGATCCGCGCGCTCGGCGGCGAGCCTTCGCGCCGTCAGAACACCGGCGTCACGAACACGAGCGCGAGCCAGCTCGACGAGCCCACCGTCGACGATCAGAACGTTCCCGCGCTCGCACCGGTCACGCAGCTGCGCGCAGAATCCGCGCGCCTCCTCATCACCGCCGGCAACGACAGCGGCCGGCAGATCGAGATCCGACCGGGCAAGACGTACACGATCGGTCGCGCGATCGACAACGACGTCGTCCTCACCGACATCGCGGTCTCGCGCAAGCACTTCGATCTGCGCCACGAGGACGGCGCGTGGGTCATCGTCGATCGCGGGTCGGGCAACGGCACCGTCGTCAACGGCAACATCGAGGACAACCCGTTCATGCTCGCGAACGGGGACACGATCGAGATCGGCAACACCGTCTTCCGCTACGAGCACGCGAGCGGCCCGGCTCGCACGCGCGCGCCGAGCAACCTCGGTGCGTTCGAGAGCGAGGACGAAGAGATGTCGACGGTCGCGGGCAAGCCGATGCGGCCCGACATCGTCGATGTCGAGGAGATGCCGCCGCCGCGCGCGATCCAGCCGCGCCCGAAGACGCTGCCTCCGCCGACGCCACTGCGCTCGGCTCGTCCACCGACGCAGCCGCCGCCGATCCCGTCGATGCTGCCCGCCGCGCACCCGCTCGCCGGGCTGCATACGTCGGCGACGATGCCGCTCGCGCCGATGGCGAATCGCCCGCCGACCGCGCCCGCCGCGCCGGCGATGCTCGGCGATCCGGTCCTCGCGAACGGGATGACCAACCCGCTCGCGAACGGCTCGAGCGGAATGGTCCCGATGAGCGGGATGAATCCGCTCGCGCAGGGCTCGCTCTCGGGCCAGCCGGCGCGACCGATGTTCGGCCAGTACCCGCAGGCGACCGAGATCCCACCGCACTCCGTCCACGCGCAGATGCTGCTGATCCAGACGCAGAATCGTCGCGGCGACGGCTCGACCGCTCATGTCCCGCCGACGCCGTTCGACGGCGTGCAGATGCAGCCGCGGTACTCGCAGCCGCAGCTCAGCAAGCGCACGAAGCTGATCCTCGGCGGCGCGGGCCTCGCGCTGTTCGCCGCGATCGCGACGATCGCGATCGTGAAGTCCGGCAGCTCGGAGAAGCCCAAGGCGGTGCCCGCCGCGACGACCGGCGCTGAAGGCGCGCAACCGAAGGTCGAGCCCTCGGTCACCGCGATCGAGACGCCGAAGCCGACCGCACCGACGACCACGCAACCGACGACGGTCGCGAAAACCGAGCCGACCGCGACGCAGCCGACGACGAAGACCCCGACGCCTCAGCCGGTGACGACCGCGAAGACCGAGCCGAAGACCGAGCCGAAGGTCGAGCCGAAGACCGTCGCCAAGACCGAGCCCAAGGTCGAGCCCAAAGTCGTCGCGAAGACCGAGCCCAAGACCGTCGCCAAGACCGAGCCCAGGACCGTCGCGAAGGTCGAGCCGAAGGTCGAGCCGAAGGTCGAGAAGAAGCGCGAGCCGGCGAGGACGGTGACGCGCACGGCAGCTGCGACCGATTCGTCGAGCGCGCGCACGAAGGCCGAGTCTCTCTACCGCGCGAAGAAGTTCGGCGACGCATCGAGCGTGCTCGCCGCCGCCGCGAAGTCCGCCGAGGATGACGAGGCGAAGGACCTGCGCCGCACCGCCGATATGTACGCGAAGCTCGGCCGGTCCTACAGCTCGGGCATGGCGCCGGCGGCGAAAGCCGTCGACGCGTACGAGCAGCTCCAGAGCGCGATCAACTACGATGGCAACGTCGGCGGCGCGTTCACTGACGAGCTCCAGACGAAGCTCGCGCAGGTCGCGCCGAAGGCGGCGATCGGCTTCATGGCCGCGAAGAACTATCCTCGCGCGCGCAACGCGGTCATCACCGCCGAGAAGCTCGGCTCGACGGCAGAGGCGCTGACGATGGTGCGCCAGAAGCTCGAGTCGGTCGCGTCTGACCTCTACAACGAGGCGCAGAAGGAGACCGATGCGACCGCCGCGAAGGAGAAGTACCGGACGATCATGTCGATCGTCGACTCCAAGAGCACCTGGTACGGCCGCGCCGCGAAGGCGATCGCGAAGCTCTAGGAGCCTGTACCGCTTCGCGCTACGTCTGCAGTCTCCTTCTATGTCGGCTCGCGAACCGCTCGCCTATCCGGAACAGACGGGCTCGCAAGCTAGGCTGCGAGCAGGCCGGCGATCACCTTCTCGAGCGCCTCGAACTCGAACGGCTTGTCGACGTGCGCGTCGGCTCCGTAGATCGGTGCGGTGATCTCGTTCGTCTTCTCGCCGATCGCGGAGACCATGACGATCTTGCACGTCTGGGTCACCGGATCCTGCTTCAGGGCGCGCGCGACCTCCCAGCCGGACTTGCCGGGCATCATCACGTCGAGCAGCACGACGTCGGGACGCTCGCGCTTGGCAAGCTCGAGGGCCTTGGTGCCGTCGCTGGCGGTCGAGACGCGGTAGCCCCGCTTCGAGAGTCGGGTGTTGAGCATCGCCACGATCTCCGGGTCGTCGTCCACAACCAAAATGCTCGCCGACTTGCTCATGACGGCAGGCTACCGAGCGCGGCGCAGCACCGTCAAGGCGTGGTACGAAGCGTCGTGGCACGCCGCTGGCTCTGGCTGGTGATCGCCGCCGTCATCGGCGTCGCAGCATTCTCCATGCTCGGAGACTTGCGCGGGATCGGCGACCGGCTCGGCGGGTTCGCATGGCCGGCGTTTGCCGCCGCCTGTGCGCTCGCGCTCACCAACTACATCCTGCGGTTCTTCCGCTGGCAGATGTATCTGCGCCGGCAGGAAGTCTCGGTCCCCGCCACCTCGAGCGGCATCGTGTTCATGGCGGGCCTCTCGCTGTCGATCACTCCCGCCAAGCTCGGCGAGCTCGTGAAGAGTTACCTGCTGCGCGAGATGCACGGCGTGCCCGCGCCCAAGACCGCGCCGATTGTCGTCGCCGAGCGGGTGAGTGACCTCATCGCGCTACTCTCGCTCGCAGTCGTCGGTGTCGCGCTCTACGGCGTCGACGCACGGCTCGTGATTGCCGCCGGCGCACTGATCGGCGCGGGCCTCGTGATGCTCGCCTGGCAGCGGCCGACGCGCTGGCTGATCGATCTCGTCACGAGCCCGGCCCGGCTGCGCCGGATGCGCGTTCCTCTGCACGAGACGCTCGTCGGCCTGTCGTCGCTGTGCCGGCCGTGGCCGCTCCTCCTCGCGACGCTGATCGCGGTGCCGGCCTGGGGCTGCGAGTGCATCGGCTTTGCGCTGATCTGCGATGCCTTCCCGGGCGCACACGTCGAGCTCGGCCTCGCGACCGTCATCTATGCCGGCACGACCATCGCCGGCGCGCTGTCGTTCCTACCCGGTGGACTAGGCGTCACCGAAGGCGCGATGACGCTGGCGCTGGTCCGCGGATCGAGCAAGCTCGACCCATCGACCGCGGTCGCGGCGACACTCCTCACGCGGCTCGCGACGCTGTGGTTTGCGGTCTTGCTCGGCGTCGTGTTTCTCGCGATCGCGCGCAGACGCATCGCCCGGATCAAGGGCCGTTCCGAAACGTGAGTGCTATAACCCGAGCATGTCGGTAGGCGTCGAGTTCGACTTCGCGCGATGGATCGCCGCCAGACGCGGCGCGATGGAGCAGCAGGCACGCGAGGGCGCGGCCTATGCGTTCACCGGTGAGCGGAGGTTCCGCCGCACGCTGAACGCCGCCCGCCCGGTCACGATGGCGCTCGAAGCGACGACCCGGTTATGGCGCGATGTCGCGCGCACCGAGCTGCTCGGGACCGCCGTGAAGGTCACCGACCAGCAGTATCCGCGCGTGTTCGAGGCCGCGAAGGTCGCCGGCAATGCGCTTCGCGTCCGCGTCCCCGTGATCTTCGCAGCGCCGAGCTCGTCGCTCAAGGTGAAGGTCCTCGGCACCGAGGACGCGCCGCACCTGATCGTCAACCTCGAGCTCGCCGAGAAGCTCGACGACACCGAGCTCGTCGCCGCGATCGCGCACGAGCTCGCTCACATCCAGAACGGCCACATCCTCTACACAACCGCGCTGCACTACCTGAACACGTCGGCGGCGTTCTTCGTGCGCTGGGTGATCCAGCCCGCGATCATGACGCTGCAGGCGTGGTCGCGCCGCGCCGAGATCACCTGCGATCGCGCGTCGCTGCTCGCGGTCCGCGATCTCGACAAGACGCTCCACTCGATCGTCCGGCTCGAGCTCGGTCTCGACAAGGGCTCCGCGTTCAACGCCGAGGAGTACCTGCGCGCGCTGCCCGACGTGAAGAAGGGTATCGGTCGCTACGCCGAGCTGTTCCGCTCGCACCCTTACGTCCCGAAGAGGGTCCAGGCACTCCGCCTGTTCGCCGGCTCGGCGCTGTACGCGCACGTCTCCGGCGAGGATCCGACGGGCAAGCCTACGCTCGCGGATGTCGACAAGCAGGTATCCGAGCTCATCAGCGTGTTCTAGGGAGAGGCCATGATCCTGCTCGAGCATCACAAGCAAGCCAAGCGCGAGATCATCAATCGCTTTCAGCAGCTCGCGGACGTCGCCGAATCGGTCGGCATGATCACGCTCGCGCGCGACATCCGCACGACGCGGATCCCCAAGCTCGAGAGCGAGCGGTTTCACCTCGTCGTCCTCGGCGAGTTCAACCACGGCAAGTCGACGTTCGTGAACGCGCTGCTCGGTCAGGATGTCCTGCCGACCGGCATCACGCCGACGACCGCGTCGATCAACCACGTCATCCATGCCGACCAGGCGCGCGCCCGCGTCGTGTTCACGACCGGGGAGAGCCGCGACCTCGATCCGTCGCAGCTCAAGGAGTGGGTGACGGTCGCCGGCGGCCACGCCAACGAGGTCGCGTTCGTCGAGCTCGGATTCCCGAGCGAGATGCTGCAGAACAACGTCGTCCTCGTCGACACGCCGGGAGTCAACGACCTCAACGAGCAGCGCGCCGAGGTCACGTACGGCTACGTGCCGCGCGCCGACGCCGTCGTGTTCCTGCTCGACGCAGGCCAGGCACTCAAGGACAGCGAGCGCGAGTTCCTCCGCTCGCGCGTGCTCGAGAACGCCCGCGACCGCCTGATCTTCGTGCTCGGCAAGATGGACATGCTGTCCCCCGACGAGCGCATCGCCGTCGTCGACTACGTGAAGAAGGGCCTCGGCCAGATCACGCACGATCCGGTCGTGTTCGCGCTGTCCGCGAGGGACTGGGCGAAGACGAAGGATCCCGAGAGCGGGATGCCGGAGCTGATGAAGTACTTCGAGCGGTTCCTCGCCCGCGATCGCGCGCAGGTCATCCTCGATAACGCGGCGACCGACGCCGCACGCACGGCGAGCTACCTCGAGAACAACCTCGGCGTGCGGATGCGCGCGTACGACCTCGATATCGGCGAGCTCGAGCAGCGGATCCTCGCGGTCCGCGAGCAGCTCGACGCGAGCAAGCGCAAGCTCGACGATCTGCACGTCCGCATCGAGGCGGACGCGAGCTCGATCAAGAACCAGGTCGAGCTCGACCTCGAGGCGTTCGCGAAGGCGTTCGTCCGCGCGCTGCCGATCCAGATCGACTCGGTCGATGCCGACGACGTGAAGACGTACCTGCCGGCGTTCATCGAGGACAAGTTCAAGGAGTGGGCAGAGGTCGAGGGCGCCAAGCTCGCCGCGATGCTCGAGCACCTCGCCGAGGAAGTCATCGCGATCACGAACGAGAACGTCGCGACCGCGGCGGCCGCACTCGCCGAGCGCCTCGGTCCGCAGGACACGCAGGTCGACATCACGGTCGACTCGTTCAAGTACGACGTCGGCATCTATGCGGTCGGCGCGCTCGGCACGACGGTGATGCTGTTCGTCAACGCGCTCGCCGGCGGCCTGCTCACGCTCGCCGCGCCGATCCTCGCGATCGTGCTGAAGTCGAAGATCGCAGGCGACATCCGCGTGCAGGCGAAGGAGAAGGTCCCCGCCGCAGTGCTCAAGGCCGCGGAGGCGATGAAGCCGCACTTCGACAAGTGCATCGACGACTTCGCGAAGCGGCTGTCGGAGTTCGTGTCGAACGCCGGCAACACGCTCTACAAGGGCATCAGCGAGATCCTCGACCGCACGATGGCGGAGCGCCGCGAGCGCGCCGGCGAGATCGGCGACCTGCGCACGGCAACGACCGCGCAGATCGGGTCGGTCAAGGCGACGTTGGCCGCGCTGCGCCAGCTTCGCGAAGGCATCTGGGCTGCCGAAGAAGCGCCCGCCGACGACACGACCGGCAACTGAAGTAGCCGCGATCAGGCGTGGGCACGGTGGTGTGGGGCCTCCTCGCGCCACCGGACGCTGAGCGTGTGATTCCGAGCGGTTATCCCCTGGCAGAGCCCTTGCTGAAGGTGCTCGGCCATGAAGCGCGCGCTCGTTCTGTGCCTCGTTGCTGCGTGTGGAACCAACGGCCCCGGGGATGGGGATGGCTACGGCTCGGGGCTCGGGACTCCCGAGAACCCCATCCCGCAGTCCGGCGAAGAAGGGCCGTACGAGGTCGCGTCGAGGATGGACTTCACGGTCGAGCAGCTGCTGCCGCCGCAGGTCGAGTTTGCCGTCGTCACGCTGCGCACGTTCTCGACGAACCCGGCGAGGGCGCTCGTCGACGCCGCCGATCACGCGGGCGTCCCGGCCGTCGGCGCGCTCTACAACGTCATCCCCGGCTTCATCAAGGACCGGCTCGAGGGCTGGATCAACGACGAGCTCGCGAAGGTGAAGATCAACGGCAAGACGCTGCAGCAGTATGCCGGCGAGGTCGCCGCGCTTGCCGAGACCGCGCTCACGCAGTTCCAGATCGACAGCACGCTCGCGATGGAGCCCGGCACGGCGACGCACACGCTCGTCGGGATCGACTTCGCACCGGCCGGCTTTGACGTGCAAGTGCCGATCACGGGCCTCGCCGCCGACGTGCTCACGCAGCACCCGACGATCACGGTCACCGAGGGCGGCGCGCTCGGCTTCGGCGAGCAGCACTTCGGCCTCAACATCGGCGACTACGCGTGGACCGGCGTGAACGCGGCGAGCGTGCAGCTGTTCGGCGCCGACATTCGCACCGCGCTCGGCAACGGAATCAATTGCTCGGCGCTCGCGCACACGATCGCCGGCAAGTGCGCGCTCAACGTCTGCGTCGGCCACGAGACGGAGCTGCGTGGCATCTGCGAGGGCGGCCTCGACGCGATCGTCAACACGGTGCACGGCCGGTTCACCGCGATGAACCTCGACGTGTTCCGCTTCGTCACCGGCGAGGCGCTGCTCGTCGACGACGATCAGGACGGCATCGCCGACCGCATCGTCGACGGTACGTGGGACGGTGAGCTCAACATCGGCCTGGGCCTGCGCAAGGCGCCCGCCACGTTCACCGCTTCGCGCTAATTACATCAGCCCGGCGCGCTTCCTGTAGAAGATGCCCGGATTCATGTTGTCGGTGCACATCGTGCCCTGCGAGGGCGGGTGGGTCGCGAAGTAGTCGGCGGGTAGCGGCGGCGCAACGACGTTCCCCGTCGTCGAGCCGTCGAGGGTGTAGTTGTAGATCTTGTCTGCGCCCGCGCTCTCGCAGGCGGGGGAACCGTCGCCAAACGGCAACAGCGGCTTGCCGTCGAACAGCAGCGCAGCGCCTGGGCCCGCGTAGACGCAGCAGTTGCCGAACGTGTAAGTCCCCGCGCTGCGAACGCCGCCGGCCGCGTTGAACAGGCCGATGAACGCCTTCTGCAGCGTCGTATCTGCCGCGAGCGCGGTGCCGCTGAGGAGCGTGTGGTCGGCTTGCGTGCTCGCGTACGGCGCCGTGATGAGGTCGTCGTACATGACGCCGTTGGTGAAGTCGCAGTAGAACGCGTCGTTGTTCGCCGGGTTCACGTAGGTGCCGTCGGGCGCCGCCGGATCGGCCTCGCGCACGCGCGCGCAGTGAATGTTCGCCGCGACGCACGAGCCGGAAACGCAGGCTTGCTGCGCGGTGCACTGCGTTCCGCAGCCGCCGCAGTTCGCCTCGTCGGTCATGGTCTTCTCGCACGTGCCGCCGCAGACCATCTCGTCTGCACCACACACGAGTGCGTCGGGAGTTGCCGACGGATCGTCGCCGCATGCAGCAAGCAGCGGCACCGCGAACAAGGCGATCCACTTCATGGGCCGATGATAAGCGGGTTACAGAGCCGGGCGCGACTTCACGAAGAACGCGGGGTTCGCGTCGTCGCCGCACCCGGCCGCGTCGGTCGGCGGGTTGAGGGCAAAGAAGTCCAGCGGGAGCGAGTTGACGAAGCCCATCGTCTGCGAGCGGCTGAACGAATACGTGGTGTCCGCCGTGAAGCTGAACGCGCAGCTTTGCTGGGCCGGCGCGGCCACGAACGAGAACGCCCCGTTCGTCTTGAGGCGCAAATTCGTGGCCGAGGCGACACAGCAGTTGCCGGCGTTGAACGTCGACAGCGCAGGAATACCGCCACGTGCGTTGAACATCTCGAGGAACGCTCTTCCAAACGTCGGCATGGCGAGGTTGGCGCCCGTGACGAGGACGTAATCCGTCGGCGTCGCGGTGACCACATCGACGCGGAAGTCTGCGTACTCGACGTTGTTCGTGAAGTCGCAGTAGAACGGAACGTTCGCCGGCGAGCGATACAGACCATCCGGCGCTGTCGCATTCAGATCGTGCACCTGCTTGCAGGTCGTGACGGCCGTGCACGCACCGGCCTCGCAGGTCTGCGACGGCGGACACTGGTTGTTGCAGCCACCGCAGTTGAATTCGTCGGTCATCGTGTCCGCGCAGGTCAGACCGTTGCAGACCGTCTCGCCCGTCGCGCACATCGCCACGTTCGGGCTATCCGCCTGGTACGCATCCGGCAATCCTGCATCGGTCAACTTGTTGACATCGCCACAACCAATCAAAGCGAAGGCCAGCACCCAGCGTCGCATCCATTCATCATACGGCCAAACGCCCCTGCAAATCGAATGGTAGGCTGCCGACATGTCGCTTTGGTCCCGGCTCGAACGACGGCTCGGCGATCTCGCCAGTGAGCTCGTTCTCGACGAGTACCGCGACCAGCTGAACCAGGCGCGCCAGCTTCTCGCGAAGGGTGACATCGCCGCTGCAATCGACTCGCTCGAGGCGCTGCTGTCGGTGAAACCTGATCACGGCCAGGCTCTGATCGTCCTCGGCGAAGCCCGGCTGGCGAACCACGAGCCGCAGAAGGCTCAAGACGCGTTCGAGCGCGCGCTGAAGTTGCGCGGTCAGGACCCGGCCGCGCTGCTCGGCAACGGGCTCGCCCTCGTCGCGCAGGGTCTCTACGAGACCGCGATCACACCACTCGCACGGGCTATCGCCGAGGCCGGCGGCGACCGCGGCATCCTGGCGGACGCGTATCGTGGGCTCGGCATCGCGTGGCGACGTCGCGGCGACCTCGACAAGGCGATCCGCGAGCTTCGCAAGGCCGTCGTCGAAGACGGTGAGGACATCGATGCGAGGGCGGCGCTCGGCGAGGCGCTCGTCGCCGATGGAGGTCCTCACGACGAGGCGCTGCGCCACCTCGAGCGGGCGGCAGTCGCCGAGAATCCCCCGGCGCTCGCGCTCTATGGCCTCGGCCGACTCGCGCTCGTCGACGGCACGCCGGCGGTCGCGGGAGAGCACCTCGCCAAGTCCCGTTCACTTGTCGAGACCGACGCCACCCCGTTCGGCAAGGAGCTGCGCACGGAGATCCTCGTGGCGCAGGGCGACGCCGCACTTGCCGAGCGAGATGCCATGCGCGCGCACGGGTTCTACCTCGAGGCACTGCAGCTCGAGCCGCGGCGCGCCGAGCTCCACGCGAAGGTCGCGGCGGCACATCGCACGATCGGCAACCTCGACGCCGCGCTGACGAGCTACGACCGCGCGCTCTCGCTCGACGGCCACGCCGGTCTCGAGCTGCTGAGGGCCGCCGTCGATACCGCGATCGCTGCGCACGACACGACGCGCGCCGCACCATGGGCGAACGATCTGCTCGGCAAAGATCCGAGCGACGTCCGGGCGATCGTCGCGCGCGGCCTCGCGATGGTCTCGACGCAGCCCGATGCCGCACGTGCGCTGCTCGAGCTGGCCGCGGCGCGCGACGACGTCGATGCACACGTGCTGCTCGCCGGTCTGTCGCTGCAGGCGGATCCGCAGGCGGCCGCGAGGAGCGCACTCGCCGCGCTGCGCACGACGCCTCATCACGGCAAGGCGCGCGAGATCCTGGCGCAAGCGCGTGCCGCCGAGCTGCCGGAACCATCGTCGTCGGAGATCGGCGAGACGGCCGCGTTCCTCGAGCGCGTCGTCGAGTCGCGGCGCGAGCTCGGCCACTTCGTCGGCGAGACCGCGCGTGCCGCCGCGAACCTCGACCAGCCGCTGCTCGTCACGGTGATGGGCGAGTTCTCGAGCGGCAAGTCGACGTTCGTCAACGCGTTCATCGGCGCCGACGTCGCACCGACGGGAATCACGCCGACGACCGCGACGATCAACGTCGTCCGCTACGGCCGCGAGCGCGGCGGGCGCATCATCAGGCTCGACGGCACGACGCTCGAGCTCGGCTGGGACGCGCTGATGGAGCACCTCCGTGCGCTGACTCCCGACGACGCGCGCAAGATCGATCGCGTCGAGATCCTCGTGCCGCTGCCGCAGCTCGAGAAGATCAACATCGTCGACACGCCTGGACTCAACTCGATCCAGCCCGAGCACGAGGCGACCGCGCGCGCGTTCATCGCGAGGGCCGATGCCGTCGTCTGGGTGTTCACCGCGTCGCAGGGCGGCAAGGCGAGCGAAAAGAAGGCGCTGCAGTCGATCCGCGACGAGGGCAAGCGCGTGCTCGGCGTGCTCAACAAGGCCGACCAGCTCAGCGACTCGGAGGTGACCGAGGTCGTCGAGTTCATCGGCGGCTCGCTCGGCGAGCTCGTCGAGACGATCGTCCCGGTCTCGGCGCGCCACGCGCTCGAGCACAAGCGAGCGCCGAAGGGCAGCGACGGCAACTGGCCTGCGCTCGCGACCGCACTCGAGGAGCGATTCTTCCAGCAGGCGCGGCAGCTCAAGCGCGACGCCTGTGCACGCACGCTGCGCGGCATCGTCGCCGAGGCGCAGGCCGTGGTCGCGAAGAGCCGCCACCGCGCGGTCGACGCGGCCGATGCAGCGAGGGCTGCACGCGACGAGCTCGCGGCGAGCGCGGCGCAGTTCGCAGGCGAAGGCGTCGTCGTCGAGCGCAAGGCGCTGTCGGAACAGATGGCGCTGCTCTATCGGCGCGCATCCCGCGAGGTGCTCGATCTCGTCAGGCCGCGACGCCTGCCGTTCTCGTCGCATACCGCGACGTCCGCCGACCGCGACTACCTGATCGCGCTGCTCGCGTCGGGATTCGAGACCGCGATCGAGTCGGGCCGCCGCCGCGTCGCGACCGAGCTGACCTCGCGCAGCCGCACGGCAGAGCAGGCCGCTCGCGCGCTCGAGGTCGCACTCGGGTTCGATGTCGTCGGCGATCTCGAGCGCGTGGCAGCCGACCGGATCGGCCTCGCGATGTCGCGCGTGTTCGATCGCGCGCGCGCGTACCTGCGCGGCTACCTCGAGGGAGGCTACGTCGAGGCGTTCTTCCGCAACGACGTGCCGAGGCTCGAGCTCGCCGAGGACGCGATCTATCACGCGCTCTACCGGTCCGCCCCGGACCTCGACCGGGAGGTCGGAGATCCTCTGGCTCGCGCCGCGACGGACGCGCTGACCGCCCTCGCGCTGCGCCTGGATCACTGGCGGGCGGTCGTCGATGTCCGCATGTTCGATGTCGAAGTCAGTGTCGTTCGAGCGCTCGAGATCGTCGGGAGTCGTCTATGATGTCGCACCTCACCGATAGCTTCGACGACATGGGCAAGCCACGCAGCATCATCCCGAACCGCCTGACGCTCGGGATCGACGAGGCCGGGAGAGGTCCCTCGGTGGGACCGATGGTGATGGCCGCCGTCGCGATCGACAGCAAGGCCGCCGCGGCGCTCACCCGCAAAGGACTGCGCGACTCGAAGGCGTACGGTGCCGGCGAGGACGCGCACGCGCTCCGCACCGAGCTCGCCGCCGAGGTTCGCGCGAGGGCACTGTTCATCGCGACCGTCGAGATCGAGGTCACCGAGATCGACCAGCGCGTCTGCCGCGGCGAGCTCAACGTCCTCGAGCGCGAGCACGCGTGCAAGCTCATCGACCAGGCGCCCTCGTGCGACAAGATCATCGCCGACGGCAAGCGCATGTTCGCCGCGCTCGGCCTCAAGTATCCGCAGTTCATCTCGATGGACGGTGCCGAGGACGCGCACGCATCCGTCGCCGCCGCCTCGGTCGTCGCGAAGGTCATCCGCGATAACCGCTTCAACCAGATCCGCGCGCGCTACGAGCCCGAGCTCGGACCGATCACCGGCGGCGGCTACGCGAACGCGGCGACGCGCAAGTGGCTGCGCGCGTACGTCGAGCGCTACGGCAAGCTCCCCGAGGAAGCGCGCCTGTCGTGGCCGTATCCCGATCTCGCCGACCTGCTCGGCACGACGCGGCCGCTCACTTCACAGATCGAGCTGTTCGCCTAGCCATGCGCGCCGTCGCCGCGCTTGCCCTCGCGGCTGCCTGCGGTGACGATGCGACGACAAGCTCCGACGCCGATGTCGGCGAAGTCGCCGGCTGGTCGAGCGGCACCGCGGTCGCACGCGGCGCGATCCAGGAGACGGCGGCCGTCGCGGTCGACGGCAAGATCTACCTGATCGGTGGCTTCGACGACGACGAGGGCATCGTCGCGCACGTTCAGATCTACGACTCGACCTTCGCCTGCGCCACCGCGAGCGACGTGCACCAAGCGGTCGATGGTCTCACAGCCAAAGGGCCCGGCACGCGTCGAGAGCCGCGGCCGTACGCTACTGCGCCACGATGCCGATGCACTT
>JABFXX010000445.1 GCA_013368795.1 Kofleriaceae bacterium
ACGAGACCACGACGCAAGCGCCCATGTCCCACGTGGGACACCTGATGCGCGTCTTCGTCGGCCTGCGGCGAGCTCGCCGGCCTGTTCGTCGCGCGCAAGACCGCATGGGGCGCCCAAGAGGTCCGAGGCATGCGCGAGCCGATGCGTGCCGACGGTCGCGGCGAGTACCGCGCGTGGCGCGCTGCTCGACGATGCGGGCCGCCTGTCGCGGGCGCGTGCAAAGGCGCTGGCGGCGGACATCTCGACGCTGATCATCCCGTCGCCGCAGCGCGCGCGCGAGCTGAATCGCGCCCAGTCGTTCGTACATGGCCGCGACGCGATCGCCGGCACGCCGCCTCGCCCGTAGCCCTCAACGGCTTCCGCCGCGCTCGAGTGCCTTACGTAGCAACTCGCGACTCGGACCGGCGGGCAGTTTTGCTAGCGCCTCCTCCTTGAGCCTCTGCGCAGCAGCATCCCACGGCGGAGTTGCTTCCGCGGCGAAGTTGCCGCACCGGAACTTCACGAAGCCATCTTCTTCGATCCGGGCGCGGAGGTTCTTCATGCTGAGCAGCCATGCAAGGTCTCCAACCGTGCAGTCCTGACCGTTGCCATGACCGTAGACGAGCACTTCGTCTTCCATGCCCGCCGTCGTGAAGGCGGACGTCGCGGATGACTCGCGAATGATCTTCGTCATCTCGGCGGCCTCCCTCCGGCGCTCCCCGGCGGACACCCGCCGCGTAGTAGTGGTGGTGTCGCTAGCGGTGTAGAGAAAGAGCCCAACACCAATTGCCGCAATCACAGCCACGGCGATGAGGATCTGCTTCAACATCGGTCCCCCGCAAGAATGTCGGGACCAGCGTAACACACGTGTCAGTAGTCTCGGCCTACTAGCCACACCCCAGCAAAGGCGCCGTGGCTTCCGAACGCGACAGCGGTTCGCCAATTGACCGCGCACGGCGGGACCGCAAGTTGTCGGGCATGGCGACCGAGAGCCAACCATTCGTGACGGACATCGAGGCGATTCGGAAGCGCGCGAGGGAACACCTCGAGGAAGGCGCGGTGACGACGAACTACGAGGGCGAGGTCGACAAGGCCATCCGTCTCCTGAACGACGCGGTCGCGACGGAGATCGTCTGTGTGCTGCGCTATCGCTACCACGCCGTCGTGGCGACCGGCATCTCGAGCGAGTCGGTGAAAGAGGAGTTCGAGGAGCACGCGGGAGACGAGGAGCAGCACATGCTGTGGCTCGCCGAGCGGATCAACCAGCTCGGTGGAACGCCGAACATGAACCCCGAGGGGTTAGCGCAACGGTCGGCCACGCAGTACATCGAGGGCGCGAACCTCGTCGGCATGATCAAGGAGAACCTGGTCGCCGAGCGGATCGTGATCGAGATCTATCGCGACTTGATCCGGTACTTTGCCGACAAGGATCCGACGACGCGCATCTTGATCGAGAGGATCCTTGCGCAGGAGGAAGATCACGCGAACGACATGCACGATCTCCTCATCGCTCACGAGGGGACGCCGATGCTCGAGCAGTAGCGCGCTGCGGCTCGAACGTGGCGCGCGGATCGGCGGCGCTGGCGCGACCGGCATCGGCGATCGCGAAGCGCGAGAGGAGCGCCGACGCCGTGCCAAGCGCGCCCGCGATGCGACGGGTGCCGGGGAAGAGTGACGCGGTGAAGCTGCCGAACGAGAGCCAGCGCGACCACCGCCACATCTGGCCCGAGCGCCCGCTATGGAGCGGATCGCCGACGCCGGCGGACTCAGCCCTGCGCTCGACGGCATTCTGCGCGGCAATCGACGCCGCCTTGGCGACGATGCTATACGCGCGCACGAGGCGGGTTTGGGCTTTGGGCGAGCCGCCGAGCAGCTCGAGCGTCGACGCGAGGCTCGATGCCGACAGCGATGCGAACCACAGTGGGAGCTCCCTACGCGTGGCGTGCCAGATCGGGATCGAGGTGTTGCCGAGCAGGACGCCGGTGTAGGTCGAGAGCAGCGTGCCGGCGAGTGCGCCGGTGATGCCGGCGAACGTCGGGCGCGGTGTTGCGTCGCGGCTCGTGAGGCTGCGGAGGAGCGAGAGGCCGCTGGTCGCGCCCGCCGCCGAGAGGATCCACGTGCCGACGTTCATCGGCGAGGTGGGACGGAACACGCGCATCATGTTGAGGAAGCGCTCGGGACGACCAAGGTCCGCGATGAGGAATGCGCCACCGACGGCCTCGCCCGCGATCGCGATCCAGTGGAGCTTGCGCTCGAGCGCGGCGTGATCGCGATTGCCGAGGAGCTGCACCGCGCCGGCGAGAGAGGCGGCGGCACCTGCGAGGCCACCGGCATGGAAGTAGGCCGGGACGTAGGCGGACCACGGCGGCGCCTTGACGACGGGGAGGTCGTAGTAGGTGTCCGTGGGGACGCGATCGGGATGAGGCTGCGCGTCGGCTGGGATCGGCCACGCGCTCGCCGGATCGTCGACGCGAATGGAGGCACCCTCGCCGTGCTCGTCGGCGCGCGACGGATCGAGGTTGCGGCCGTCGCCGATGCCGGGCGTCGGGTTCTCGCGGACGGGATGAGAGATCTCGGTCATGTGTTGGCCTCGCGAGAGAGCAGGACGCTGCCGACGGCGAGCGCGAGGAGGCCGGCGGCACCGGCGAGCGCGCCGAGCCAGGAGCGGCCGACGCCCTTGGTCGGCACCGAGGGTGCGGGCGGCAAGTTGTAGACCTCCGGCTTGTCGGCGAGCAGGAAGAACGCGTGCAGGCCCTCGGTACCGGGCTGTGCCTGCGCGCTCTCGCCATAGAGGTGAGCGTCGACACCGCGCTCGCGCAGCGTTGCGACGCGGGCATCGGCGCGGGCACGCAGCTCGTCGAGCGGGCCGAATGCGATCGAGTCCGTCGGGCACGCCTTCGCGCATGCGGGCTCGAGCTGACCTTGCAGGCGGTCGTAGCAGAGCGTGCACTTCCAGGCGCGGCCATCGTCATCGCGCCGTGCGACGACACCGAACGGGCACGCGGGGATGCAGTAGCCGCAGCCGTTGCAGACGTCGGGCTGGATGTAGACCGAGCCGTGCTCGGTCCGCATGATCGCGCCGGTGGGACATGCCTCGAGGCAGCCTGCGCGCTCGCAGTGCTTGCACACGTCGGACATCATCTTCCACGCGATCTGGCTGCCGCCGTCGGGTTCGAGCAGTGGGCGCTCGGCGAACGTGACGTGTCGCCAGGTCGATGCGCCGAGCGCGGCCGTGTTGTCGTACGACATGCCGGTGAGCTCGAAGCCGTCGGCGGGGAGCTGATTCCACTGCTTGCACGCGACCTCGCATGCCTTGCAGCCGATGCACAGCGTCGTGTCGGTGAAGAATCCGAGCGTCTGCATCAGTGCTCCTTGCGAAGATCGCGGCGCAGCAGCGCGTCGATGCCCGGGTCGTCGCCGCCGAGCGGGCCATCGATCACCGCAGTACGGCCCTGCGCGCGCCGACCGGCGACGATGTTCGCGGTCACGAGCTTGCTCTCCGGGATCCGGACGTTGGGATCGGCGACGAGCGGGAACAGCTCGTTCGCGGCGTCGCCGGTGCTGCGTCCGGTGTGACCCCAGTGATAGGGGACACCGATCTGGTGGACGGTCTGACCGTCGACGTGGAGCGGGTGCATTCGCTTCGTCACGAGCGCACGACATTCGATCTCCGTGCGCGCGGTGCGGATCGTCGCCCAGCCTCCGTTCTCGATGCCGTGCAACGCGGCGAGCTCCGGCGAGATCTCGCAGAACATCGCGGGCTGGAGCTCGGAGAGCCAGGAGAGCCATCGACTCATGCCGCCCGCCGTGTGCTGCTCGGTCACCCGGAACGTGACGAGCACGTAGGGGAAGCGGCGATCGCGCGCGGCCGCGTGGTACGGGTTGTCGCGCCGTCGCCACTCGAGGCGGACCGGGTTGCACTGCTGTGCGTAGAGCGGGTTCTGCATCACCGACTCTTCGGGCTCGTAGTGAGTGGGAAGTGGTCCGTCGATGATGCCGGTCGGCGCGTACAGCCAGCCGCGTCCATCCGCTTGCATGATGAACGGCGCGTCGCCTGCGAGCGCTGCAGCGCCTCGCGCGTCGCGTGGGGGCCGATAGGTCGGTGGCTTGTCGTCGACGAAGTCGGGCACGTCGGCGCCGGTCCAGCGCTGCTGCGCCCCGTCCCACCACACGTAGCGCTTGCGCTCGCTCCACGGTTTGCCGTCGGGATCGGCCGAGGCGCGGTTGTAGAGCAGGCGGCGATTGGCCGGCCACGACCAGCCCCAGTCGGGCGCGACCCAGCTCTGCTCGGTGCGCGGCGTCCGGCGCGCGGGACGATTGATGCCGTCGCGATAGCAACCGGCGTAGATCCAGCAGCCGCATGCGGTCGAGCCGTCGTCGCGCAGCTGGCTGAATCCGTCGACGAGTCGACCGGTCGCGATCTCGCGGCCGTTGATCTCGCGCAGCACCGCCTCGGCGCTCGGGTCCTGGTTCGGTCCTTCGGTCGGGTAGTCCCACGTCAGCGCCTGGATCAACCGATCGCGTGGCTCTGTCGAGCTCGCGTAGCGCTGCTTGAGACGCTTGCCGAGGTGATACACGAACCACAGATCGCTGCGCGCATCGCCCGGCGGCTCGACGGCCTTGTGGTGCCACTGCAGCAGCCGGTTCGTGTTCGTGAACGAGCCGTTCTTCTCGGTGTGCGCGGCCGCCGGGAAGAAGAACACCTCGGTGCCGATGTCCTCGGTGCGAACGTCGCCGCGGGAAATCTCGGGCGCGATGCGCCAGAACTCGGCGGTCTCGTGCGGCATGAAGTCACACACGACGAGCCAGTCGAGCGTGCGCAGGCCCTTGCGCTGAAGAGGTCCGCCGACCGTACCGACGACCGGGTTCTCGCCGATCACGAAGTAGCCGGAGAGCTTGCCGTCGGCCATGTCGGCGATCGTCGCGAGGTGCGAGTGGTCGCCGGAGAGGCGCGGCATGCACTCGAACAGGTAGCCGTTCTCGGCGGTCGCCGCGTCGCCGAACCACGCCTTGAGCAGCGACACCGTGTAGTCGCCCATCGCGGTCCAGCCGCCGCTCGCCGCTCGATGCGAGAACACGTAGTCGTGCAGGCTCACGTGCTGGTTGACGTGCGGCATCGGCAAGTAGCCAGGCAGCAGGTCGAACAGCGTCGGGATGTCGGTCGAGCCCTGGATCGACGCGTGCCCGCGCAGCGCCATGATGCCGCCGCCCGGACGGCCGATGTTGCCGAGCAGGAGCTGGAGGATCGCGGCCGTGCGGATGTACTGCACGCCGACCGAGTGCTGCGTCCAGCCGACCGCATAGCAGATCGCCGACGTGCGCTCGCGACCCGACGCGTTGCACAGCGTCTCGGCGACGCGGAGGAACTGCCGCTCCTCGATTCCGCACGTCCGCGCCACCATCTCGGGCGTGTAGCGCGAGAAGTGACGGCGCAGGATCTGAAACACGCACCGCGGATCCTGCAGCGTGTCGTCGCGCGGCTCGTCGATGATCGGTTCAAAGCCCGGGTGCCGCATGCCGGCACCGAGCTGGTCGTAGAGCTCCTTGTGGCCGGCCGCGGGCACCACGTCCTTGTCTCGGTACTGCCAGCTCGTCTGGTTGTACTTGCCGTCCGCGAAGCCGCTGAACAGGCCGTCGAGCTCGTCGGTATCGCGGAACTCGCTCGAGATCAGCGTCGCGGCATTGGTGTAGCGGACGACGTACTCGCGGAAATAGCGCTCGTTCTCGATCACGTAGCGCACGAGGCCGCCGAGGAACGCGATGTCGGAGCCGGCGCGAATCGGCACGAACAGATCGGCGACCGCGCTCGTCCGCGTGTATCGCGGATCGACGTGGATGATCGTCGCGCCGCGATTCTTGGCCTCCATCACCCAGCGAAAGCCGACCGGGTGGCATTCGGCCATGTTCGAGCCCTCGATCAGGATGCAGTCGGCGTGCTGCAGGTCCTGCAGGAACGTCGTCGCACCGCCGCGGCCAAACGAGATCCCCAGACCGGGGACCGTGGAGCTATGTCATATGCGCGCCTGGTTCTCGACCTGGATGATGCCGAGCGCGGTGTAGAGCTTCTTCAGGAGATAGTTCTCCTCGTTGTCGAGCGTCGCGCCGCCGAGGTGAGCGATCGCGGTCGTGCGCGAGGTCTGCCGGCCATCGTCGAGCGCCTGCTGCCAGTGATTGTCGCGCGCGCTCTTCACGCGATCGGCGACCATGTCCATCGCGGTCTCGAGCGGTAGCTCCTCCCACGTCGTGCCGTACGGCCTGCGATACAGCACGTGACGATGGCGCTGATCGCCGGTGACGAGCTGCATGGTCGCCGCGCCCTTCGGGCACAGGCAGCCCTCGGAGATCGGCGAGCTCGGATCACCCTCGATGTCGGTGATCTTGTCGTCCTTCACGTAGACGAGCTGACCGCACCCGACCGCGCAGTACGGACAGACCGAGCGCACGACGCGATCGGCACCTTCGGTGCGCGGCCGGAGTGCACTGCTGCGCGCCGAGGCCGCACTCTCGCCGAGCCCCTTCAGATCGCCGGCGGCGAGCTGACGTGCAAGTGGCCAACGATCCAGGAGCGGGAGCTTGCGTCGCGCCATTGTCGCCGGCCGTGCACGAGCCACGCCCGCTCCCGCCTACGAATTGCCTTGATCAGGTTCAATATACATTGTACAAAATATCTTGCACGATGCGAAAGCAGAGTCGAATCAAGCGCCTGTACTCCCGCCGGCTCGCCCGTCGGCTCGCCACCGCGACCGCGAGCACCAAGGCCGAGCTCGAGAACCTCGCGGAGTACGAGTCGAAGCACGAGATCGCGCGCCAGCGCGAGAAGGGCTGGAAGCTCGTCACTCGCCTCGACACCGGCGAGGGCGTGTTCGTGCGCGACGAGGAGATCGTTGGCCTCCACATCCAGCTTCCGACCCCGCTGTTCAAGCGGCTCGATGCCGAGGCGGCGCGCCGCGAGACGACGAAGCGGCAGATGGTGATCGCCGCGCTCGAGCGCTACCTGGACCAGACCTCGTGAGGATCCTGTACGGCGTCACCGGCGAGGGCCTCGGCCATGCGATGCGCAGCCGCGTCGTCGCGAGCCACCTGCGCAGCCAAGGGCACGAGGTGAAGCTCGTCGCGTCGAGTCGCGCGTTCGACTACCTCGGCCGCTACTTCACCGACATCCACCAGATCCCCGGGTTCGCCCTCGCCTACTCGCGCGGCGGCATCGCGCGCCTCCGCTCGGCGCGGCGAATCGGACGGTCCGCGCGCGCTGCTCTCCGCGAGAGCGCCGAGCTGTATCGGCGGCCGATCGCCGGGTTCCAGCCCGACGCGTGCATCACCGACTTCGACTCGTTCTCGCACGTGTTCGGCCTGCTCTTCGATCGCCCGGTCATCTCCGTCGATCACCACCACGTGATCGATCGCTGCCGCCACGCGCGCGAGATTCGCCGCGGCATGCGCCGCGAGCTCGCGTTCACGCGTGCGGTCGTGCGCGCGAAGCTGCCGGGCTGCCACCACTACGTCGTCACGTCGTTCTACCGGCCGCCGGTCAAGCGCCGCGACACGACGCTCGTCGGTCCGATCCTGCGCCCCGAGGTCCTCGGCCTCGAGCCGACGCGCGGCGATCACGTGCTCGTCTACCAGACGGCGACGCGCGATCTCGTCGCGCCGCTCTACGCGATTCCCGAGCAGCGCTTCGTCGTCTACGGCTGCGGCGATGGCGGCACGACCGCCAACGTCACGCTGCGGCCGTTCGACGAGGCGCGCTTCCTCGCCGACCTCGCGAGCGCGCGGGCCGTCATCCTCAACGGCGGCTACACGCTGATGTCGGAGGCGCTCTTCCTCGGCAAGCCGGTGCTCAGCGTTCCGCTGCGCCGGCACGGCGAGCAGCAGCTCAATGCCGCCTACCTCGCCGCGCTCGGGCTCGGTCGTAGCGCGCCGTACCTCGACGACCTCGTCATCCGCGACTTTCTCGCCACGTGCGAGCCGATCGAGCGTGTCGCGCCCGGCAATTCCGCCGCGCTGTCGACGATCGATCACCTGCTTCAGGAGATCACATGACCTCGAGCGACGACCTCTACGCCGCGACCAGCTTCGGCGAGTTCTGGGAACACTACCAGAAGCTCCACGCCAACCCGCGCGTCCGCGCAGCCCATGCCGTCGCGACCGCCGCCGGGCTCGGCCTGTTCTTCCTCGCGATCAAGCGCCGCGCGCTCGCACTCGCGCTCGCTGCACCGCTCGTCGATCACGCGATCGCGCAGGGCTCGCATCGCTACTTCGACGGCGCCACGACCAGGCCGCTCCGGCGTCCGTGGTGGCACGCGCGTGCCGAGTGGCGGCTGTTCCGCGAGACGCTGCGCGACGCGGAGTACCGCCTCCACGACAAGCTCTAACGGACCGCGGGCGCGAGCACCTCGCGAACGAAATCGTCGACGGAACGCGGCGCACGCCCGGTGATGCGCTCGACATCTC
>JABFXX010000396.1 GCA_013368795.1 Kofleriaceae bacterium
ACGTGCACGATCAGAGACTGAGGCCCACGCGACGGCGCGCCGTCAGGCCGAGCGCGAAGTCGCCGCGGGTGCGAGGACGGTCGTCGTAGATCGCTCGGGGCTGCCCCTCGGGCCTGGACCTAGCCGCAAGGCGCCACGCCCTCTGCGTCAAGCGGGGACGCTCGCAGGATAGACGGCGGTCGAATCCAGATCGTGCACGTGTCACGTGTCACGTGCACGTGCACGTGCACGATCAGAGACTGAGGCCCACGCGACGGCGCGCCGTCAGGCCGAGCGCGAAGTCGCCGCGGGTGCGAGGACGGTCGTCGTCGATCGCTCGGGGCTGCCCCTCGGGCCTGGACCTAGCCGCAAGCCGCCACGCCCTCTGCGTCACGTGGGGACGCTCGCCGGAGAGACGGCGGTCGATCAGAGACTGAGGCCGACGCGGCGGCGCGCGGTGAGACAGTGCGCCGAGCCCAGCGTGAAGTCGCGGCACGTGCGCGGCCGGTCGTCGTAGATCACGCAGTGAAAGCGCGTGGTCTTCTCGCCGACGGCCTCGCCGCCGTGCAGCGCCGCGCAGCGATCGCCGCTGCGCTTGATCTCGAGGTACGTGCCGCGATCGACGATGTAGTCGGGCTGCGCCTTCACCGCAGGATCGCGCTTTGAAACCTCGACCGAGTGATACGCCGCGCGGCAGCACGCGCCGCAGGTCTGGCAGTCGAGCGCTGCCTCGTAGCGCTCGCACGCCGTCCACGCCGGATCGATCTTCTTGTCGTCGGCCTGCCGGCACTTGATCGCGCCGCGCTGCTCGTACTTCCACGCGCACGTGCCGCACGTCTCGGCGGCCGAGCGTCGCGGCGGCAGACCGGTCGGGTGCGGCGCGGGCGGCTGCTCGATGCCGCTCCACAGGACGTCGGGATCGCTCGCGAGCTTGCCGGCCTCGCGCGCGATCCGCGCGGTCGCCTCGAGCGCCTCGGTCAGCGCGGGGCCCCACGGCGGCAAGCGAACCCGGCGCAGCGCCGCGATCGCAGCCTGAACAGATCGATCGGTGCGATCAGAGAGCACATCTTCCGACAGCTGATCCCAGAACGCGCGGAAGTCGGTCGTCGGCGCGAACAGCACACGCAGGCCATAGCGGCCGGTCAGCACCCACTGCACGCGCAGGCACGCGTGCTCGCGCCAGTCGTGATCGGGGCCGGTGTTGTCCATGCCCCAGTCGGCCTTCGCGAACGAGTCCTCGCCCTCGACGAGCGAGTGGCAGAGCTCGTGGAAGATCATCTGCGCGAGGCTGTCGTCGGCGTCGAGCGTCGACGCGTCGCCGATCGAGAGCGTGCCGTTGCCATCGGTCGCGGCATAAGCATCCGGCGTACGAACGACGCGGAGGCCGATGCGCCGCGCGGTACCGAGCCACACTTGTGTAAGTGGATCGATGTAGCGGGATGTCACCGAGCGTGGCACGCGCTGACAGCTAGCACGAAAAGTTGCCGCCCGTGCGCGAGATATTGAAGGTGGAAGGCATGAAGGGTGACATCGCGTTCGTCGGCTTCGTCCTCACGGCCGAGGAATGGCGCGACCTCGACGCAGAGAGTCGCGCGGCGCTGTGCGCGGTCGCGACGCGCACGCACGACGACTGGCTGCCGCAACGTCTCGCGCGCAGCTCCGATGCGCCGCCGGTCTCGGAGCCGGCCGCATTCGCCGAGGGCAGCGGCCCGCTCGAGGTGACCGAGTACGTCGACCTCGACCTGAACGATTAGAACTGCGACCGGAGGTACAGCACGTAGCCGGCGTTCGCGACGATGCCGAGCAGCGTGATCAGGACGCCGCCGAAGCGGAACGGGTTTGGCGATGGGCGAGGGAGACCGACCGCGTGCGCGATGCGGGCGACGAACAACAGGCCGCCGCTGACGTGCAGGTAGACCGGCGAGCCGCCGCACAGCTCGACGAGCAGCATCATCACGATCGCGAGCGGCACGAACTCGGCATTGTTCGCATGCGCGCGGATCGCGACCAGCAGCGGCTCGGCATCGCCCTGGCCGATCGACGTGTTGTGGACGCGACGCATGCGCGTCACGCGCTCGGCGAGAAGCACGTTGAGGATCGCGTTGAGCGCGCCGTACAGCGCGGTGATCACCGGTGGCATCGCTCGCGAGAGTACATCGAGCGCGGGTGTTGCCGTGTGGAACGCGCAGAATGCGTTTCCTGGGCGATTGGAGCGATCTTGCTATCCCGTCCGGAAACGGCCAGTCACGGACCCTCGCGCGTGGCAACCTCTGCTCGTGCTCGACGATGATGCTCGATACGAAGCGCTCTCCGCCCGCGACCCTCGGTTCGACGGCGTGTTCTTCGTCGGCGTCCAGACGACCGGGATCTACTGCCGGCCGATCTGCCCGGCGCGCACGCCGGGACGGACGCGTTGCCAGTTCTTCGCGACGCCGGCGCAGGCCGAGCGCGCGGGGTTTCGCGCGTGCTTCCGCTGCCGGCCCGAGCTCGCGCCCGGTAACGCGCCGGTCGATGCGATCGACGCGCTCGTCGCGGTCGCGACCCAGCGGATCGCCGAGGGCGCCCTCAACGACGGCACGATCGACGATCTCGCGAAGGAGCTCGGCGTGTCGTCGCGCCACCTGCGCCGCGCGACCGAGGCGAAGCTCGGCGTGTCGCCGGTCGAGCTCGCGCAGACGTCGCGGCTCGCGCTCGCGAAGCAGTTGCTGCAGGACACGGCGCTGCCGATCACCGACATCGCGTTTGCCGCGGGCTTTCGCAGCGTGCGGCGGTTCAACGCGACGTTCGCGGAGCGCATGGGCACGCAGCCGTCGGAGATCCGCCGCACGCACGCCGATGCGACCGGCGAGGGCATCACGCTGCGGCTCGACTACCGCGCGCCGTACGACTGGCCGCATTTCGTCGAGTTCCTGCGCGGCCGCACGATCGCCGGCGTCGAGATCGTGAACGACGAGGCGTACCGTCGCGTCGTCCACCTCGGTGGCAAGGTCGGCGAGATCCTCGTGCGGCCGGCGCCGAACGGACGGCCCGCGCTGCTCATGACCGCGTCGCCGTCTCTGTTGCCCGTGCTGATGCAGGTCGTCGCGCGCGTGCGCCGGATGTTCGACCTCGACGCGCATCCCGAGCAGATCGCGCGCGTGCTCGGCCGCGACAAGCAGCTCGCGCCGCTCGTCGCGAAGCGGCCCGGCCTGCGCGTGCCCGGCGCGATCGATCCGTTCGAGGCGGCGATCCGCGCGATGGTCGGCCAGCAGGTCTCGGTCGCCGCCGCGACGACGATCGCCGGCCGGTTCGCCGCACAGCTCGGCGCGCCGTACGCGAGCACCATCGGCGCGGCGCGGGAGCGCGGCCCCGACGGCTCCATGACACGGGGCGGTGCGCTCGCGTATCGGTTCCCGACCGCCGCCGAGGTCGCCGCCGCCGGACCCGACACGATCGGCAAGCTCGGCATGCCGCGAACGCGCGGTGCCGCGATCCACGCACTCGCGACTGCAGTCGCGACCGGCACGCTGCGGCTCGAGGGCGTCGACCTCGACACGTTCGTCGGAAACCTCGTCGAGATGCCCGGCATCGGACCGTGGACCGCGAACTACCTCGCGATGCGTGCCCTGCATCTGCCCGACGCATTCCCCGCCGCCGACCTCGGCGTGCAGAAAGCCTTGAACCGCAGCGGCGCGCGCGCCGCGGAGGAGCGCGCCGAAGCGTGGCGCCCGTTCCGCGCGTACGCGGTGCTGCACCTGTGGACCTCCCTCGGAGATTGACCATGACCCTCTCGACCATCTCGATCGATTCGCCGCTCGGCAAGCTGCGCCTCTACGGCACCGCCGACGAGCTCGCCGGCATCTACCTGCCGGTACAGATCGCCCCGGAGGCGCCGAGGCGCGCGACGCGCGTGCTCGACGCGACCGCCGCGCAGCTCGCCGAGTACTTCGCCGGCAAGCGCCGCACGTTCGATCTACCGATCGCGGCGCGGGGCACCGGATTCCAGCAGATCGTGTGGCAGGCGCTGACGCGAATCCCTTACGGTGTCACGCTGAGCTACGGCGAGCTCGCAAAGTCGATCGGCCGACCGTCTGCGAGCCGTGCCGTCGGCGCCGCGAACGGCAAGAACCCGATCTCGATCGTCGTGCCGTGTCATCGCGTGATCGCGTCGAGCGGCGAGCTCACCGGCTACGCCGGCGGGATGGCGGCGAAGCAGTGGCTGCTCGAGCACGAGCAAGCGCTGCGAGTGTCTCGCGCCATGGGCGAGACGCGCGCTGCCTGCTAGGGTCGGCTGTGCCCTGGTCGCTGGTTGCCGGTCTCGTCGCAGGTGCTGCGTTCCTCGCAGGCCGCTCGCTGTTCCGCAAGCAGAGCCAGGAGTCGGCCGCGCACGCGTCCGGTCTCGAGCCTGCCGGCGATCTGTCGCATCTGCCGGTGACGCTGCAGCACACCGCGCTGTGGGCGCTGGCCGACGGCGGCTTCGAGCGGCGCGTCGTCCACGGCAGGCTCGCGCGCGAAGCGGGCGACGTCGACGTCACCGCGTTCGATCTCGAGACGCTGCGCGAGCATCGCGGCGAGTGGGCGTGGTTGCCGCTCGATCCGCCGTTCCGGATCGGCGGCGTCGTGTCGGTCGTCGTGTGCGAAGTCGAGCGCGAGTTCCCGCACGTGCTGCTCAAGCGCGCCGGCCGCGGCGACGAGATGATCGACGACAACCGCATCGAGCGCCTCGGCAGCCTGACGAAGAACGTGCGCGATCGGCTCGGCATGGCTCGCTCGTACGAGTCCGAGCTCCCGAAGGATCTGCCAAAGGAACCGGCGGCGGTGACGCTGCCCGACCACTGGCGCGCGTACACGGCCGCGCCCGATCTCGTCGAGACGCTGCTCCCGGCGGGCCTGCGCGACGCGCTCGACCGCGCGAGCCGGCGCGACCTCGTCGTCGAGCTGCTCGGCCGACTCGTCGTCGTCTATCCCGCCGCCCGCGATGTCGTCGGCTCCGACGCGTTCGCCGATCTGACGACGACCGCGCTGATCGTCGTCGATGGCGTGCTCGCGTCTTCGGCGCCGCTGACGCCTCGGGGCGTCGACGTTACAACTTCGTGACGCGCTGACTTCGCGTTGATGTCGAAGTTGCGACTGCCTAGGATGCCTCGCGATGAGGCTGGCGAGCGCACTCGCCGTCGTCGCCGCGTGCAGCGGCGGCGGTAGCGGCACGTCCATCGACGCGAATGAACCGAGCGACACCGTCGTCTCGGTCGATGCGTACGTCACCGTCGACGACGACGGCGATGGCCTCGCCGACGACGTCGAGCTCCAGCTCGCGCGCGATTACGTGCCGTACCTCTCGCTCGATCCCGCCGACGGCTGCCCGCTGTCCGGGCTCGTCGCGCGCGTGCGCAAGCATCCCGCCGATCCGACGAAGATCCTGATCGTCTACTCCCACCTGTTCGAGCGCGATTGCGGACTCGGCGGCCACGTCGGCGACAACGAGGCGTTCGGCATCGCGATCGATCCAGCTCTGCCCGCACCGGCCGGGATCCTCGCGATCAAGACGGCATCGCATCAGGGCACGCCGTGCGAGCGGATCAGCGAGTGCTCGACGTGCGCGACCGACGCGCGCGACCGCTGCGACATCGCGAGCGGCTGGCCCGTGCTCTACGCGAGCAAGGGCAAGCACGGCCAGTACGCGACGAAGGACCGCTGCTCGCTGCTCGGCACGTGCTTCGATCAGTGCACGCTCGCCGCTGCGCGTACGACGCCGCCGATCGTCAACGTCGGCGAGCCGGACCATCCGCTCGTCACCGATCTGACCGCGCAGGGCTTCATCACGCCGGAACTCGGCTGGACCGAGGCGGACCTCATGAACTTCGACCCGTGGAGCGCCGAGGACTTCGGCGGCGCGGGCAACATCGCCGGCGACCTCGAGGACCCGACGTTCGAGCCGGCGCCCTGTCTGTAACCCCGCAAATCATCAGCGGATTCGCGGAGTGCCGCGGCGTAGATCGGACGCTCACGCCGTGCGTGTAATGTCGCAAGGCATGGTGCGTCCGCTGCTCGTCGCTGTCGTCGTCGCGCTCTCGGCGCACGCGCATGCGGCGAGCGAGCTGCCCCGCAAGTTCGGGCTCTACCCGGCGCAGGGCGCGCCGCTCGCGATGCTCGACAGCAAGATCGCGGTGCGGGTGCGCGGTCCGGTCGCCGAGGCGATCGTGACCCAGACGTTCCGCAACGACACCGATCGCGTGACCGAGGCGACGTACATCTTCCCGTTGCCGGTCGATGCCGCGGTCACCGCGATGGAGATCGAGGCCGGCACGCGCACGATCCGCGCATCGATCGAGACCCGCGAACAAGCGCAGCAGCGCTACGAGCGCGCGATCAG
Source organism: Kofleriaceae bacterium (assembly GCA_013368795.1). Classification (GTDB taxonomy): domain Bacteria; phylum Myxococcota_A; class Polyangia; order Haliangiales; family Haliangiaceae; genus JABFXX01. Next base: position 6,332 of record JABFXX010000396.1, read on the forward strand.
CGCCGGCATCGGCGCGGGCCTTCTCGATCAGGAGCGGCCCGACGTGTTCACGCAGACGGTGTCGGCGATCCCCGCGCACGGCACCGTCGTCGTCACGCTCCGGTTCGACACCGTCGCGCGCTACAGCGCCGGCACGTGGGAGCTTGCGCTGCCGATGACGGTCGCGCCGCGCTACGTGCCCGGCGCCGCGAACGGCGGGCGAACGACGGGCACCGGGCGCTCGCCCGACACCGATCGCGCGCCCGATGCGTCGCGCGTGACGCCGGGCGGTGCGCCGGGCGCCGGCGGCAAGACCGAGGTCACGCTCGATCTCGAGGCCGTCGACGACGTGGCGAGCCCGACGCACGAGCTCGCGAAGGACAAGGCCGGCTATCACTTCACCGACGCGAAGACCGATCACGATGCCGTGATCCGCTGGCGCGCGAAGGCACCGTCGGCGGGCTGGGTCGAGTCGGCCGACGACGGTGGCTATGCGGCGGTCGTCGTCGAGGCGCCGGTTCCGGCGGCACGCAAAGCGGCGCTCCGCGTGATGCTCGTCCTCGATCGCGCGGCGACGACGCGTGGCGATGCCGACGCGGTGAAGCGGCCGGTCGTACGCGCGCTGCTCGGCGCGCTGTCCGCAAAGGATCACGTCGCGCTCGCCGGCGCCGACAAGAGCGACTACCGCGCGGCCGAGCAGATCCAGCGCATGCTCGACGACACCTGGGGCAAGGCCGGCGGCGCGTTCGATCTGACGAACACGCTAAAAGGCCTGCGTCCGGACGGACCGATCGTGCTCGTCACCGACGGTCTCGTCGCCGACGATCGCGCGGCACTCGCCGCGGCCGCCAAGCTCGGCGTCGCGATTCATGTCATCGGCGTCGGACCCGCGCCGAACCGCGGCCTGCTCACGCAGCTCGCGGCGACGACCGGCGGCACCGTGCGGTTCGCGCTCGCCGACGACGATTTCGGCGCGCTCGCGACGGCCGTGCTCGCCGACTGCGCCACGCCGAGCGATCCGCTCTCGATCAACTGGGGCACGCTTGCCGCGACCGACGTCGTGCCGGCGACGCTGCCGCGCCTCGGTGCCGGCCAGGCGATGCTCGTGCTCGCGAAGGTCAAGCGTGCGACGACCGCGAACGCGCGTGTCCGCGGCGACGTGTTCGGGTTCACCGCGGTCACGCCGTCGCGCACGCTCGATGGCGCGACGACCTCGCGTGGCGCGCTCGCACGGCGCTGGGCGAAGCTCAAGCTCGACGACCTGATCGCCGCGGGCAACGCGAAGGCGACGACCGAGCACGCGCTGCGCTACGGCCTCGTGTCGCCGTACACGTCGATGGTCGCGATCGGCGACGAGGTCATCATCCAGGGCGGCGTGAAGCACAGCGTGGCCGTGCCGGTATCGGTGCCCGAGGGCATGAAGTGGCAACAGGTGAAGCAGCAGCTCGAGCTCGACATGAACCTGAGCACGACCAATCACTGGCCGAAGAAGGACAAGAAGCCCGACGAGGATCCGACGTCGACGACCACCTCGACGGCGATCGATCGCGACTACGCGAAGAACATCCCGGTGCCGACCGAGGGCCGTGGTGGCGAGACTGCCAGGTCCGAGGACGAGGACGATCGCGAGGCGCCTGCACCGCGCGCGCCGACCGTCGCGATGGATATCGACGGTGCTTCCGCAGGCGCGCTCGACGTGGCCGAGGAGATCAGCATCTCCAGCTCGAGCGGACGCGGTACGCGGTTCTCGCTGGCGGCCGGCGGCGGCGTGTCCGTCGTCAACGGCGAAGCGGCACCGGTCGTCAGCCTCGGCATGCGCGCCGAGCGCCTGCGCCGGCCGTCGATCGGCGGCGAGCTGAACCTGCGGCTCGTCGATGGCCTCCACGTCGAAGGCAACGCGCTCGCGACGTTCGGCAAGCGCATCGTCGAGCGGCTCGAGCTGCGCGTTGGCGGCGGCGTGACCGTCAACAGCGACGCCGCCGGCCCGGCGCTGAACCTGACGCTGCGCGCGCGCATCATCCCGCCGCTCGCGACGTTCCTGCGCTACGACGGTGCGCTGCTCATCCACGACAGCACGTTCGATGGCCAGAACGCGACGTCGTTCGGTATCGA
>JABFXX010000539.1 GCA_013368795.1 Kofleriaceae bacterium
TGGCGAGGGGCAATAGGCCTCGATTTCGCCACCCACCTCATCGGCGTCTTCTTCGAAGATGGAATCCATCCCTAGCCTCTTCTCGAGTAACGAGCTCGACCGCTAACTATCCGTAAAATCAGCAAATCCGCGACGCGGGAGTGGTGATTTCAGTAATTTTGCCTCTAGCACGAATTCGAACAGTCCGACAACCTTCTGAAGTCACAAGTGAAGTAGGAAGTGGCAGGATCCCTGCCACGTGCGTCGCCTTCTTCTCGTGAACGCCTTGATCTTCGCGGTCTTGGCGGCTGCCGTGACGCTCGTGTACTACGGCTATAGCTACGCGTCGAGCCTGGCGTCCCGCGACCGCGAGCAGGGCCAGGCGATGCACGAGATCGCGGAAGAGAAGGTCCTGAACATCGAGGCCCTCATCCTGCGAGAGGACGCCGACGTGTTCGCCAAGGAGCTGTCGCTCGAGGCCTACCTGGACAAGCTCCCGGAGCTCGCGCGCAAGGCCCATATCCGCTCGGTGTTCGTGCTGGACGAGCATCGCAAGGTCCTGCTGGACGGCTCCTGGTCCCGCGCAGCGACCGTCAAGGAGGGCGTCGCGTTCCGCGACTGGTTCGAGAAGACGGTCCTGCCCGAGCTCCCGCTGGCGGACCCGAGCTTTCCCGCGAACACCCGCGATCACGTCCACCGGGTATGGGCGGGGCCCGCCCCCTGGGGCGGCAAGCACTACCTGTTCTCGTTCATGCGAAAAGTGCAGGGCGATCGCACGTACTACGTCGTGATCGAGGAGGACCTGGTCCACCTGCTCGACTCGGTGTTTCGCCAGTACTTCCCGGACGTCGAGAAGGCCAAGTACGTCTACCAGGTCACCGACGCGAACGGAAAGGTCTGGTACGGCCCGGAGTTCTTGCGCGACACCGACGTGCTCTCGGTGAGCGTGCCGTTCTCGGAGACCGTCGATCAGTGGTTCGCGCGGGTCTCCGAAAAGGACCTGACGGTGCGCGAGCAGCTGCAGCGCAAGCGCATGATCGAGTCGCTCGTCATCGGCGGTGCGATCACGGTGATCCTCGTCGGCTTCGTGTTCATCCTGCTCGCGATCCGGCGCGAGCGGCGCGCCAACGAGCTGAAGAGCGAGTTCATCTCGAACGTCTCGCACGAGCTCAAGACGCCGCTGTCGATCATCACGATGTTCGGCGAGATGCTCGCGAACGGCCGTACGAAGGGACCCGAGCAGTCGACCGAGTACGCCGAGATCATCTGGCGCGAGAGCGTGCGGCTCGGCCGGCTCATCGACAACGTGCTCGACTTCGCGAAGATCGAGCGCGGCAAGGGCGTCTATGATTTTGCCGAGGCCGACATCGCCGACGTCGTCGAGCGCGCGGTCGATCTCGTCCAGCGCCGGCTCGCGACCGCGTCGATGACGATCGACGTCGACATCGAGCCCGAGCTGCCGCACGTCAAGCTCGACGCGAACGCGTTCACGCTCGCGGTCATGAACCTCATCGACAACGCGATCAAGTACGCGTCCGACGGCAAGAAGGTCGAGCTGCGGCTCGCACGTGCGACGAAGGCTGAAGAGCGGATCGAGCTGACCGTGCGCGACTTCGGCCCCGGCATCGATCCCGAGGAGCAGCAGCAGATCTTCGAGCGGTTTTATCGGGCACGCGCCGTCCGGCTGAAGCCGATCCGCGGCTCGGGGATCGGCCTCGCGCTGGTCCGCCACATCGCGCGCGCACACGGCGGTGACGTCGAGGTCGCGAGCGTGCCGGGACAGGGCTCGACCTTCCGCCTCTGGCTGCCAATCTGATATGACTCCCCAGGTGAGTGACGAGCCGTCGACGAAGAAGCGAATCCTCGTGATCGAGGACGAGCCCGATATCGTCCGCGGTCTGCGCGACGCGCTCGAGTTCGAAGGCTTCGAGGTCGAGAGCAAGGGCACCGGCGCCGAGGGCCTCGCCGCGGCGATGGACTGGGCACCGGACGCGGTGCTGCTCGACCTGATGCTGCCCGACGACAACGGCTATCGCGTGTGCGAGACCCTTCGCCAGCGCGACGAGACGGTGCCGATCATCATCCTGACCGCGAAGGCGCAGGAGTCCGACAAGATCCGCGGCCTCGACGCCGGCGCCGACGACTACGTCACCAAGCCGTTCTCGGTCGCCGAGCTGATCGCGCGCATCAACGCGATCTTCCGCCGCCAGGCGCGCATGACGTCGCACGCGGACGAGACGTTCACCATCGGCACGTGGACGATCAACGCGCGCAAGCACGTGATGAGCAAGGGCCGCACGAACAAGCGGCTGACGTTCTACGAGCTCGAGGTCCTGAAGCTGTTGCGGGAGCGCTCGGAGGAGACGGTGTCGCGCGACGAGCTGCTCGAGAAGGTGTGGGGTGTGCAGTCCTCGCCGACCTCGCGTACGGTCGACAACTTCATCGTGAAGCTGCGCCGCAAGCTCGAAGAGGACCAGAAGAACCCGCGCCACATCCTCACGGTGTACGGCCTCGGCTACAAGCTCGTGCCTTGATCGCGTAGTACGGTGCGCCATGGCGTACCGCGAAGAGGCAGTCTGGAACATCCGCGTCGAGGCGAGCGCCGAGTTCGGCGACGACTACGACGGCGACCTCGACGGCTACGCGTGGCGCGAGGCGCAGTTCCGCGAGCTCCAGAATCGCGTCGTCAGCGCGGTGCTGCGCACGCTCGCGGCGACGCCGGGCTGGCGCGTTCGCACCGGCAACCGCGGCATCGCATCGACCGACGAGGTGCTCGTCCACGCCGATCTCGATGTCGACTCCGAGGCGCACGTGCGGTGAGCGTCATCCTCGGCATCGACGCGGCGTGGACGACGGCGCAGCCGAGCGGCGTCGCGCTCGTGCGGTCGCATGGACGGAAGTGGGAGTGCGTCGCGATCGCGCCGAGCTACGCGAGCTTCCTCGCCCTCGCGCGCGGCGAGCCGGTCGACTGGCGCGCGCGCCCGGCCGCAGGCATCGTGGCGTGCAGCGATCTCGTCGAGGCCTCGACGAAGCTCGCCGGTGCGGCGCCCGATGTGATCGCGATCGACATGCCGCTCGCGACGAAGCGGATCACCGGCCGGCGCGAGGCCGATAACGCGATCACGCGGGCGTACGTCACGCGCGGCCTCGGCGTGCACACGCCGACGGAGCTGCGGCCAGGACCGATCGCCGATCTGGTGCGCACCGGCTTTGCCGCGCACGGCTATCGCGTCGCGACGGCGTCGACGAAGCCGGGTACGCCGCGCGTCTTGATCGAGGCATTCCCGCATGCGGCGGCGATCGTGCTCACCGGCGCGACCTATCGCGTGCCCTACAAGCTGTCGCGCGCCGCCCAGTACTGGCCCGACGCGGGCCCCGAGGAGAGGAGGCGCGCGCTGCTCGCGAAGTGGGGCGTGCTGCGCCGCGCGCTCGCCGCGCAGATCCGAGGCGGTACGTTGCGCGTGCCGAGCAGCGGGCCGATGGCGGCGCTCAAGCGCTACGAGGACGCGCTCGATGCGCTGATCTGCGCCTGGATCGGGACGGAGTACCTCGCGGGCCGGTTGCGCGCGCACGGCGATACGACCGCCGCGGTGTGGGCACACTGAGACCCACATCTTGATGAATCGCCGGCGTGGCCGAACGACCAAGACGTGGATTTACATGCCTACGTCGGACGCCAGGCGATCCTCGATCGCCGATCGCGGGTCGTCGGCTACGAGCTTCTTTACCGGGACAGCTTCGAGAATCGCGCGCGCTTCTCCGACGTCAGGGCCGCGTCGGCGACGACGATGATCAACGCGTACCTCGAGCTCGGGATCGATCACCTCGCCGGGGCGCTGCCGATCTGGGTCAACGTGCCGGCGCCATTCCTCCTGGGCGAGCTGCCGCTCCTGTTGCCGCCGGAGCGCACCGTCCTCGAGGTCCTCGAGGACGTCACGGTCACCGACGAGCTCGTCGCGAAGCTCGGCGAGATTCGCGGCTCGGGATTCAAGATCGCGCTCGACGATTTCGTCCTCACCGACAAGACGGAGCCGCTCGTCGCGTGCGCCGACATCATCAAGCTCGACATCATGGGCCTGTCTCAGGACACGATCCGCGAGCGATTCACCGCGCTCCGTCCACGCTGCGCGACGCTGCTCGCCGAGAAGGTCGGGACTCCCGAGGAGCACGCGTTCGTCCACGCGCTCGGCTTCGAGTTGTTCCAGGGCTTCTTCTACGAGAAGCCGGTCGTGACACGCGGCGCACGTATGCCGCACAACCGCGCCGCGCTGCTCGGGCTGCTCGGCCGCCTCTACGATCCGCGGACGAACTATCGCGACCTCGAGAAGCTGCTCGTCGGCGAGCTTGGCCTCAGTGTCCAGCTGCTCAAGCTCGCCAGCTCGGTCGCCCACGGCGGCGGTGCACCGCTCGTGTCGGTCGCCCAGGCGGTCGCACGGCTCGGGACCGCGCAGGTCGGCGGGCTCGTGCTCCTGCTCGTCGTCGCGGGGTTCGACGACAAGCCGATCGAGCTCGTCCACCATGCACTCGTCCGGGCCAAGCTGTGCGAGAGCCTCGCGCGGATGACGAAGCTGCCGGCCGACGAGCTGTTCACCGCCGGCCTGCTGTCGCTCCTCGACGCGCTCGTCGATCAGCCGCTCGCGACGATCGTCGAGCAGCTGCCGGTCACCGACCTCATACGCGATGTCGTGCTGGCGCGCCGCGATGACGCGCCGGCGCGCATCCTTGCCGTCGCGCGTGCGCAGAGCCGCGGCGACTTCGACACCGTCGCGAGCGCCGGCTACACGCCGCAGACCATCTCCACCGTCTGGTACGACGCGGTGCGCTGGGCCGACGAGATCGTGTGCGCGCTCGGCCGCTGATCAGCGCGCGGCCGTGAAGATCAGCGTGCCGTTACCCTGAGTGCGCACGAACACGATCGTCTTGCCGTCGGCGGAGATCCACGGATCCTCCTCCTGCTCGTTGGCGGTGTTGACGCCATCGACCGGCACCGGTGCGCCGAAGCTCGCCGTCACCGTCGCGCGATGCGCCTCGAAGATGTCGTTCGAGCCGCTCGTGCCGCGCGCGTGAAAGTAGATCGTCAGCTTGTCGGCCGACAGCATCGGGCTCTGCGGTTTGAGCCCGCCGCTGATCGGCAGCGACATGATCGGTTGCGGCGGCATCCACTGCGACTGCGCGCTCGTGCGCGTGCTCTGCCACAGGCTGTACTGCGTCTCGTCGAGGCGCTCGAACACGATCATGAGCCCGTCGCGCGACAGGCTCGGGTTCGCGCTGTTGTCGCCGGGATCGAGCTCGGGGATCGGCGTGCCATTGCTCCACGGTGCACCGACCGGCCGGGTCGACATGTTGATGTCGCGCTGGCTCGCGCCGTCGCGGATGAAGAACATGACCGTGCCGTCGCCCGAGACGTCGACGCCTTCCTCGTTCTGCGTCTGCGTGGAGACGGTCTCCGCCGCTGCGGTGCCGAACGGGCTCGACGCCTGGTTGCGCGCGTAGCGCCAGATGTCCTCGGTGGCCGCGCCCTGCCGGCTCGTGTAGAGCTCGAGCATGTTGTCCGTCATCGACGGATCGTGGTCGCGCACGCTGATGTCATTCGTGAGGGCGACGGGCGTGCCGAACGGGTTGCCGGCATCGGCCATCGTGTCGTTGCCGGCGTCGGCGAGGACCGAGCTGCAGCTCGCCGTCTCGCCGGGCACGCGGCAGTAGCCCTGCTCGCACGACAGGCCGCTCGGACACGCGCCGGTCGTGCAGGTGACCTCGCAGTCGCGATAGCCGGGCGAGTAGCAGCCCGCGGTCAGAACACATGCAAACGCGAACGCGAGCCTCACGGCTCGACGATAACACGCGCTCAGCGCGCGCCGCGCTTGCTCGTGCGCGCGGCCGGCTTCGCCTTGGACTTCGGCTTGGCGGCCTTCGCGCGCTTCGCCGCCTTCGCGGGCGCGACCGCGGCCTTCTCCTTCGCGGTGGCCGACTTCGTCGCGGCGCGCACCTTGCGATACGTGGCGACGTACTGGTCGACGCCGACGTGCGACATCGCCTCGCCGATCACGTCGAGCGGCAGCGCGGCAAGCGACTTGAACCGCACGCACGACGCGCCCATGTCGAGCTTCTTGCCGGACTTCTTGTACGCCGACTCGAACCACGCGCGCTCCTTCGGATCGCCGTAGACCGAGAGCATGTAGAGCGCCATGTGGCTCTTCTGCGACGCGAGGCTCGCGAGCGCGAGCGGCTGCTTGTTGTAGACGTCGGCGGCCGGCAGGACGCTCTCCGGAACGATCCACGAGATCATCCCGTACTGGATCGTCTCCTCGTAGCCGTCGGGCAGGTTCGCGTTGACGACATCGCGGACCTTCGCGATCGCGTCGCGGCGATCGGCGGGGAGCTTGGCGAGATACTGGTCGACAGCGTTCATTAGTCCTCGTCGAGATGGCCGGTGAGCTTGAGCTTGTTCTTCGCGGACTTCGCGAGCTTGCTGCGCGGCCGCTCCTCGATGATGCCCTCGAGCAGCTCGGCGCCGAGCTCTTCGTTCGCGCCGTCGCCCGACTCGATCAGGCGGAAGCCGAGCGCGTAGATCTGCTCGTCGGTGACCTCGGCGTTCTTCGCGAGGTTCTTCGCGACCGGGTAGCCCTTCGCGGCGAGCCGCGAGAACTGCTCGAACACCGGATCGTTGGCGCTCATCTGCCGCAGCAGGCCCTCGCCGACGGCCTCGAGCGAGAGCTGGGCGAGGAAGAACCGCTGGTCGTCGTCGATCGCAGCGTCGAGGTCGGCGCGCGAGCGCAGCAGCGGCTTCAGCGAGCCGAATGCCTCGACCGCCTTGCCTGCCTTGCGCAGCCGCTTCGCGCGCTCGAACAGCAGCTCGACGTGCTTGCCCGGCGCGACGTCGGCGATCAGCTCGGCGAGCACGCGCTCGAACACGAGCTGGTCGGCGGTCGCCTTGCCCTTGAAGTGCTTGTCCATCAGGTCGCGGGTCTGATCGACGAGCTCGTCGATCGCCTGGTTCGAGACGTGGCCGCGATGGGCGCGGATCACGCCGGCGTAGCGGCGCGCGACCTGCTCGTCCTTCGACGCGAGCAGCGCGCGGGTCACCGGCAGCACCGACTCGGGCGCCTTCGCGAGACCGCGGGCAGCCGCATCGCGCGCGGTCGGATCGTCGCCGCCGAGCGCCTCGACGAGCGCCTTGACCGCCGACGCACCGCCGCCCGCCGGGAGGCGCTCCATCGCGAGCTTCTGCGCCATCACGTTCTTGCTCTTCGCGAGCGCGGCGAACGGCTTCGCGAGCGACTCGGGGATGCGCGCGCCGCGCAGCGTGTCGATCGCGGACTGCGCGATCGCGAGGTCGTCGCCGTCGGCGTAGTCGATCAGCGTCTCGATCACCTTCTCGGTGCCCTTGGCCTCGCTCTGCGCGACGATGCGGCGCAGGCCGGCGATCGCGGCGAGCCGGATCGGTCGCGGCTCGTCGGCGTCGGCGTACTTGAGCAGCAGCGACTGCGTCGACGGACGGGCGAGGTAGCCGATCAGGCGGAGCAGCGAGCCGAGCCGCGCAATGCCGAGCGAGACCTCGGGATCGCGGAGTGGATCGGCGGCCGTCGCGTGGCCGTTCGAGCCGTTCGCGCCGTCTGGCTTCTTCTTGCCCTTGGCGGCCTTCGCGGACGACTTCTGCGCGTCGGCGGCTGACTTCTGCGCCTTCGCCCAGAGCTTGTGGAGCTCCTTGGCGGCCTCGCTCGCACGACCGACCGCGCTCTTCTCGACCTGGTTTGCGAGCTTGTCGTTGCCGCTGTCGAGCTCGGCGCGCACGAGCTGCAGCGCCTGCTCGCCGAACTCGCTATCGGAGAGCTGATCGAGCACGGCGTCGATCGCCGGCTGCGTGCCGCGGCGGAGCAGCAGCTGCGCCATCACGCGACGTGCACCGACGGTGCCGGCGCGGACTTCCTTGCGGAGCGTGCTCTCGGCCTCGGCGCCCTGCTGCGCGAGCAGCGTCGCGGCGCGCTCGGCGAGCGTCTCGTCGTTGCCGCGCAAGAGCGGCACGAGCTTGGGCGCGATGCCGGCGGCACCCATGTCGGCGAGGCCCTCGAGCGCGATCCGCCGCACGCCCATGTCGTCGTCCTCGAGCCGCGACGTCAGCGCGTTCTGGACCGACTTGTCACGCTTGCCCACCGCCGCGAGCACCATCGCTGCCGCAGCGCGCAGATCGACGCGCTCGGAGTCGAGCAGCTCGATGATCGCGCCGCCTAGATTCTTGGCCATGAGAGCCTCCGCCGAGAAAGGCAAACACAGCCCGTCAGGCGTTGTAAAGGCCGGCGGCCCAGCACACCAGGCCGAGGACGATCGCGATGGCCGATGCCAGGGCAGGGCGGCGGACCAGCCGGCCGGTCGCATCGATCCCTCGACGTGCCAGCGCGAGCCCGCCGCCGAGCCAGCCGGCGACGCCGAGCGCGGCGAGGAC
>JABFXX010000689.1 GCA_013368795.1 Kofleriaceae bacterium
CCCGCCGTTCGCCGCGACGCGCACTCCGCGATGTCGGCCTGCGAGATGATCCCGCAGCATCGGCCGTCGTGATCGACGACGATCATGCGGCGGATCTGGTTCATCTCGAGGATCTCGAGCACGTCCGCGAGCGGCGTGTCGCCGATGATGGTGATCGCAGGCATCGTCATGCAGTCGCGAGCCGTCAGCTCGAGCGGATTCAGGCCCGCCGCGACCGTGCGGATGACGATGTCTCGGTCGGTGATCATGCCGACCGGGAACCTGGCCGCGAGATCGCCGACGACTGGGATCGCGCCGCAGTCGAGATCGATCATCAACCTCGCGATGGCCTCGAGGCTCGTGTCCGGCGTGCAGCACGTCGGATCCGCAGTCATGACGTCGCGAGCGCGCATAGGAAATCTCCTCGGGTGAAGAAGTTGCAAGGAGCGTTCCCCCGCTGGAACAGACAGGACGTGGCTTGTGGCAAGATGGGACATCCATGCGAATCGGGGAGCTCTTGGTTCAGCAGGGCAAGCTGCGCCAAGGGGACTTGACGCGCTCGCTTGCGAGCCTGCCCGAGGGCAAGCGGTTGTGCTCGTACCTCATCGAGCAAGGCCTCATCGACCTCGATGACGGGTCGCGCGCACTGGGTGAGTTGCACGGCGTCCCATGCGCGCTCGCCAAACATCTCGAAGGACGCGACCCGACGCTCGCCTCCATGATTCCCGCGGAGCTCGGCAGAGCGTCGTGCGCGCTCCCGATCGGCAAATCCAGCAAGGGCGTTGTCGTCGTCGCGGTCCGCGATCCGGCGCCTGCGCTGCGCGCGACGCTCGAGCAGGCGACGAAGGCGCAGATCACGATGATCGTCGCGCCCGCGTGCCGGCTCGAGAAGCTCGTCGCCGATGCGTACGGCGACCCGGATACCGGCGAGTTCGACATCGACTTCGACACCGGCGTCGGCGACAAGCCGGCGATCGCGGCGAGCACGCCGCCGATGCCCGACATGGACGCGCTCGATCCGGAAAGCGATCGGCTCGCGTTGACCGATCTCGACGACGTGCGCGTCGCGAAGGATCCGTCGCAGAGCGGAATGATTCCGGTGATCGGCAGGACCGCGACACCGACGGCGCTGTCGTCTCCTGCGATCACGGTGACGACCGCGATCAAGCGGCCGGCGCCAAAGCCGATGTCGCTGTCGGCGATGAAGCTGGAGCTCGATAACGCGACGACGCGCGAGGCGGCGACCGACGTCGCGCTCGCCTACATCGCGACGCGGTGGCTGTCGGGCCTCGTGCTCGCGGTGAGAGACAAGACGGCGATCGGCTATCGCGGCCACGGCGTCGCATCGCCGGAGAGCGTGACGATTCCGCTGGCATCGCCGTCGACGGTGCAGCGCGCGGTCGAGTCGCGCGTCGTCTCGGTACACGCGCCGGTGGGCCCCGCGCAGGACGCGCTCGCGCGGGCGCTGTCCGGTCCGGTGAATCCGGCAGCCGCGCCCGTGCTCGTCGGCGGCCGGCCGGTCGCGGTGCTCGCCGTCGGCGATCCGATCCAGGGCACGAGCGACCTCGAGCGCGCGTCCGCCGACCTCGCGGTTCTCGCCGAGACGCTCGGCGCGGTCTACGAGCGCATGATCGCGCGCTGAGACCATCGCGTAACGTTGGTGATGTAGGCTCGATCCGTGAGCACGCCGCTGTCGGCCAAGCATCGGGTGTGGCGACGGCGCGTGTTCATCGCGACGTGGCTGTCGTACGTCGGGTTCTACTTCTGCAGAAAGCCGTTCTCGATCGCGAAGAATGCGATCGAGACGCAGAACGGCTGGGAGAAGGCGGTCACCGTCGGCAACGTCTGGGCCGCGTACCTGATCGCGTACGCGATCGGTCAGCTGCTCGCGTCGCGCGTCGGTACGCGCCTGGGGCCGCGCCGCAATCTGCTCATCGGCATGGGCCTGTCGATCGTCGTGACGGTCGCGATGGGCATCACGATGTCGCCGCTCGTGATGGCCGGGCTCGTCGCGATGAACGGTCTCGCGCAGGCGACCGGGTGGTCCGGCAACGTCGGCACGATGGCGAACTGGTACCACAAGCACGAGCGCGGCCGGATCATGGGCATCTGGGGCACGAACTTCACGGTCGGCTCGATCGCGTCGGGGTTCGCGCTCGGCGAGGTGCTCGGCGATCAGAGCGCGAAGACGCAGCCGTGGGAGTGGTGCTTCTACGTCGGCGCGATGGTGCTCGTCGTCGTGTGGATCCAGTTCTACTTCCTCCAGCGCAACGAGCCGGAGGATGTCGGCCTGCCCGGGATCGACGATCCGGTGACCGCGGTCGACGAGTCGAAGGAGGTCCTGCCCGCGAAGATCAAGCTGACGCGCGACCAGTGGACGAACATCCTCATCGTCGGCGGCTTCTACTTCTTCGCGAAGCTGATCCGCTATGCGGTGTGGTCGTGGTCGGCGTACTTCCTCGCGAACAACTATCACCTGTCGGGCAAGCAGGCGGCGCTCTACTCGATCCTGTTCGACGCCGCCGGCATCCCCGGCGTGTTCGTCACCGGCTGGCTCTCCGACCGCTACTTTGGCAGCAAGCGCGGCGGCGTGTCGCTGATCATGATGCTGTGCATGGCGGCGATGACGCTGCTCCTCGTGCTGTTCGGCAACCAGAACGTCACCGTGTTCTGTGTCCTGCTCGCCGGCGTCGGGTTCTTTCTGTTCGGCCCCGACGCGCTGCTCTCGGGCGCGGGCGCGATGGACATCGGCAACCGCAAGGTCGCGCTGTTCGCGACCGCGACGATCGCGACGTTCGGTGCGCTGGGGCCGATCGTCCAGGAGGTCGTGATCCCCCGCTTCTACAAGTCGGACGACCTGACCGTGATCTTTGTCCTGTTGTTCGTCGGCGCGATCATGGGCTCGCTCTTCTGCGCGCTGCTGGTCCTCAGGAATCGCCGGGGCGGCAAAGGAATCTGACCGTCGAGCCCCTCCCAGAAACCCATGATACGTTGGCGGTCGCGTGCGCGAGACGTCGATCCTCATCGTCCACCCGGACCGGAAGACTCAGCGGACGATCACGCGCATCCTCGGTGGCACGGGCTACCGGGTCGACATCGCCGACACGCTCGATCAGGGCATGCGCCTGATCCAGCACGCGACGCCGCTCGTGGTGGTCGTCGACGGCAGCGCCGCGACCACGCCGCAGGGCGAGGCGTTCCTCGCCGCCGCGAAGGCCGCCGGGGCCGAGGCCGCGATGACGCTGCTCGGCGAGAGCGCGAGCCGCGAGCTCCCGCACGTCCTCGCGCTCGGCGCGGTGACGAACCTGCTCGTCCATCCGATGCCGGTCCTTGCCGAGGAGCTGACGATCACCGTCCAGAAGCTCGTCCGCGGCGACCTGTTCGGCGCCGAGAAGTACCTGCTGTGGGGAACCGCACTTCGCTCGCACACGATGACGCGGGCGAGCCAGCGCAATCACCTCGTCGCCCAGCTCGCCGACGACATCCGGTCCTCCGGCCAGAGCGCGCGCGTCGCGTCGATGGCGATGCTCGTCGCCGACGAGCTGCTCTCGAACGCGGTCCACAACGCTCCCGTCGATGCAAACGGCAATCGGCCCCGCAGGGACACGCCGCGCGACATCGAGATCGAGCTCGACGACAAGCACGCCGTACGATTGCGTTGGGGCTGCGATGCGCGCTATCTCGCCGTCGAAGTGACCGACCAGTTCGGCAGCCTCGATCGCGACACCGTGCTCCGCGCGCTCGCCAAGAACGACGTGCGCGACGAGGGCGCGGGTGCGGGCATGGGCATCTCGCTCAGCTATCGTTCGTGCGACCACATGGTGTTCAACCTGAGCCCGGGAAAGCGCACCGAGGTCATCGCGCTCATCGACGTTCGGTACCCGCCGAGCGAGCGCACACCCGTTTCGTCGTACAACGTCTTCGTGGAGCGAAGCCTGTGACCGAAACTCAAGGCAGGATGACGGTCGACGCCCGTCCCGGAGAGCTCGTGCTCGCGGGCGCGATCGACGAGACCGCCGCGCTCATGACGCTGCTCTCCCGTGCGCAGGGCGGCAGGCTCGCGCTCGACCTCGGCGGCATCACGTTCATCAACTCGCTCGGCGTCCGCGACTGGATCCGCATGCAGTCCGCGGCGACCCAGCAGGGCGTCAAGCTCGAGCTGCGCCGGGTGGCCGAAGTGATCGTCCATCAGCTCAACATGATCATCGCGACGCGCGGCAACGCGAAGGTGACCTCGTTCTTCGCGCCGTATGCCTGCGATGCCTGCGGCCGCGAGGAATCGCTGCTGGTCGATGCCATCGCCAGCGCACCCCAGCTCACTGCGCTCCAGCCGCCCCCGATGACCTGCCCGGAATGCGGGGCGCCGATGGCGTTCAACGACTTCCCCGAGCGTTACTTCTCGTTCCTCACCCAGGCCTAGCCCATGCACGAGTTTGCCCAGTTTCTTCAGGACATCGTCGGCCGGATGGGCTACCCGGGCCTGTTCATCCTCGTCGCGCTCGAGAGCACGCTCCTGCCCATTCCGTCGGAGCTCGTGTTCCCGTTCGCGGGCTTCCTCGCGTACAAGGGCGTCTTCTCCCTGCCCGTCGTGCTGGTGATCAACAGCGTCGGCGCGCTCGCCGGGTCGGCGCTCTGCTACTGGATCGGGGCCGCCGGCGGTAAGCCTTTCTTGTTGCGCTACGGCAAATATGTGTTCATCCGTGCGCACGACATCGAGAAGACGGAGAAGTGGTTCCAGCGCCACGGCAAGGCCACGATCTTCTTTGCCAGGCTGGTCCCGGTCATCCGTCACATCATCTCGTTGCCAGCCGGTGTGGCCCGGATGCCACTCAAGACGTTCCTGCTCCAGACCTTCCTCGGTTCGACCCTCTGGGGATCCTTCCTCATCTTCCTCGGGTATTACCTGGGCGAGCACTGGGAATCGGTCGCCAACAAGTTAAAACGATTCGATCTCGTCATCGGCCTCGCGATCGTGGTAGCCGTGTTGGCGTTCGCCATCCGGTTCTACGTGAAGCGCAGGCGTGAGCGGGGACTTGCTGAGAACAATGCCGATTGACCGTCTCGCGCCGAGCTGAGCTACTACTTCCCGAGCCGTGAACGTGTCGTATCCAGGACGTACTCCCACGAACCCCCCGGCTCCGCAGGCGAGCGCGAGCTCGTCCGGCGCTGTGCTAGCTTCTCCTGGCATGGGCTTGTCGTCGCAAGCGGCACAGGCGTTCGCGGTCTCGGTCCTCGACCGACACGAGTCCGAGCTGGTCGCCCAAGCGCTCGAGACAGTCGCCTCGCGCTCGCCGCAGGACGCGGTGATCCTGCAGGGCCTGATCGCCGAGCTGCGCGCGACCTCCGAGCTGCTCGACCGCCAGCGCCCGCTGCGCCGCCCGACCCAGCTCGGCGGCGAGGCCCGCGACGAGGCGACGCTCATCGACCACCTCTGCTCGATCGACGGCCTCTCCGGTGACCTCGTCCTGCCGCTCAAGGCGACGCTGTCCCGCACCCACCTGCTCACCAAGATCAACTTCCTCCGCGGCTTCGTGAAGGCGACCAGCGCGCTCCACGACGTGCCGACGGCGGTGAAGATGACGCACGAGCTCCGCGAGGAGGTCGCGCAGTCGATCTACACGCTCCTCGCCGAGGAGCTGTTCCTCGCGCTGCTGCGCAAGCCCGACGTCTCGCGCCGCACCAAGC
This sequence comes from Kofleriaceae bacterium, assembly GCA_013368795.1. Taxonomy (GTDB): domain Bacteria; phylum Myxococcota_A; class Polyangia; order Haliangiales; family Haliangiaceae; genus JABFXX01. The sequence goes on from JABFXX010000689.1 coordinate 5,665, forward strand.
AGCGCGCCGCCGACCAGCTCATCACGGTCTGGGACGACGCCGCGCTCGAGATCGACGACTTCGCGCCGCTCCTCGAGTCGGCGTGGCACGCGCGCAACCGCATCAACACGGCCTACGGCACGCTGCTCGGCGCGACCGAGACGTTCCGCCTCGTCACCGAGGACTGCAGCCCCGACGTGCTCGAGTTCTTCGGCCGCGAGGGCATGTCCGCCGACGAGAGTGCCGCGTTCGAGGAGTTCCTGTTCAACATGACGAGCGAGGAGCTCGCGACGCTGCGCCGCGCGATGCAGCAGCAGCACGTCAGCGCGGCGAGCCCGGCCTGGGCCGCCGAGGTGCTCGGCCGCCAGATCGAGGATCTCGAGCACGCCAAGGAGATCGATCCGATGGCGCTCTACCGCAGCTCCAACCGCCGCCAGCTCGCGGCGGACTTCCGCTTGATGTCCGGTGCACCGGGCCCGCGCCGCACGGCCGAGGGCTACCTGATGGTGTACCTGCTGGACCAGCAGTAGTCGGCTACGCCGACGCGTGCTTCTCGATCAGCTTCGCGAGGTCCGGGATGGCCTCGACGACGTTCTTCTTCGCGCCGTCCCGCATCTTGCCGTACATCTTCTTCGCGGTCGTGTGCGACGTACGCTCCGCGCGCGCATCGGTGACCGACAGCAGATCTTCGGCCACATCATCCGAGCGCGCCGTGAGGAAGTCCGATAGCGAGCTCGACTTGTTCGCGGCCCACTTGTCGTAGTGCGGCTGGAGCTTGTTGAGCCACTCGTCGAGCAGCGTGTCGACGGTCTCGGCGACGAAGCCCTTCTTGATCGCCTTGATCGCCGCGTAGGCGCTCTTGATGACGAAGCCCTTCTGCTTCACCTGCCCGTCGATGAGCTCGACGCAATCCTTGATCACGGGCTCGCGCTTGGGAGGCTGACCGATCTGCTCGACGAGAGTGGACATCAGAGAAGCGCGTACCACAGCGCCGCCCCGGAGGCTATGGAACGGCTCGGCGAACGTGGGTCGCCTCACGTGTGTCGATGCCGAATGCCCGGTGCCGTGAGCGCCAGCGCACGATCTCCGGAGGGCTTACGGTCAGTCCTTGAACGTGACGCCGTAGCGGTCGCAACGCTGCTTCATCTGCTCGCGATCGAACTTCGGCAGCTTCTCGTAATGGGCCTGCGCGATCGCCGGGTCGCCGGAGATGCACGACGCGGAGACCATGATGCGCAGCATGCGAATGTTGTTTGGATCCTTCGCGAGGACCTTGGCCGCGAGCGACATTGCTTCGTCGAAGTCCTGGCGGTCGTAGGCCTTGTTCGCCTCGCCCATCAGGTTGTCCGCCTTGAGGTCGACGGTGCGATCGTCTTCGACGGGCTCGAGGCCCGGGTCTGGCGTCTTCTGCGGGCCGAGGCCGCTGCGCGTGATCGGCGTCGTGCGCTTGCCCTCGACGACCGGCGGAGCTGTGTGCTCGCGCGGTGCCTCGGCGATCGGTTCGCGAGGCCTTGGCGCCATCGGGTGACTCGCGCCGCTGCCCGATGCCTGCGCGGGCGTCGCTCGCACCTGGACGAACAGGTACACGGCCATCGCGAGGACCGCGACTGCAGCGGCAGCCAGCACGACGCTCTTGGGACTCACCGTTAGTCCAATAGCATGTGTAAAGTCGACCGCATGCGCAACTGGCTCCTCGCAGTGTCCGTGCTCGCGCTCGGCTGCGGGGATAACTCGCGCACGTGCGGCACGGGAACGAAGGTCGAGGACGGCGTGTGTGTGCCGAGCTTGACCTGCGGCGCTGGGACGATCGCCGACGAAGAAACCGGAGATTGCGTGGCCGATGGCACGCACGTGTGCACCAATGGCACGCGCTTCGATCCCGAGACGAGCACGTGCCAGATCGATCCATCGGCGTGCCAGAACGGCACCGTGCTGATCGGTGGCGCGTGTGTCGATCCGACGACCGACACGCTCGTCGATCTCGTCGAAGGTCCGGAACCGAACGGGCTCGGCGTCGTCGAGGCGAGCGCCTCGCAAGCGGGCAACATCACCGTGAAGCCGACCGGTGCGTTCGTCGTCCGCGGCACGATCGCACCGCACGGCGACGCGCCCGACGTCGACACGTACGTCGTTCACGTCGACATGCCCACGCTGCTCGAGATCTCCGCCGATGGTGTCGGCGGCGTCGCCGCGGGATTCGCCGCGGGCGATGGCGTCGATCCGGACGATTGGTGGCGATACGGGATCGATCTCGGAAGCGATACGTCGCGGCGCAAGGTGTACCTGCGCGACGCGGGCGACTACCTGATCGCGGTCGGCGACGTGCGCACGCTGTTCGATCGCGCGACGACGGCGGCCCCGAGTGGCGCAGGCGGGACGGGTGCGTACTACCTCTCGGTGTCGGCGGTCGCGCTGCCCGCGGCGACGGCGGTCAGCGTCCCTTCGACGGCGACGGCGTCGCTCGCGAATGGCGAGGTTGCGTTCTACCAGGCGACGTTCCCGTCGGGGATGCACCGAGTGTCCGTCGCGATGCCGTCGGAGCTCGCGGTCGGCGCCGTCGCGACCGCCGACGGGCACAGCGCCGAGGTCGATGGTCAGCCGGCGGAGGTCGCCGTGAATGTCGCGGGGTCCCGGCTGATCGCGGTCGATGCCCAGTTCGCGCTCGGCACCGGTCCCGTCGCGTTCACCTTGGCGATCCAGTAGGATTGTTCGATGCCCAGTGCGCCCAAGGCGGGGTCGCCGAAGGCTCCGGAGATCAAGG
>JABFXX010000580.1 GCA_013368795.1 Kofleriaceae bacterium
CAGGGCTCGCGTCGCTCGTGATTCGACGCGCGGCTACCACATCCCGAGCAGCGTGACGCCGTTCTGCGTCGGGACGACGTCGACGGGGAGCATTGCGAGCTTCGGGATGATCAGGCCGGCCGCGACGCCGAGCGCGGCGCCCGCGGTGACGTCGGTGAAGTAGTGCTTGTCGGCGCCGATGCGCAGGTACGCGGTCGCGGCGGCGAGCGGCATCCCGATCGCCCAGATGTATGGCTCGCTCGCGTAGCCACGCCGGTGCGCGACCACGCCGGCGCTCGTCACGACGGCAAATGCGAGCGCGCTGTGGCCCGACAGGAACGACACGTTGTCATCCTCGTCGCGGGCGCCGACATAGTGCACGAACGGCCGCGCGCGCGCGGCGGCGTACTTGATCCCCTGCACGAACAGCTGACTCACCGCGACCGTCTCGAGCACGGGCACGAGGTCCTCGACGATGCGCACCTTGCCGGTGTGCTCGTACGAGCCGACCGCGACCAGGCCGAGCGACAGCGCAGGGACCACCACGAAACCGGTGACATTGCTGAGCGTCCCAGCGCGCGCCGGGTCGTCCCACAACAGCCGGTCGCGCACCGCGACGTCGAGCGCGGTCGGGTCGCACCAGCGGCAGTCGGTCGGTTTGAGGTCGAGCTCGAGGAACGTCTCCGACGCCAGATACAGCGTTGCGGCGCCGAGCGTGATCGCGACGTTCGCGACGTGTCGCTTGGACCGGTACCACGGCTCATCGTCGGCGCGCGCCGGTGTGGCCGCGATCACGATCGCGAGTGCAGCCCCCAGACTGCGGGTCGACATGAACGCTCAACGTATCCGATGCGACATGAGAGGACGATGAGTCTCGGCTGGACAAATCGCTCTCGTTGCGTAGAGTAGATCTCGACGCGGTCGCCGCGTCCCCTATGGACAAGCTGATCTGAGAGCCCGTTCGTCGTCGAGATAGCCGCTTCGTGCGGCCACCGATGGCGTCCTGCGTGTTCCGTGATCAGCCTGTCCAGTCGTGCGCGTGCTCGAGCCGCGTGCGGTCGTGCGAGCTGACGCGCACACGCGTTCATCCACGCACTTCACACGAGTCCGCGCCCGCGGACCTCGAAGGGGATCCTTATGTCCACGCTCAAGCAACTCCTCCAGCGTTCACTCATCAGCTCGAACGACAACACCGCCGACGTCACCGAGCCGATCGCAGCGCCCCGGCTCGATGTCGGCAGTCAGGTCCAGCACGATGATGGACGGCAAGCGCGGCCGCTCGACGCCGGCCGTGCACCACGCGTCCGCGCCGCGCCGCAGGCAGCTCCGCACGGTAATCGCGCGCTCAGGCCCAGGCGGCGAGGTTAGTGGTCCGGCAGCCACCGCATCACGACATCGACGATGCGGTGCGCTGCCGAGCCGTCCCATAGCGGCGGGACCTCGCGTCTTCGAGCGGGCCGTTCGAGCTGCTCGAGCACGACGTCGCGAACGCGATCGGGCTTTGTTCCCGCGAGCACGTTCGTCCCGAGCGTGACCGTGATCGGCCGCTCGGTGTTGTCGCGCATCGTCACGCACGGCACGCCGAGCGCGGTCGTCTCGTCCTGGACTCCGCCCGAGTCGGTCAACACGACCGCGGCGCGCGCCATCAGGCCGAGGAACGTCAGGTAGGGCTGCGGATCGACGAGCGCGACGTTCGGGATCTCGCGGTCTGCGAGACGTGCACGGGTTCTCGGATGGACCGGGAAGATCAGCGGCAGGTGCCGTGCGATCTCACCGAGCATCTCGAGGGTTCGCGCGAACGCCGCCGCGTCGTCGACGTTCGCGGGACGATGCAGCGTGACGAGGCCGTAGCGAGCGGGCTCGCAGCGAAACCTGCGCCACGGCTCGGCGGCGAGCGCAGCGGGAAGCTGGCGCTCGAGGCTGTCGATCATGCAGTTGCCGACGAAGTGAATCTTGTCGCGGGCGATGCCCTCGGCGAGGAGCTGGCGCGTGCTCGCATCCTCGCTCGTGAACAGGAGGTCCGAGAGCGTGTCGGTGACGATCCGATTGATCTCCTCGGGCATCGTGCGATCGAACGACCGTAGGCCCGCCTCGACGTGAGCGATCGGGATCGAGAGCTTGGCGGCGACGAGCGCGGCCGCCATCGTCGAGTTGATGTCACCGGCGACGATCACGAGGCGCGGGCGCTCGTGTAGCCACAGCTGCTCGAGGCCGATCATGATCGCGGCGGTCTGCGCCGCGTGAGAGCCCGAGCCGACGCCGAGGTTGACGTCGGGCGCCGGCAAGCCAAGCTCCTCGACGAAGACCTGGCTCATGTTGCTGTCGTAGTGCTGGCCGGTATGGACGAACGACGTCTCCAGGTCGCGCGAGTGCAACGCCTGGACGATCGGTCCCATCTTCATGAAGTTGGGACGCGCACCGACGACGCACGCGATCGTCACGTGCCCTCGACGAGGTCCTTGGCGATCACGGTCCAGTCGGCCTCGCCGAGGCCGCGTGCGATCATCTCGTCCATGAGCGCGGCGAGCCCGGGGAGCACGCGGAGCTCGAACCCGCCGCGGTCGGCTTCGGCCTGCATGAGCCCCGCATCCTTGCGCGCCATCGCGAGGTCCCACGTCGGCTGGTCGTAGCGCGCCTCGGTGATCCGCTTGAAGCGGCGCACGAATGAAGGTCCGGGATCGAAGTGATCGAGCAGCGTGCGGACGTCGGCCGGCGCGATGTCCATCGCTCTCGCGAGCGCGAGCATGTCGGCAAAGGCGGCGCCGAAGGAGAGCAGGATCAGATTGCCGAGCAGCTTGAACGCAGCCGCCCGTTCGACGCGCGGCCCGACATCGACGACCTTGCCGGTCATCGGCGCGAGGAGCGGCGTCACGCGGGCGACGACCTCGCGGTCGCCGGACACCAGGATCATGCCGTTGTGCTCGAGCGCGCTCTGCGGCCCCATGAACACCGGCGCGTGCACGTAGACGACATCGCGAGCTCGCCAGTGGGCCGTGCGCGCGGCCGCTCCTCGCGGAGACGTCGTCGAGTGATCGAACACGAGCACGCCGGGCGCGAAACCGGGCGCCGCGGCGGCAAGCACGCTATCGACGGCGAGGTCGTCGGCGAGCACGAGGTGCACGCGTTCGGCGCCATGCACCGCCTCGGCGACATCGCCCTCGACGACGATCGCACCGTCTCTCGCCAATGGCCTCGCACGCGCGATCGTGCGATTCCAGACGCGCACCGCCTCACCCTTGCGGAGGAACGCGCGCGCGAACGCCGAGCCGAGCAGGCCGGTACCGAGGAGCGTGATCATGCGGTCTCCTTCTAGGGTTGCAGCGGGACGGGCACGACCTCGGGGCTGCGCGGGGGAGGTGCCGCGACACGCTTGGCGTCACGCGATGGCGCTTTGCTCGGATCGAGGAGCGTCGCGTCGAACCCGGCAGCTCGGACCGGATGCGCGGTGTCGAACAGAATGTCGCGGCTCGCCGGGCCGCAGTTGAGCACGAGGTCCAGGAACCCGAGGCGCGGCTTGAATCCGGCCGCCGGATAGCGCTGCGGATACTCGGGATGCGTGAACTCTTGCCACACGACGCCGATGCCCGCCCGGCCGACCTTCTCGACATCGAGGTAGTCGCTCGATCCGCCGACGCCGGTCAGGTAGCAGCGCGCGCCGACCTTCTGACAGAGATCGATCAGACGATCGGTCTTCGCGCCGGTGAGGTCGAGCTTCGACGCGCGGACGACCGGTGTCGGGATGTCGAGCCAGCGCCGCGCGAGCGCGAGCATGTGGAGATCGAGATCGATCAGGTTCGTCCACGGCCGCGTGTAGACGTCGAGCAGCTCGTCGGCATAGTGAGAGAAGTAGCGGGCAGCGCCGTAGTGGCTGACCAGCGTCCGCCAGTGTCGGTGCTGCCAGTGCTGCTTCGGGTTGCCGCACGCCTCGATCTGCTTGTCGAGGATCCGGTCGCTGTGGCCGCGCACGATCGGCACCGTCAGCCACGCGGGTCCCTCGGCGAGCTTGAGTTGCTGCCGGTTCTGGTAGTTGCGACCGATGAACTGCAGGTCGTCCATCACCACGAACAGGTCGGCCTTCGCCAGCTTGTCGAGATAGCCAAGCCACGGCATGTAGTGCGGTTGATGGGCAGCGACGATCATCGCGGAGCTCCTTTCGAGGGCAGCAAGGCGGGGCCACTGTGGCCGCGGGTCTCCCAGCTCGACGAATCGAGCGTGAGCAGGGCAAGTGGAGTGAGCAGGATGTAAGAGATGGGCATGATCACGGTCATCGGCAGAAACCACACCGGGTGCACGCGCAGCCACGGCGGCAAGCGCCGGACGCTCGGCCCCAGGTGGTAGACCATCGCGAGGACCGTGATCAGCGCGAGGTGAATCATCGCGAGCTGGATGAACTCGCGCTGCATCACGTGCGTGACGAGCACGAGCGGGCACGCGAACAGCACGAGCGCCATCGACAGGTAGTGCAGACAGAGCAGCGGGTGGAACTTCCACGCGTGCGTGAGCCCCCAGATATAGTCGACGATGTTGGAGCGCCGCCAGCGCAGCTGCTGGTTGAAGAACTGGCGTAGCGTCGGCGGCGCCTTCGAGAACGCCATCGCACTCATCGCGAGCCGCGTCTTGTAGCCGTTCTTGACGATCAGGTGCGTGAGATAGCGATCCTCGCCGTACTTGATCGGGACGCCGAGGATGTTGCGATTCTCGAGAATCGGCTCGAGCTCCATGAGCACGCTCCGCCGGTACGCGGTCAGGCAGCCGGACAGACACATGCATTGTTCGACGCCGCGCTCGAGGTTTCTGAGGAGCTCCGAGCCGAGCCAGTTCTTGATCGTATAGAGCTTCGTCAGCCAGTTCTGGTTCGGATTCGCGATGTGGATGCGCCCGCCGACCGCGGCGATCCGCGGCGACGTGAACCGCATGATGAGCTCCCGCAATGCGGTCGGGTACACGACGGTGTCGGAGTCAACCGAGACGATGATCTCGGACGTCGACTCGCGGACGACGCGATTGATGCCGCGGCGCTTGCCGACATTGCGGTCGTTGCGGAGCACGGTCACGTTCGGGAAATCGCGCGCGGCCTTGCATGCGTACTCGTAGCTGTTGTCGGTGGAGCGATCGTCGACGACCGTCACGAACAGCTTGTGCTTCGGATAGTCGAGCTTCGTGAAGCTCTCGATCGTCTGATAGATCGACGGCCCCTCGTTATACAGCGGCACGACGATCGTGACCGTCGGCTCGTAGTCGAACACCTTGTCGTCGCACTTTGCACTGCGCACGAGACGGACATAGAAGCCGAATACGTAGCGATTGAGGAACACGATGAATATGAACAGCGCGACGGCGAAGCTCACCGCCGGACGCCGTACGCAAGCGCGATGCCGAGCACGACCGCGCGCGTCAGCGCTCGCGCTGGCGACCTGTTTGCACCCCGCCCCGCGCAAATGTCGGCAACACCTGAAGCGAGCGAGGGGCCTTCGCCGGTAGCCAAGGACCTGCGCGATCCTACGGGCAACCGCACTCACCGCACTTCCGATCTTGCACACGGCGGATCTGTCTCAGTAGAGACATCATCGCCCGAGCAAAAAGGGCCGCCCGAGATCGTGGACGCCACGCAGTGGAAGCCGTTCGTCGAGATCGGGCTACTACCAAACTCCGCGACGCAAGCGGCGCAGAAGCTCGTCGTCTCGACGTATCGCATGGTCGGGCTCGCCATGCTGACGGTGGTGATCGTCGTGCTGGTTGGCTACATCGCAGTCACCGCGTTCTACTTCTTCAGCCGTACGTGGGTCGCGCCCGTCGCGATCGCGCCGAGCGACGAGCATGTCGTCGCGCTCCAATCGTCACTCGCGACACAGCTCAACGAGCGCGAGCGGCTCGCCGGCGAGCTCGCGCAGGCCGAGCGCTCGATCGCCGCGGAGCAATCGTTCCAGCTGCAGTTCATCGCAGCGATCCGGAAGGACCTCGAGAATCGCAGGACGGCCCTCGGTCGAGCGAAGCGGCTCTCCCGATCGGCAGCGGCGACGCGCGACGAGATTCGCGAGACCAACGGCGATTACTCGGCGTCGACGTTCGAGCGCATGAACGATGACTACGCGGCAGGGATGATCGATCGCCAGGCGATGCTGTCCGGCAAGTTCGTGCTGTCCCAGATCTCTGCCGCGAATCTGACGCTGGCCGAGCGGCAGGCGGAGTACGATCAGCGCGCCTCCGATCTGTCCGTCCAGGCTCAGTCGCTCGACGCGATCCTCGCGAATCGCTCGGACTCGACGGCGCTGAGCTACGACATCCTCGAGGTCGCCCGCAACTACGAGAACTCGAAGCTGGCGCTCGCGCGCGAGATCGGCAATCGCGATCGGCTGAAGACGGCGATCGCACGTCAGGACGAGATCATCGGCGGCATCAACCAGTCTGCGTACCTGCGCGCGCTCGCCGATGGCGCTGTCGTCGCGCTCGTGCCGTACGCGAACCTCGGCAACGTGCACAAGGGGACGCCGCTGTACGCGTGCAGGCTCGACATGATCATGTGCCGCCGCGTCGGCCGCGTGCTCGACATCCTGCCGGGCGAGGTGCAGGTGTCACATCCCACGCGCGATCTGACGCTGCGCGGCCGCATGATCGAGATGCAGATGAGCGAGCCGAGCGCGGCACAGGAGTCGCTGCTGTTCGCGGGCGCCCCGCCGCTCTGGTTCTAGTCCGGCCCGGCCTCGTCGTGGCAATCGAGGGCGAGGTCCACCTTGCCGCCGCCGCGCGCGTCGACGGAGACGGACTCGAGCTCGAACGCCAGGTTATCGGAGCGGAGTCCCGCCGGCCCCGACAGGTCGCGCGCTGCCACCGGTAGCTCGCCGCGCCACACCAGCTTGTCGTCGACCCAGGCGAGGATCGCATCGCCCGCGATCTCGGCGCGGAGCTCGTGCGTGGCGCCGTTCACGAGGGCCGGCAGCTTCTCGCGTCGGATCGGCTTGAGCTTCGTGTAGCCGTGCGCTCCGCACTCCCCGTGCGTGCGGGAGCCGGGATTGCGTTTGAGCGCGACCTCGAGGCCCGGCTTCGGATCGAGCCGCCACATCACGTAGAGCAGATTGCAGCCGTCGACCGCACGGAGCTTGAGCCCGAGCTGGCGCCGCTCGGCACCCGACGCGAGAGCGCGCTTCCTCGCGGTGTCGCCGACGACCGAGAACCTGATCGCCGCCGCATCGCCGCCCTCGCCGAGAGCGGTCGCGCGAAACGTCGGCACCTCGACCCGCGTGCCGGCGAGCTCGCCCCTCGTGATGCACAGCGAGGCCGGCGCGATGTCGTGAAGCGCGATCTGCGGCACGGTGCTCGTCGGTTTCGCAGCCATCACCTGTGCAGGAGCGGTGAGCTCGCACCGTCCTCCGAGCGCGATCAGGAATGCCACTCGATAGCCACGCATGGGCCGCGGTCGAGCATGTCGGGTGCCAGGTCGGCGCATGCCGTGGCACGCCTTCTGTACAAGGCGGACCGCGTGTGCGCGGCGCTGCTGTTACCTGCTTGGCTCGCAACCGCACGTACCGCCGATCTGGTACGCGCGGAATCTCGATCCATCGAGAGAGTCACGGGTTGGCGGCGCGCAGCGGGCGCTGCGATCTCGGAACACCGAGCACCGCCGCACACTCCAAAGGAGAACCGGCGAAATGACAGCTCGCATGTCACTCATCGTATGGGTCGCGCTCGTGCCGATTCCCGCATTTGCGCAGCCGGCCGACGATGGGTATTGCGACTACGTCGAGGGCAGTGCGGCGGCGACCGCAGCACCGTTGATGGCGCCCGAGCTGTACGGCCTGTTCGGCCGGATCGAGCAGCCAACGTTCACGGTGATACCGGACGGTGACGCGGCGAACCTCCGGGTCATCGGTGGCATCCGCTACTCGCTGATCAACCTGCTCTCCGGCATCGCGATCCGGCAGCGCGCACATGCGGACTGCCGTCGCCACATCGGGCTCGCAGCACTCCGCGGCGCGATGACCGCTCGCGCGCTGGAGGCGCGGATCCGCGTCTACGATGACGCGATCGCCGAAGCCGAGCGGATCTTGAAGGAGGTCAACGCCGACCTCGAGGCGCGCCGGACGACCGCGCCGGAGGCGACGGCGACGCGACTCCGGGTCGAGGAGCTGCGCACCCTGTCGTCGCGCGCCAAGACCGAGCTCGCCGCGCTGCCGCAAGATGCGCGACCGGTGAGCTCGATGCTGACCACCTACCGGACCGCCGACGACGACATGGAAGCGAGCGAGGGCAGGCTCCGCCTCTTGAATGCGTTCGATTTCAGCCTGCGTGCCGGGTTCGAGCGCTTCCTCAATGGCCCGAATCAGGAGACCGAGTTCGTCGGCGTCGTCCAGATCGGCATCAACCTCGGCGCGCTGTGGGTCCCCGGCAACAACGCGCGCGCTGCCGCGGGACGCCGCCGGTATGCACGGACGAACTTCGACGCGCTCGGTCCCAACGAGACGGCCCAGGAGCTACGCAGTCGCATGGATCTCGAGGCGAGGCGCATGTCGGAGGTCTCGGCGCTCGTCACCGACCTCGGTCAACAGCTGGACTCGCTCGGCAAGCTCGGAGGCGAGGACAGCAAGCGCTTCCGCCAGACGATCTGGTTCGATTGGATCGAAGCCAAGGCCGAGCTCGCGTACCTGCAAGCCTACGTCGCGACGATCGGCGAGGTGCTCGGCGTCGACGCTACTGCGCGCTAGTCACGATCCCGGACGCGAAGCGCTCGACCATGTTGGCGAGCGTGTAGCGGCGCGCGGCATTCGCACATTCCGCGCGCAGACGCTTACGAAGCTCGGAATCGCCGAGGTACCTGACGAGCTCGTTCGCGTAGGCCTCGACGGAGGGCTCCGACACGAGGCCGTTGACGTCGTGCTCGAGGTACGCCGACTCGGGGCCGTGCGACTCGACGTCCGTGGTGAGGAGCGGCGTCTGGGTCACGAACGAATCGAGCACGGCGAGGCCGACGCCGAGCGGCAGGAGCACCGCCTCCGAGATCGCGAAGTACCTCACGCGATCGGCCTTGAACACGGGGCCGATGGCATGGATCCACGGGTTGCGCACAGCGGCCGCCTTGACCTTGTTCTCCTCGGGACCATCTCCGACGACGACCAGGTGTAGCGATGGCACGTGCTTGCGCGCGATCTCGCAGGCCTTCAGCACGAACCCGATGTCCTTCTCCGGCCGGAGCCCACCGCAGAACACGACGACCGGCGAGTCGGAGTCGATGCCGAGCTCCGCCCGCGTCCTCGCGAGCTCCGACCGGTCGAGCGAGCGGGTCGCGGCCGCAAGCTCGTCCGTGTCGAATGCATTGTCGACTACCGTGATCCGTTCCGCAGGTACTCCCTGAGATCTCATGATCTTCGCACTACGTTCCGTATAGGCAAACCACCAGTCGGCGGCTCGCGCCAGCTTCCGTTTGAACCCCTCGGCCAGGCGATCTCGTTCGGTGCTCCGAAAGTTCCGACCGTGCGTCCAGAACGCGAGGCGGAACCGCCGCGAGATCGCGCGCGACGCCAGAATGACGTAGTTCACGAGTGATCGGTTCGCGTTGCCGACGATGACCAGATCGGACTTCCGCGTCTGCGCCAGGCAGGGTTGCCAGACGAGCTGCCTGCGGCCGACGCGGAAGTAGCGATTCTGGATCCGCTCGGCCCATGGCGCATCCAGGGGGACGGTCCTCGGGGTCGCGCCGGGCGCCTCTTGTCCGTAGATGAGCTGCAGGTCGACGCCACGTGCGGCGAGCGTGCTGTGAAGCGACGTGAAGAACGGAATACGGTAGTGCGGGAGAATTTGCTGAACGATCGCGACCTTCAAAGTTCACCTCCTGCGAGTGGAATGGTCCTGGGACGCACTGCGCGCGACTCCAGGCTCGACGCGTCCATGCAAGTAACGAGCGCGTCGGCCAGGTTCCGTTCGAACTCGGCCTGCGTGTACTTCGCGAGGTAACGAGCTCGGCCGTTGGCGCCGAGCTGACGCTGCAGGGCCCGATCAGGTACAAGGGCGGCGAGGCACTTCGCGAGCGACACCGGATCGCCCGGCGGCACGAGGAACCCGGTCTTGCCGACCTCGACGATCTCGGGAAGCGCGCCTTCGCGTGTCGTCACGACCGGCAAACCCGCCTGCATCGCCTCGAGTGCGACGAGCGGGAACGCATCTCTGCGAGTCGGGAGCACGAAGACGTCGTGGGCCTCGAACAGGCGCTGTTTGCGCTCGCCATAGGCGGGGCCGACGTAGTGGACGAGCTTGTGGAGGCGATGCCGTCGGATCTCGCCCTTGCACAGCTCGAGGAACCGCTGGTCGTGAACGGCGCCCGCGATCGTCGCCTCGAACGGGATTCCCGCCGCGTGCAGCATCCCGAGCGCTGCGATCAGAACCATCGGTCCCTTGGTCTCGGTCACGTTCGAGAGAAACAGCAGCCGCACGCGGCCGCGTCGGGGCGTGCGATCGATGGGCTCCTGGTCGGCGACGCCGTTGGGCACGACGAGCACGCGCTCCCGCGGAACGACGTTCGGGAGGCCAGAGGTCAGCCGCTCGGAAAGGTGGATGAGCCACGCGCCGTCGAACGCCCACCGGTGCAGCGCATGTCTTGCGCGCGTGACCTTGCCGTGAAGGTGATAGATGCGCGGAACGCCGGCGACCTTCATGATCGCGACGAGCATGCAGTCGCGATAGAACGCGGCTCCCGCGGGAGCCAGCGTGAAGTACACGGCATCCGGTCGCCGCACCACGAGCACGTGTACGAGGCGCACCGCGGTCATCATCGTGCGGACGAGCTTGCGCACCGACATGCGATCGAGGTCCTCGAACGACCTCGCGAATGCGAGCGGCAGTACCTCGACGTCGAAGAGAGATGCGAGCAGCTCGCTGTCCGCGACCATCTGATTGACAACGGTCACCCCGTGAACCGGGGGTGGCAGCTGCATCACGCAGAGCAAGCGCCTCCTCCTCAAGCTCGTCGATGGTGACGGGCGAACGTCGCTCTGCAAACGACGCGAAATACGTATTCTTGCTCCAATCGATTGTTACGCTCGCAACAAACAATTCCGCTCGCCTTGAGGTCGATCGAGGAGCTGCTATCCAGTCTCCCAAACGCGAGGTGAACACATGATCGTGAGTGCGTCGGGCTCTCGGAAGAAGCTCCGGAGTATGCTGCAGCCGCTGTCATCCACCATTGCTCGGCTATGGGCGCGGCGCTGGCGGGGCGTTCGATTCCTTTGCTATCACAGCGTCTGCCAGCCACAGGAGCTGTCGGAGCTCGCGCGGCGTACCGGCGTCATCTCGGTCGATGGCTTCCGGCGCCACCTGAAGGTCATACGCGCGCACGGCTATCGCATCGTCTCGATGTCCGACGCGCTGAAGCTCGTCGCAAACGGCGTTGCAGGGCAGGCGCAGTATGTCTGTCTGACGTTCGACGACGGGAGGTACGACAACTTCGCGAACGCGTGGCCGGTCCTGCGCGAAGCCGGCTGCAGCGCCCACTTCTTCGTCAGCTCCGCGCTCGTCGGTCAGACCGTGTACGACGGTGTCAACGACCGCGAGCCCGATCGCTACATGGACGCCGAGATGCTGCGGACGATCGTGCGCGAAGGTGGGTCGATCGGGTCGCACGCGCACCGCCACGTGAACCTGACGACGCTGACCAGGGCCACCGTGCGAAGCGAGCTGCGCGAGTCGCGCCGGCTGCTGCAGGAGATCGTCGGCTGCACGATCGATACGCACGCGTATCCGTGGGCCGTCTACGACCGCGACGTGCTCGCCGAGGCCCGCGACGCCGGCTATCGCTACTGCTTCGCCGGCGGCGTCGGCGGCACCGTCAAGGCACTCGAGGGTGACCACGCGAAGCTCACAATTCCGAGAAACACGATCCGGAGCGGTCCAGATCGGGAAGAGAACTACGTGACCGTCTGTGGCGGAATGGATGTCTTCCGTCCGTACTCCACGCTGAAACTCCGTATGAGGTATCGCACATGACAGGCGAACCCGTCCTCGCGGACTCGCTCGAGGTAGACGCGACCGAGCTCGCGCGATTTCTCGGCCTGCGCGATCACCGATTCTTCGAGCACGAGTATCGGACGTTCAAGCCGGAGCGCTCGGTCTTCGTCCAGGCACGCCTCGACGGCCGACTCATCGGCACGCAGGGGATCGTGCCCTATCCGCTATTCGTCGGCGGCAAGCCACTCATGAGTGGTCGCACCGAGCGCGCGATGGTCGATCCGAAGTGGCGAACCGGTGGTCTATTCGCGCAACTCATGCGGACGTGCGTGAGCCAGGCCGCAGAGAAGGGCTGCGACCTGCTGTGGGGCATGACCGGCCTCAAGGTGCCGTTCCAGTACAGCGGCTTTCTGTTCTTCGAGGGCTTCTACGAGCACGCGCTCTTGTGCGTCGCGCCGACTCGCATCGCCGAGGATCTGCGCGGGCAGCAGGACCGGCGCATGCGTGCAGCCAAGCTCGCGGCGACCGTGCCGTCGCTCTGCCTGCGCGCCGCGGGGCGGTTCGCGCCCGCCGCGAAGCTCGACGTCCTGACCAGGCCGCGCAACGATCGCGACGTCGACGAGCTCTACCGCCAGCTGCGCGGCCGCATGCCGCTGGTCGTGATGCGCCACGAGCCCGCGTTTCTCGACTGGCTCGATGCGGGTCGCGGTGTCGAGCGGTTCTATGCGTACGACGGTGAGGCGCTCGCCGCATACGCGTATGTCGACCTGTCGTCGCGCACGAAGGCGACGATCCTCGACTTCGCCGCCCGCGACGCCAGGTGCATGCGGACGCTGATTCGCGCGATCGTTCGCGCGATGTCGCAGCGTGGCGTCGCGTTCCTGTACGTCTCGTACAACGTGACGAACCCGCTGCTCGCGCGGCAGCGCACCTGGCTCGTCGGCGAGGGCTTCGTGCCGTTCCACCGCGGCGGCGGATTTGTCGTCCGCCCGCTACGGTTCCAGGACTACAACTACCTCGGAGACATGAGCCGCTGGTACATCACGCGACTCTGGAACGTGCTCTACCATCAGGCGGGCTTGCCCGAGGCCTGATCGTCTCGCGCGATCACGACGGGCGGTGAGTGCAGGTACCGGGCGGCCGCGCGCTTGGAGTCGATGTCACGGTACACGCGCTCGACCTGCTCCGGCGTCAGGCCGAGCGCCTTCGCTGCCTCGGCCGCCGGGACGCGATGGTTGCGCGCGTACAGACACGCATCCATGCGGTCATACGGGAGAGAGAAGTAGAACTCCTCCTGTGACTGCGGCAGCGAATAGGTGTCTGTCGTCGGCGGGCGCTTCCTGATGTCGTCGGGAACCTTCAGGAACTCGGCGAGCTGATAGACCTGCGTCTTGTACAGGTGCGCGATCGGCTTGATGTCTGCGGCACCGTCGCCTTGCTTGACGAAGAAGCCCTGGTCGTACTCGAGCAGGTTCGGGGTTCCGATCACCGCGTAGTTCTCGCGATCCGCATGGTAGTACTCGAGCATCTTGCGGAAGCGCTGCTTGAAGTTCGTCGCCGCGACGACCTGCATGTAGACCTCGGGCGGCATGCGCACCTGATGCTGCTCGCCATCGGGCGACTCGACAACGAGCGTGAAGATCCGCAGTCGATCACTCTCGATGACGTTCGGCAGCACGATCTTGGAGCGCCAGCCCTTGCCGTACCTCGGGAACAGCGTGCGGATCGCGGCATCGCGTCGCGCGTAGCAGCCTGCGGCCTCGAGCATCGGCGTCAGCGGCTCGTCGTGCGTCCGGATCCCGAGGTGACTCGCGGCAAGGCGCCCGAGGCGGACCGTATCCGCCGACGAGTCGGCCTCGTTCATGAACAGACCGAGCACGCGCTCGGGACCGAACGCCCGGGCGCACAGCGCCACGCACACGCTCGAATCGATGCCGCCGGAGAGTCCGACGACCGCGCCTCGCCGGCGCAGATCGCGGAGCGTCTTCTCGCGCAGCGCCTGGGTGATGCGCTCTACCTCGGCGGCGGCCCCGCCGGGAGCAAACCTGACATCAGCCGTGGAGAACATGATCCGAGCCCTTCTTGCGGTGAATGAACGCCGACAGCGCCGCGAGCGAGTCGAAGTTCGAGGGCAGGAGCTCGTGGTCCTTCACGTCGATCCCGAACTCGCGCTCGATGAATGCGACGATCTCCAACACACCCGTCGAATCGATGATCCCGGTATCGAGGAACGAAGTGGTCTCCTCGATCGACTGCCCCTTCGGGACATAGAAGTTCGCTGCGATGAACGTACGCAGTCGTTCCGTAGCACTACTGTTCATGTGCGGTCTCCGTTCTGTTGGCTGTTGGTTCTCGCGAGCTCGGACTTCTGGATCTTTCCGTTGTTGTTCCGCGGCAGATCCGGGCGAACCTCGACGTTCTGGGGAACCTTGAAGCTCTCGAGGCGGGTACGGCAGTGGCGCAGGATCGCGGCCTCGTCGAGTCGCACGCCCGGCTCGAGGACGACGAACGCTTTGACCGCCGACCCGAGGAGGTCGTCGGGAACGCCGATGACCGCGGCTTCGCGGATGCCCTGGATCGACAGGAGCGTTTGCTCGACCTCGGCCGGCGGCACCTTCTCGCCGCGCGACTTGATCACGTCGTCCATGCGCCCGACGAAGTACAGGTAGCCATCCTCGTCGAGCCGGCACAGGTCGCCCGTATGGAGCACCTTCTCGCCGAGGAGCGGCCCGGGCCGCAGCTTCTTCTCCGTGAGCTCGGGCTTCCGCCAGTACCCGTTCATCACGGTCGCCCCTCGGATCACGAGCTCGCCGACCTTTCCGGGGCCGATTCGCTCGCCGTCCTCGTCGATGAGCCACAGCTCGGTATTCGGCACAGCGATCCCGATGCTGTCAGGCTTCCTCTCCAGGTCCTCGGGCGGGAGATACGTGCAGCGCTTGCACTCGGTCTGCCCGTACATCGAGAAGACCCGAGCATTCGGGAACAACTCGCGGAGCAGGCGGAGGTGCTTCACCGGAAGCGCGGCGCCGGCGTTCGTCACGTACCGCACCGCGGAGAGGTCAAACTTCACGTCGAGGCCGAACAGCGTCGCGAAGATGGTCGGTACGGCGGGGAAGCCGGTGACCTTCTCCTCGACGACCGTGCGCATGACCTCGACCGGGTACGCGAACGACCGGTGGAGCACGACGCGTGCGCCGCGCGCGAACGCCGTGATCATCTGGTAGAGGCCATAGCTGAACGCGAGCGGGAGCACGCAGAGCAGCACGTCGTCGCGCCGGATGCCGAGGTACTGCATCGTCGAGGTCGCGGCGGCGACCATGTTCCGGTGCGTCAACATCACGCCCTTCGGCTCGCCCGTCGATCCCGACGTGTAGATCAGCGCCGCGAGATCGAGGTCGATGCAGCGGCGTCGCGGCGGCGCGGTCACGCCCGGCTGGGTGACCTCGTCCCAGCTGACGACACCGGGGAGATGCTCGAGGCGACTCCGCCCTGCGTCGTCGAGACCGGCGACGATCACCGTCCGGAGCTGGGGCGCGCTGCGCGCTGCGCTCGCGACGACGGATTCGTGCGCTCGATCGGAGATCAACGCGCACGCGCCGGTGTCGGCGAGCGTGTACGCGACCTTCTCGACCTTGGTCTGCGGATGGACGATCGATGCGACCGCGTTCGCCTTCAGGATCGCCCAGAACGCGATCGCGGTCTCGATGCCGTTGTCCGCGAAGACGACGACACGGTCACCGCGATCGACACCACTCTCTCGTAGCGCGCACGCGAGCGCGTTGGAGCGCTCGTCGATCTCGCGGTACGTGTATCTGCGCTGGTCGTAGACCACCGCAATCGCATCGGGGGTCTCGGCCGCGGTATCGGAAAGGAAGTCGTGAAGCAGGAAACACGCGCGCATGCGTTCGACTCCTTAGATGGGGAGGTCGCGAGCCAGGAGCTGGGTCGAGAGCACTCCGGTCAATGCCATGTTGTCGGTGTTAGAGAGCGCTCCTTCGCCGCGCCTTCGACACTTGTCCCAGAGTCGCGCGACCGCGGCAGCGTCGAACAATCCGGTGTTGCGGAGTGCCCGTTCGTCGAGCACCTCGCTGACCCAGCCGCGCAGCGGTTCGTCGCAGAACGCGACCGCGTCGGGGGCGCGATACGGCTGCTTCGGGCGCCGGATGATCGACGGCGGGACGAGGCCGGCCGCGGCGCGCTTGAGCACGTGCTTCTCGTCGAGGACGCGGAGCTTGTGATCCGGCGGGAGCGAGCACGCGAGCTCGACGACGTCGACGTCGAGGAACGGGTAACGGCCCTCGACGGAGTTCGCCATCGCGACGCGATCACCTTGCGACGACAACAGGTAGCCGGAGAGCAGCGTGCGGACCTCGAGGTACTGATCTCGCGCGAGCGGATCCCACGACGAGAACCCGGCGGGCAGGGCGGCGAGCATCCGGTCGACCGGGTCGCCTGCGTTCGCCGCCGCACGGCGCACGTCGGGTGACAGGAGGCGCTGGAGGGCGGCGGCGGCGCGCCAGCGAGGACCGTGCGCGAACGTCGGGCTGTCATGGAGCTCGAGGTCGCGGCCGAAGAACTCGCGTGCCATCGCCCGCGCACTCGCCGGAGATCGGGTGAGGTACGGATAGAGGCGCTCGAGCAGGCGAGGCCGGAGCGAGGAGCTCGGCTCGCGCGCCCAGAACCGGCGAACCCGCGCCTCGCGGAACAGGTCGTAGCCGGCGAGCATCTCGTCGGCGCCTTCGCCCGTGAGGACGACCTTGATGCCGGCCTCGCGCACCCGTCGTGCGAGCAGCAGCATCGGCGCCGGCGCGGTCCGCAGGATCGGCCTCTCGATGTGGCGGATCGCCGTCGGAAACGCATCGGCGACATCCGCGCGCGAGACCTCGACCTCGATGTGGTCGGTCTCGAGCTCCCGCGCCATCATGCGCTGGAACGGGCTCTCGTCGAGATCGGCGTCGGTGAACCGCAGCGAGAACGTGCGCAGGCCCGCACCGTGGATCTGGCGGCCGAGCGCCGCGATGATCGAGCTGTCGAGCCCGCCCGACAGGTAGCATGCGACCGGCACGTCAGCACACTCGAGCCGGCGCGCGGTCGCTCGCGAGAGCGCGGCTCTGAGCGCGTCCGCGGATTCCGCGATCGAGCCGCCGCGTTCCTCGCCGTAGCGCGGAAAGCTCAGGTCCCAGTAGCAGCGGTCGGTGATGCCGTCGGGGCGGTAGACTCGAACGTGCCCGGGGCGCAGCTCCTCGATGCCGCGGAACACCGTGCGCGGTGCGAGCACCGTCCAGAACGTGAACGTCTCGGCGAGTCCGACCGGATCGAGCTCGCGCGGGATCGTCGGGTCCGCGGCGAAGATCGCCTTGGCCTCGCTCGCAAAGTAGACGCGGTCGGCGTGCGCGCAGATGTGTAGCGGACGGACACCGAGCCGATCTCGCGCGAGCAGCAGCGTCTGCGTGCGCGGAGTCCAGAGCGCGATCGCGAACTGGCCGTTGAACCGACGAAGCGCATCCTCGCCCCACGCACGCAGCGCCTGGATGACGACCTCGGTATCGCTGCGCGTCTTGAAGCGATAGCCGAGGGCGATCAACTCGTCGCGCAGCTCGCGGTAGTTGAAGATCTCGCCGTTGAACGCGAGGTGCGATTCCTCGTCGACGTCGCTCAGCGGCTGCTTGCCGCCCTCGAGATCGATGATCGCGAGTCGCGTATGGGCGAGCCCGCAGCGCTCGTCACGATAGATACCGGCATCGTCGGGGCCGCGATGCTGCAACGAGTACGTCATGCGACGTAGCTCGTCGTGCTGTGGCGGTCGCCCCCGATGCGTAAGGATTCCTCCAAGCCCGCACATCGATTCGTGCCCTCAGCAACGTGTGTGCCCGGCGCACTCTGCGTCTTCGCAGCACTCCGCAGCCGCGGTTTGTGGCAGCGCGGCACGATGAGCGCCGATGTGCTGCGCCGAGATAGCTCGACGCGATTTGCAAACGTAACCGGCAGTAGTTCGAGTGCGAAATATGTAATCGGCGAGAGCAAAAAGCGCGACTAAGACGACCGTGAGATGGCAAGACGCTCGTCAGCGCACACTCCATATCTTGGCGACATGCGCGAGTACGTTGGGGTTGGGAGGGCGCCCGAGCTACGTGTCACGCCGCTTCACTGGATCGCGCCGCGGCGCCGGCCGCTTGTGGCCGTCACGTCGGAGATCCGAGAGATCGCGCGAGGGCGAGGAGCGCGGTGGACCAAGCGCGGCATCGACATCATCGGAAGCCTGATCGTGCTCGCGCTCGTCGCGCCGCTGTTCGTCGTCGTGATGCTCGCGGTCCGGTTGTCGGGGCCGGGACCGGTGTTCTTCGTCCAGGAGCGCTGCGGTCTCTCGGGCCGGCTGTTCCGGTTCTACAAGTTCCGCACGATGGTCGTCGACGCGGAGGCTCGCAAGCCCGCGCTCTGGCATCTCAACGAGGTCACGGGCGCGGCGTTCAAGATCGTGCGCGACCCGCGGATCACGCGCGTCGGCTCGCTGCTGCGCAAGCTCAGCCTCGACGAGCTCCCACAGCTGTGGAACGTGCTCAGGGGCGACATGAGCCTCGTCGGTCCGAGACCGCCGACGCCCGACGAGGTCGAGCAGTACTCGCGCCACCAGGTCCAGCGGCTCGCGGTCATCCCCGGCATCTCCGGTCTGTGGCAGGTGAGCGGGCGAAGCAGCATCGCTGACTTCGATCAGTGGATCGAGCTCGACCTCCACTACGTCCGGACGTGGTCGGTCTGGCTCGACCTCGCGATCATCCTGCGGACGCCGATCGCCGTGATCTGGATGAGGGGCGCCGCGTGAGGCCGGGCGCGGTTTCCGTCGCACGCGTGCCGGTCGATCCCATCGACATGGCGCAGGCATGCGCGCGCGTCGACGAGCTCGTGCGCGAGCGAGTCCCGAGCTACTACGTCGCGATCAACGCCGCGAAGGTCGTCGCCTATCACGAAGATACCGAACTGCGCGACGCGATCGACGAGGCGCACCTCGTCACCGCGGATGGTCAAGCGGTCGTATGGGCCGCGCGCTTGCTCGGCCACCGCGTGCCGGAGCGCGTGGCGGGTACGGACCTCATGCTGGCGTTGCTCGCCCGCGCAGCACAGCGCGGCTACGCGGTGTACTTCCTCGGCGCGACCGAGGAGGTCGTTCGCGCATGTGTCGCGAAGGCGCGCGCGCTGTATCCGGCGCTTCGCATCGCCGGTCATCGCAACGGCTACTTCAAGCCGGAGGAGGAGGCCGAGGTCGTCGCCGCGATCCGCGAGGCTGGACCGGACATCCTGTTCCTCGGCTTTGGTACCCCGGCGAAGGAGTACTTCATGCGCCGGCACCATCGCGCGCTCGGCGTGCCGTTCGCGATGGGCGTCGGCGGATCGTTCGACGTGCTCGCCGGTGTCGTCGCGAGGGCACCTCGCTGGATGCAGCGCGCGGGGCTCGAGTGGGCATACCGGCTCGCGCAGGAGCCGCGACGCATGTGGCGGCGCTACCTCGTCGGCAACACCCGCTTCATGTGGCTCGTGGCACGCGAGCTGCTCGCGCGTCGAGGGCAGCGATGAAGCAAGTCGTCCAGAGCTTTCGCACCGGCGCGCTCGCGGTCGAGGACGTCCCCAGTCCTGCGTTGCGACCTCGCGGGCTGCTCGTGCGTACGGTCGCGAGCGCCGTCAGCACGGGCACGGAGAAGTCCAAGGTCGAGCTCGCGCGCCAGAGTCTCGTCGGCAAGGCGATCGCGCGACCCGACCAGGTCAGGCAGGTGCTCGACACGCTCAAGAAGGAGGGCCTCGCGGCGACCTTCAACAAGGTCCGCAGCAAGCTCGAACGCCTGAGCCCGCTCGGCTACAGCGCGGCCGGCCGCGTCGTCGCGGTCGGCGAGGACTGCGAAGGGTTCACCGTAGGCGACGCGGTGGCCTGCGGCGGCGCTGACCACGCGCATCATGCCGAGCTTCTGTGGGTGCCGGCGAACCTCTGCGCGCGCATTCCCGACGGTGTCGCGTTCGAGGATGCCGCGTTCGCGACGATCGGCGCGATCGCCTTGCACGGCGTGCGGCGTGCGGAGGTCCAGTTCGGCGAGACCGTCGCGGTCATCGGCCTCGGCCTGATCGGCCAGCTCACCGCGCAGCTCTTGCGCGCGAGCGGCTGTCGGGTGATCGGCGTCGACGTCGACCGGTGGAAGGTCGAGCTCGCGCGGCAGCACGGGGTCGAGCTCGCGCTGCGGCGAGACGACGACGTCATTGCCCGGACTCACCGACTCTGCGACGGCGCCGACGCCGTCATCATCACCGCCGCCGCGCGCGACAACGATCCGGTCGTGCTCGCCGGAGAGCTCGCTCGCGACCGCGCACGCGTCGTGATCGTCGGCGCGGTTCCGCTCGAGATTCCTCGCTCGCCGTACTACGAGAAGGAGCTCGACGTCCGGCTGTCTCGCTCGTACGGCCCGGGCCGCTACGACCGCGGCTACGAGGAGCGCGGGCTCGACTATCCGATCGGCTACGTGCGGTGGACCGAGAACCGCAATATGCAGGCGTTTCTGCGCGCGCTCGAGACGAAGCAGGTCTCGCTCGCGAAGCTTGTCACCCATCGCGTGCCCCTCGCCGAGGCGGAGCGTGCATACGACCTCGTCGCCGGCGCGACGGCCGAGCCGTTCCTCGGCGTCGTCCTCCAGTACGATGACGCGCCGCTGCCCCGCACGATCGCGACGCCGCGCGCCCAGGCGAGGCACTCGACCGCGGTGCTCGGCGTGATCGGCGCCGGCAGCTTCGCGTGCGGCACGCTGATCCCGATCCTCGAGCGACTGCCGGGCGTCGCGCTGGCGAAGGTCTGCACGGCCTCGGGGCTCGGCGCGCGCGACGCGGCGCTCCGCCATGGCTTCGCGGCGTCGGTCGGCGATCCGGACGATATCCTCGGCGACGAGGCGATCCACGGCGTCGTGATCGCGACGCGCCACGACAGCCACGCGGCTCTCGCGGCCGCGGCGCTGCGCAACGGCAAGGCGGTGTTCGTCGAGAAACCGCTCGCGCTCGACCGCACGCAGCTCGACGACGTGCTCGCCGCCGCCGCGTCGAACCCTCGGCTCACCGTCGGATTCAACCGCAGGTTCTCGCCCCACACGGCACGCGTCCGCGACGCGCTCTCCGGCACCGGCGCGCTCGTCATCCACATCCGGGTCAACGCCGGGCCGATCGCCGCCGACAGCTGGATCCACGATGCCGGTGGTCGTCTCCTCGGCGAGGTCTGCCACTTCGTCGACCACGCGCAGGCGCTCGCGGGCGCGCGCATCAGGCGCGTATTCGCCACCGGCGTCGCGCTGCCCGATCCGGCGAGCCGCTTGCGCGACAACCTGTGCGTCAGCCTCGAGCTCACCGACGGCTCGGTCGCGTCGATCTCGTACACGTCGAAGGGCGATGCCGCGCTCGGCAAGGAGCGCATCGAGGTGTTCGGCGGGGGACGCTCTGCCGTGATCGACGACTTCCGGCTCACGACGGTCATGCGCGGCCGTCGCAAGGATCGGCTCGAGACCAAGCAGGACAAGGGGCACCGCGAGGAGCTCGCGCGGTTCATCGCGATGGTGAAGACCGGCGCACCTCCGCCGATCGCGCTCGCCGAGCTTCGCGCCGCCAGCCTCGGCGCGATCGCCGCGCTCGAGTCGCTGAAGCTCGGGATGCCGGTGGAGGTCGACGCGTGAACGTGCGCTGGTACGCGAGCCGGCTGCGCGCGATGTCGATCGCCGAGGTCGCGCATCGCTGTTATCGCGCGATGCGCTCGCTGCCGAATCCCCGGCCATCTGCGGCGATGCGCGCGCACATCGCGCGGTGGCAGGGCCCCGAGCCGTTCTATTTCGCTCGAGCGCTGTGCGCGACGCCGGTGTCGTCCGCACTCCTCGGGGAGGCCGCGCTGCTCTGCGCCGGCAAGCGCCGCGTGCTCGGCCTCGGCTGGCTCGATGTTCCGGCCGAGCGCTGGCACTACGAGCCCCGCGCAGACGGCTACTGGCCTCGCGTCGATGCTGCCCGTGTCGTGCGCGCGGCACCGCCGCAGTTCGATCCCCGCCTCACGTGGGAGCTGAACCGGGGCCATGACTGGGTCGTCCTCGCGCGCGTACACGCGTCGACGCGCGACGCACGCTGTCGCGACCGGCTCGTCCGCGAGCTTGGCTCGTGGCGGCGCGCGAACCCGCTCGGCGTCGGGATCAACTGGGTGTCCGCGATGGAGGCCGCGATCCGCATCCACTCGCTGGTCTGGTGTGCGGCGTTCCTCCGCGGCACGAGCGTTGCGCCCGTGCTGGGCGAGATGATCTACGAGCACGCGGTCGTCGTCTCCGAGCAGCTCTCCGCGTACTCGTCCGCGAACAACCACCTGATCGTCGAGCTGAGTGCGCTCGTCATCGCGGCACGCGCACTCGGTGGCGACCTCGCAGGCCTTCATGCGGATGCGTTCGCCCGCCTGTGCTCGGAGCTCGACCGGCAGGTGCACGCCGACGGCGTCTCCGCCGAGATGGCGACTCACTATCACGTGTTCGTGCTCGAGGCGCTGGTGCTCGTCGCGTACCTCGAGCGTGCGCACGGCATGGCGAGGCCGCGGCTCGAAGCGGTCATTCGCAAGATGGCGGACTACGTCGCCGCGATCCGCTGCGACGATGGCAGCCTGCTCCAGCAAGGTGACGACGACGGCGGTTGCGTGCTCGGCCTGTTTCGCCCGTGCCACACCGATCAGGTGCTCGCGGCCGCGACCGCGCTCTCGAGTCCTGCGCGCCAGACGGGGCAGGGCTTCGAAGGCTCGTTCTTCGTCACGGGTGGAGCACAGCCGCCTGGCGAGTCGCGCGCGCCGCGGTCGCGTCGGTTCGTGCGCAGCGGCCAGATCATCCTGCGTTCGGCGCGGCTCCATGCCGCATTCGATGCCGGCCCGTTCGGGTTCGGCAGCCTCGCGGCTCACGCGCACTGCGACGCGCTCGCGATCACGCTCGCACTCGATGGCAGGCGGATCCTCGTCGACCGCGGCACCTGCCGGTATAGCGGCGACCGCCGCGAGCGCGACTACTACCGGCGCACCGCCGCGCACAACACGACGCAGCCCGCGTCGCTCGAGCAGGCCTCTGCGACCGGACCGTTCCTGTGGTCGCGCCGGCCGCGCCTGACGATCCACCGCTGCGACCTGATGGAGGACGGAGACATCGTGCAGGCCAGCCACGACGGTTTTCCGGGCTGGGCGCATCGCCGCACGCTCGTCCGCCACCACGGCGTGCTCCTGATCGTCGACGAGCTCGTCGGAACCGGCGCGCCGACGCGCATCGTCAGCCGGTTTCATTTCGCGCCCGAGCTCGACGTCATGCGCTCGCAGTCGGACTTCTGGGTTCGTCACGGCAATTCCTCGCGCGCGTGGCTTCGCTCGAGCGCAGGGCACGCACGCGTCGTCCTGTGCGGTCACTCGGACGAATACGCGAGCAGCACGACGGCCGCGACCGTCGAGCTCGCCGACACGAGCGACCGCGCGCTGATCACCGCGATCGGTCCCGCCGACGAGAGCCTCGACGCGCTACTGGAGTTCGCTGCGGACAACGGGTTCGCTCGCGAAATGCTCCTCGAGCGCCTGCACTAGCGCGTCGACGCTGCGCGCCGAGCCGATGGTCACGCGCACGCTGCCTCGGCCGTGCGTATAGGCGGTGCGATCGCGCACCATGATGCCGCGCTCCTCGAGGTGCGTCATCAGCTCATGCGCGCGCGGCCACTCGAACAGGATGTAGTTGCCGCCGGACGGGTAGGCGCGTGCGCCGTGTCGGCGAAGCAGCTCGAAGACGCGCTGCCGCCCGCGCTTCACCTCGTCGACGTAGGCATGGACCGCGTCGAGGTCGCGGATCGCGGCGAGCGCGGCCACCTTCGCGAACGTCGTCACCGACTTCGGATTGTGAATCTTGCGCAGCGCGCTCATCACTCCGGCCGGTGCGAGGAGATAGCCGACTCGCAGCCCGGCGAGCCCGAACGCCTTGCTGAGCGTCCGCATCACGATCACCGGGCTATCGCCGACGCGACGTGCCATCGAGACGCCGCAGAACTCGTAGTACGCCTCGTCGACGACGAGGATGCAGCTCAGGCGGCGGCAGAGCGCGGCGATGCGGTCGAGGCAGGACGCATCGAGCACGTAGCCGACCGGGTTGTTCGGGTTCGAGAGATAGAGCAACCGGACCGCGTGCGTGCGCATCGCGCGCTCGAGCGCGGCCTCGTCGAGTGGTGCCGTCCCGTCGTGCTCGAAGGTGACGACGCGCGCGCCGCGCTGCTGGGCGATCGCGCGAAACTGGTCGTACGCCGGCGTCAGCATCAGGATCGTGTCGGCCGGGTGCAGGAGCGCGGCGGCGAGCAGCTCGATTCCCGCGTCGCTGCCGTGAACGACGAGGACGCTATCGGCCGTCACGCCGGCATACGCGGCGAGCGCGTCCTGAAGCTCCTGCGAGCGCGCCTCTGGATACCAGCAGATGCTCTCGTCGTGCTCGAGCAACTCGACGAGCGCATCGCGCACGCGGCGCGACGGCACGCGATCCGCCTCGTTCCAGTCGAGCTTGTGAACGACCTGGCCGGCGGCGCGCCGCGCGTACGCGGTCTGACTCGAGATCGCGTACGCGGCGTTCTCCTCGACGGCGCGCGTGCCGGGACGGCGGAGGATCGGCGGCGACTTGCCGTCGGCGTTCGTGATGAAGCGACCGGTGACCTCGAGCTCGACACTCACCGCCGGACCGACCCTCGTCTGCAGCGCGGCGCGCATGCTGTCGAGCGCCCCACGCTCGAACCGCCGGCCCGCTCGCGGCTCGATGCGCGCGACGAGCTCGCGCTGACCGTACTGCACGAGCTGGAAGCGCAGCAGCTCGTCGTACGCGCGAAACATCGTGTAGAAGTTCACCGACGGCAGGCGCCGGCCATCGGGCGTATAGATGCACTCGTCCTTGCGGCCGACGACGGAGTGGAGGAGCGGCATGGTGCGGCCACACGCGCAGCGGCGGTCGGTGCGGTGCACGCGGACGACGTCGCCGGTCTCGTAGCGGATGAGCGGCATGACGGGGTTGTGGAACCCGGTCGTGACGAGGCGGTACTCGTCGGGCGGCAGGTCATCCGATCGCAGCAGCTCGCCGTGACCGTACTCCCAGTTCACGTGCATGCCCCGGCGCTGCTCGCACTCGGTGAGGACGAGCGCGGGCTCGGTCATCCCGTACCAGTTGAACACCTTGTTCCCGAACGTGCGTTCGATCGTCTCGCGCTCGTGATCGAGCAGCGTCTCCGACGACGTGAACACGCCCGCGACGAACGCGAGCTCGGCTCGTCGGGGATACGCGTACTCCGCGAACAGCGCCATCGTCGACGGATAGCCGCGGATGATGCGAGGCCGCAGCGCGAGCACGCGATCGATGTAGAGCCCGCAGTTCTGCGGCGTGAGGTGATACGCCGAGAAGAACATCGTGTTCTGCGTGCGCGAGTAGCGCCACAGGGCCTGGCCCGGCCGCTCGGGGACATAGCTGCGCAAGGCGACGACCGGCTCGCGCAGCTCGTAGCCGGCCCACGACCAGTGCCGGAACACGCACGCCGCGTCGAACGCGACGAATGACGCCGACAGCCGCATCGCCAGGGGCTCGCCGGTGGTCCCGCTCGTGTGCGCGGCAATCGACATCCCGGGCGCACACAGGCGCGCGCGCTCGGCACGTACCTCTCGTCTCGTCAGCAGCGGCAGGCGAGCGAGGTCACCGATGTCGCGGAAGTCAGTTCGCGGATCGAACCCGATCGCCGCGAACCGGTCGCGATAGAACGGCACCGCGCGCGCAGACACGAGCGTCTTTGCGAGCTCGCGCGCGATCCACGCGTCGCGCTGGTCGGTGCTCCACCATTGCGACTTCTCGAGGAACGTCTTGAAGATCGCGTAGCCGTGACCGCGCGCGATCGTCCTCAGCACCGGCTCGAGCACAGAAGACCATACCCAGCACCTGCCACGACCGCTCGTCGCTCCTGCAGCGGGAGTCCACGTACTACTCGATCGGGGCGAACAGCATCCTCGGGAGCGACGACGCGGAGCCGAGATCATCGAGCACGTAGAACTTGCCCTCGCCGATCTCGGCGAGCTTCGCCAGCATCTTGCGACCGGGCTCGTCGGCGCCGATCGCGACGACCGAGATCGTGATGCCTGCGCCGTGCAGCTCGGCGGCGCGCTCCGCGACACCATCGGAAGGGGCGGCGCCGTCGGACAGGAGCACCACATGCTCGACGGTGGCCTTCGCGTCGTCGAGGATCCTGCGCGCCTGACCGAGCGCCTTGACGAGGTCGGTGCCGTCGGCCGATGCAATGCGCGAGATCTCGGTCGAGATCCGCATGCGATTCGACGCGTAGCTCGAGCGGACGATGGTCTCCGGCGCCTTGTCGAACGCGACGACGGCGACGGTGTCGTCGCCGGGCAAGAGCTCGATCGATGCGCGCGCGAGCTCCTTTGCGGTCTCGAGCTTGGCACCCTGCATCGAGACCGACCGGTCGATCAGGAACACACTCGCCGTCGGCTCGTGCGTCGATTCGACGCGTGACTCGATGATCGAGCTCACCTGCCGTGGGCGCGCCGCGCTGTAGCGGCGGCCGCCGCCCGCCGAGGCGATCGCGCCGAGTCGCGCGCGACTACTGGTCGGGGTCTGGTAGCCGACGACCGACATCGTGATGTCGACCGCCCTCATCTTCGCCGCGATCGGCTGCACGCCGAGCAGGGAGTTCCCGTCGGTGATCACGAGGACGCGCCGATTCTGGGCCTTCGACTTCAGGAGCATGCGATACGCGGCGGCGAGGCCCTGGGCGAGATCGCCGGCGTCGGCCGTGCGAAGCGCGGTCAGATGCGCCCGCGCGGCCGATTGCAGCCTCAGCGGGACCTGCGCGGTGCCGGCGAACGCGACGACCGCGACCTGATCCCTTCGATCGAGCGACCGGAAGCCGGACTCGATGCCCTCCTGCACGCCAGCGAGCCGTTCGGCATCGAGCGTGCGGTCGACGACGACGACCAGCGCGCAGGGTTCATACTTGTCGGGGCCGGCGGACGCCGTCGCGCTCAGGGCGAGCAGGGCCAGCACGACGACGCCACGCATGCCGCGAGCGTATCAGCGCGTTCGACACGGCACGAGCACGATCGTAGAGTCGCGCGGTGCGACGCGCGCTTGCCGCTGTACTCGCGTTGGCCACGACGGTGGTCGCCTGTCATCCGACACCCGTGTCGACGAAGGCGCCGCCGCGACCGAGGCTCGTCGTCCTGATCGTGATCGACCAGTGGCCGAGCTGGATGTTCGCGAAGCAGAAGCACCTCTACACCGGCGGCATCGGCCGCCTGCTTCGCGAGGGCGCGCTCGTGCCCGAGGCGGAGCTGCCGTACGCGAACACGTTCACCGCGGTCGGCCACGCGACGATCGGGACGGGCGCGCCGCCGAACGTCAACGGCATCGTCGGCAACTACTGGTACCGGCGCGCCGAGAATCGCGACCGCCCGGCCGAATACGACGTCGATGCGCCCGTGCTGATGGTCGGAGCGCCGCTCGGCGACGCGCAGCTGTCGGCCGACGACGGCTCGTCGGCGAAGGCACTGCGGGTCGAGGGCGTCGCCGACGCGCTGCGGAGCGCGACCGGTGGAGCAGGGCACTCGGTCGCGATCGCGCTCAAGGCGCGAAGCGCGTGCTTGATCGCCGGCCAGCACCCGGATCTCGCGATCTGGTACGAGGCCGGCGCCGGCGGCATGACGACGAGCAAGGCCTACGCGAGCACGCCGCCGCAGTGGCTCGTGAAGCTCGCGAACGACTCGCCTGTCAGCCGCTACTTCGGCTCGACGTGGACCGCGCGCGACCGCGACCTGCTCGCGCGAGAGACCGGCATCGCCGACGACTCGCCAGGCGAGCACGCCGAGCACCACCTCGGGACGGCGTTCCCGCACGCGCTGGCGACCAGCGACAAGCCGGAGCAGGCGATCGTGCAGACGCCGTTTGCCGACGAGATCGTCGCGCGCACCGTCGCGTTCGCGCTCGATGCGATGGAGCTCGGCGTCGACAATACGCCCGATCTCCTCGCGATCAGCTTCAGCGCGCACGACTACGCGGGGCACAGCTGGGGACCGGATTCGTGGGAGGTGCTCGACCTGACGCTGCGCCTCGATCAGGCGCTCGGCCAGCTGTTCGACGCGCTCGACGCCCGGCTCGGCTCGGACGGCTGGGCCGTTGTGATGACGAGCGACCACGGCGCGACGCCGCTCGTCGAGCGCGCGCGGATCCGCTCGGCTCGCCGCATCAACCCGGCCGAGATCGAGGAGGCCGCGCAGAAGGCGATCGAGGGCGTCGTCGGCGCGCCGGGGCCGTGGGTCGTGAAGCTGGTCTCGAGCAACCTGTATCTGACGCCGCAGTTCGCGGCGCTCTCCGACGAGCAGAAGAACCTCGCGTTCGACGCGGCGACGAAGGCGATGAGCGCGGTGCCGGGCGTCGCGCTCGCCGGTCGCACCGACCGGTTCTCGCCGGGCTGCACGGCAGAGAAGGACCTCTACAAGGCGATCTGCCTCGCGACCGTCCCCGGCGAGGCCGGCGACATGTACGCGGTCGCGACCGCCGGGTCGGTGATCAGCGAGTACAAGGGCGGCACGGGCCACGACGCGCCGTTCGACGACAACCGCCGCGTGCCGATCATCGTGAGGGCGCCCGGCCTCGCGCCGCAGCAAGGCACCGGCACGCTGCTGCAGGTCGCGCCGACGGTGAGCGCGCTGCTCGGGATCAGTCCACCGGCTGCGGCGAGCGAGCAGCCGCTGTTCGGTCTCGGCCGAGCTCCTTCGCAAAGAAAGTAGAGTGACTCGCGAGCGCGGCGACGTAGTCGCGGACGTCCTCGCGCGCCGCCGCGGGGAGCTGCGCGAACGGCGTGACGTGCTCGTCGGGGACGTAGCGGAACGTGAAGTTCACGCGCCGCGTGCGGAAGCCGGGGATGTGCGGCGGCAGATCGAGGCGCTGCTTGTCGTCGACGCGCTGCACGCGGTGGAGCAGGTCGTCCTTCCAGCGAGGGCCGCCGAAGATCTGCAGCGAGCCGTCCTCGAGCCACTGCGTGCGCACCGGCGGCGCGTTGAAGTCGCCGCGGCGCACGAACTGAAAGCGCGCGCGCTCGCCGATCGATAGCGACGCGACCGGCCCGGGCTCGAAGTCGCGATGCTCGCCGACGCGCGCGGCATCGACTTCCTTCCCGTCCTGGATGCGATCGCCGTAGAAGTTCACGAGGCACGTGTTGAGGTGCCAGCGCCGGGGCACGACGTTCGGCGGAAAGCCGGACCGCACGCGTTTCTCGATCGACGTGACGAGCTTCGCGAGCACTTTCGGGAACGGCTCGGCGGAGACCGCGACGTGCTTCGTGCGCCGCGGTGGCTCGTAGTAGCCGAGGCACGCGAACTGCCAGTTGCCGAGCCAGTAGACCGGGCGCAACAGGCTGCGCTGCTGCTTGCCTGCGGGCGGCGGCCGCTTCGTCGAGTAGCGCTGCTCCCACAGCGGGTGGAGCGTCTCGAGCCACGCGAGGATCTCGGCGCGCGAGGTCGCGTCGATGAAGCCGGGCTCGTACACGTAACAGCGGTCGATCACAACGTTTGCGCACCCTAGCACGGCGGCACGCAACCCCTCCGGAGACCTGCCGATACGGGCGCAATGCTGTCCTGGCTCTTCCGTCCGCAATGCGCTGCCTGCGGTGTTCTCTCGGACGCACCGCTCTGCGAAGGATGCGCACTCTCGCTCGTCGAGGCCGGGCCGTCTCGCGCCGTGCGGCCGCTCGACGAGATCGCGACGCCGTGGCGGTTCGGCGGCGCGCTCGCGTCGGCGATCCGCCGGCTCAAGTTCACCGGCGCGACGCACGTCGCCCGCACGGTCGCGCCGCTGTGGTCGCCGCTGCTCGCCGCGGCGGCCCTCGCCAGCGATGCCGTTGTCGTTCCAGTCCCGCTTCACTGGCGGCGCCGACTC
>JABFXX010000521.1 GCA_013368795.1 Kofleriaceae bacterium
CATCTTCACCATTCCATCCAGCGTCGGCAGCTCGAGCACCGCTCCGAGCGCTGCCTGCGTGAACGCGATCGTGTGCTCGCTATGCACGTCGAGCCCATCGCGGCGGAACATCCTGTGCTCCGCGACGCGGACGATGACATTGAGATCGCCCGCCGACGCTCCGCCCTTCCCTGCTTCGCCCTCGCCGCGGAACTGCTTGACCGTTCCATCCTTGGTGCCCGCGGTCACGACGACGGTGACATCGCGCGGCTTGCCGTCGGTTCCCGGGACCTGGATCGTCTTGGTCGCGCCGAACGCCGCCTCCTCGAACGTGACCTCGAGCGTGTAGCGAAGATCGCGGCCCTTCTGCTTGCTGCGGCCGCGGCGGAGCACGTCGCGGATCATCTCCTGCGCGGCGTCGACGACCGCGCCGAGTCCGCTCGCGCCGTCGTCGGGATGCCCCCACCGGTCGTAGCGCGCGCGCTGCTCGCGATCGGACAGCACCGCGTAGGCTTCATTGATCTCGCGGAACGCCTCGCCGCCATCCTGCGGATTCACATCGGGGTGATGCTGGCGCGCGAGCTCGCGAAACGCGCGCTTGATATCGGCCTCGCTGGCCGAACGCTCGACGCCGAGCACTACGTAGTAGTCGCGCTTGCGCTTCGCCATCCCGGGCTTTCTTACATGCTCCCGCCGTCGCCGCCACCACTGGATTCGGCTGCAGCGTAGATTGCTTCGCCAATTCGCTGAGCTGCGACCTCGAGACGGGCCACCGCATCCTCGACGATTGCGAGATCGTCGCCTTCGAGCGCGGCTCGGCACTCCGCCAGCTCGTTCGCGAGGAACGTGTACTCGTCGGGGGGCAGCATCGCGCCGAACTCCGCCATCGCCTTGTCGGACGAGTAGAACAGGCCTTCCGCCTTGTTGCGAGCCTCGATGATCAGGCGGCGCACGGCGTCGGCATCCTGCATCTGCTCGGACTCGGCGACGAGGCGATTGATGTCGTCCTCGGTGAGGCCGGTGCTCGGCTGGACGACGACGCGCTGAACGCGGCCCGTGCCGTGATCGCGTGCGGACACCGACAGCACGCCGTCGGCGTCGATGTCGAACGCGACCTCGATCTTCGGCACGCCGCGCGGCGCCGGCGGAATGCCGGTCAGCTCGAAGATCGCGAGCGACTTGTTGTCGGCCGCCATCTCGCGCTCGCCCTGGAGGACGTGCACGTTGACGAACGGCTGGTTGTCGATCGTCGTCGAGAAGATCTCGGTGGCGCGCGCGGGCAGCGACGTGTTGCGATCGATGAGGCGCGTGAACACTCCGCCCATCGTCTCTACGCCGAGCGAGAGCGGCGTGACGTCGAGGAGGAGCACCTCCTGGACCTCGCCGGTGAGCACGCCCGCCTGCACGGCCGCGCCGACCGCGACGACCTCGTCGGGGTTCACGCGCCGGCTCGCTTCCTTGCCGAACATGTCGGCGACGACCTGGTGCACGCGCGGCATGCGCGTTTGACCGCCGACGAGGATCACGACATCGATGTCGTCCGCGGTCATCCCCGCGTCCTCGAGTGCGCGCCTGCACGGCTCGAGCGTCGCCTGGATCAGCGGCTCGACGAGCTGCTCGAGATCGCCGCGCTCGAGCGTCATGATCAGGTGGCGCGGCTGACCGTCGGCACCGGCCGCGAGGAACGGCAGGTTGATCTCGGTCTGGATCGAGCTCGACAGCTCGATCTTCGCGCGCTCGGCGGTGTCCTTCAGGCGTTGCAGCGCCATGCGATCGCCGCGCAGATCCATGCCCTCGTTCTGGGTCTGGAACACCTGGAGCATGTGCTCGACGATCGCGTTGTCGAAGTCCTCGCCGCCGAGGAACGTGTCACCGGCCGTGGAGCGCACGCGGAACACGCCGTCGGCGAGCTCGAGGATCGAGATATCGAACGTGCCGCCGCCGAGGTCGTAGACGGCGACGCGCGCAGCGCCTTCGGTCTCGACGCCGTACGCGAGCGCCGCGGCGGTCGGCTCGTTGACGATGCGCAGGACGTTGAGGCCGGCGATGCGGCCGGCGTCCTTCGTCGCCTGGCGCTGGGCGTCGTCGAAGTACGCCGGCACCGTGATCACCGCCTCGGTGACCTCCTCGCCGAGCCAGTCCTCGGCGGTCTGCCGCATCTTCTGCAGCACGATCGCCGACACCTCCGGAGGCGAGAAGTCGCGGCCGCGGACGCGAACGTGCGCGTCGCCGTTGTGCGCGGCGGCGACCTCGTACGGGCACGTCAGGAGATGACGCTGCACCTCCTCGTCGTCGAACTTGCGGCCCATGAGCCGCTTGACCGCGTAGATCGTGTTCTCCGGGTTCGTCATCGCCTGGCGGCGCGCGGCCTGCCCGACGAGACGCTCGCCCGAGCCCGCGAAGCCGACGACGGATGGCGTCGTGCGCGTGCCCTCGGAGTTCGCGATGACGACCGCCTGATCACCGTCCATGACCGCGACACACGAGTTCGTGGTGCCGAGGTCGATCCCGACGACGCGACTCATCTAGCGCATCACTCCGGGGTGGCCTTCGCCTTCGCGACAACGACGAGCGACGGACGCAGCAGGCGATCGCCCGCGCGATAGCCGCGCTGGAGCACCTGGACGACCGTGCCCGCGGGCTGGTCGCTCTCCTGCTGCGAGATCGCCTCGTGCAGGTTCGGATCGAACGGCTGGCCCATCGCATCGATCGCCGTGACGTCGAGCCGCTCGAACGCGGTCGTGAACTGGCGCAGCACGAGCTGCACGCCCTCGACGATGGGGTTCTTGTCGTTGCCGCCAGCGCTCGCGTGCTCGATCGCGCGCTCGAGATTGTCGACGACCGGGAGCATCTCCTTCAGGACCTTGTTCTTGGTCTCGAACTTCGCGTCCTCGATCTCGCGCTTCTGGCGCTTGCGCACGTTCTCGAGGTCCGCGGCGGACCGGAGATAGCGGTCCCAGTTGTCCTTCTTTTCCTTCTCCGCGGCGGCGAGCTTCGCCTCGAGCTCGGCCTTTGCATCGACGGGCGCCGCCTCAGGACCCGCTGCACCCGCGGCAGCGGCCTCGGGCGCCTCGACCTCGACTGGAATCACGCCACCATCCCCGCTCGTTCCCGCCTCCTCGCTCGGCTTCGGAGTGTCCTGGTTCGCATCACCGCTCATACGCGGCGCACCATAACCCGAGCTACGAGTTGCCGCCACGGCCGAGGTCCGCAAGGAGCTGGCTCACGGTATCGGCGGTGAAGTCGACGACGGACATGACCTTGCCGTAGTTCATCCGCATCGGGCCGATCACCGCGAGTGCGCCGATCGGCGTCTCCTCCGGTCCGTACGACATCGCGACGACGGAGCTGCTCGACAGCGCCTGCATCGCGGTCTCGGTCCCGAGGAACACCTGAAGGCCATCCGCCTGGCGCGTCCGATCGAGCAGGCGAACGAGGGTCTCCTTGTCCTCGAGCGTGCGCAGCAGATCGCGGATGCGATCCGGCTGGACGCCGTCGAGCAGGTTCGCCTGGCCCGTGATCACGACGTCGGCCGAGCGCTCCGGTTGCGACACGAACACGGCGTGGCCCAGGCGCAGCGCGAGCGCGACGGCCTCGTCGTACTGGTTCTTGTCCTGGGCGAGCTCCCGGATGACGCGCTCGCGGACCTCGTCGATCGTCATCCCCGAGAGGAGCTGGTTCAGATAGTTGTGGATGCGCTCGAGCCGCAAAGGCTCGACGTCCTCGAGCAGAAGCCGGTTCTCGATGCGGCCGTCCGTCGTGACGAGAACGGCGATCAGCTTGCCATCCCGCAGCGGGATGAACTCGATCCGCTCGAGCCGCTGCTGATCCGGGTCGGGCGCGAGAATCACGGCGGCGTGGTGGGTCAGGTCCGACAGCAGGCGCGACGCCTTCTGCACGACCTCGTCGGGCGTCGGCGCGATCACGCGCTCCCGGATCTCGTCTTTCTCGCGAGGCGTGAGGCCACGGACCTTGAGCAAGCTGTCGATGAAGAAGCGCAGGCCCGACGCCGTCGGCACGCGGCCGGCCGAGGTGTGGCGCTGCTCGAGCAGGCCCATCTCCTCGAGGTCCGCCATGACGTTGCGGACCGTCGCGGGCGAGAGCCCGAGGTCGTGCCGGCGCGTCACGGTGCGGGAGCCGACGGCGTCCCCACCCTGCAGGTACTCGGTCACGACGGCGTGCAGGATCTTCTGCGAGCGCCGAGATAGCTCGTTGCCTGCCATGGCTATTTGATCGAGCTTACAACGCCTGCACGATGCGCGCCGCGATCCGATCCGCCATCAGAAAGCCGCGGAGAGTCGGGCAGATCCGGTCGCCCCGCCGCTCTGCGAGCCCCTCGTCGAGAAGGAACCGTACGACCTCCGGCGTCAGCAGCCGTTCCGCGACCCCGTCCGATGTTCGCATCCCCAGCCATGCCCGATCGGCCGCCATCTCCGCTGCGTCGATCACCGTACGCTCTGCCGCCACACCCGGCGCGGCCATGTACTCGGCGGCGCGGCGCGGGTTCGTCGCCCGCTCGCCGCTGCCATCGGGCGCGAGCCACAGCGACGCGGCACCGACGCCGAGGCCGAGAAACGGCGCACCCTGCCAGTAGAGCGAGTTGTGCACGGCTCGCTTGCCCGGCCGCGCGTACGAGCTGATCTCGTAGTGCTCGAAGCCCGCCGCGGTCAGCGCGTCGTGCGTCCCGACGTACAGGTCGGTCAGCGTCTCCTCGTCGAGCGGAACGAGCCGGCCGGTGCGCACGCGTGCGCCGAACGCGGTGCGGTCCTCGATCGTCAGCTCGTACACCGACAGGTGATCGACGGCAGTCGCCGTCACCGGCCCGATCCATGCCGGCAACGCTCCCGCCCCCTTCGTCGGCGTGCCGAGGATGAAGTCGCAGCTCGTCCTGAACCCGCCAGTCGCGAGCACGCGCTCGAGTGCCGCGATGCCGTCGCCGAACCGATGGTCGCGACCGAGCACGACGAGCTCGTCCTGCTGCAGCGACTGCACGCCGATCGAGATGCGATTGATGCCCGCGTCGCGCCACGCCGCGAGGTGCGCGTCGTCGCAGTCCGTCGGGTTTGCCTCGATCGTGACCTCGAGCTCGCTCGCGCGCGCCCCGAACCGCGCGCTGATCTTCGCGATCGCCGCGCCGATGCACTCGGGCTTCCACAGCGACGGCGTGCCGCCTCCGAGATAAATCGATACGAGCTGTCCGCCCTCGAACGCACTCCCGCGCGCGTCGAGCTCCCGCAGGATCGCAGCGAGATACGCGTCGTGCTCGGGCGTGCCGACCTCGACTGCGAAATCGCAGTACGGGCACAGCTTGCGGCACCACGGGTAGTGGAGGTAGACGCCTAGATCGGAGATGCCGCCAATCTACCTCGACAATGCCGCTTCGACCCGCGTCGCCGACGACGTGCTCGCCGTCATGACCGAGGTCATGAAGACAGCCTGGGGAAACCCGAGCTCTTCGCACCCGCAAGGTTCGGCGGCGCGCTCGCACATCGACACCGCCCGCACAAAGCTCCTCGCCGCACTCGGCGACAAGGTCACCGCCGGTGACATCGTGTGGACGAGCGGCTGCAGCGAGTCCAACGCGCTCGCCGTCCTCGGTGCCGCGCGCACGCACACCGGCAGCATCGTGATCTCGACCGTCGAGCATCCCGCGATCTCGACGCTCGCCGATCGCCTCGCCGCCGAGGGCCGCGAGGTCGTGCGCGTCGCGCCCGGCCCCGACGGTGTCATCGATCCCGACGAGCTCGGCCGCGCCGCACAGGGCGCCGGCGTCGTCTCGATGATCATGGTCCAGAACGAGATCGGTGTCGTCCAGCCGATCGCCGCGCTCGCCGCCGCCGTCCGCGCCACCGCGCCGCGCGCACACATTCACGTCGACGCCGCGCAGGCGCTCGGCAAGGTCGCGCTCGACGTCTCGACGCTCGGCATCGACTCGCTGTCGATCGCCGGCCACAAGCTTCACGGTCCCAAGGGCGTCGGCGCGCTGTGGCTGCGCAAGGGCTCGTCGATCGAGCCGCTGTGGGCCGGTGGCGGCCAGCAGAAGGGTCTGCGCGGCGGTACGCAGGACGCGCCCGGTGCCGCGGGTCTCGGTGTCGCCGCCGAGCGCGCGGTCGCGTCGCTGCCGTTCTCGCGCACGCGCTGGCTCGAGCTCGCCGGCCGCGTGACGTCGACGCTCTCGGCGCGCGGTGTCGCGTTCCGCCAGCTCGTCCCCGATCATCGTCGCTCGCCGCACATCCTCGCGCTTGGCATCGCCGGTGTTCCGGCGAGCGCGCTGCGCACCGTGCTCGCGAGCCGCGGCGTCTACATCTCGACCGGCTCGGCGTGTGCCGACGGTGAGTCGAAGGCGTCGCCGACGCTCGAGGCGATCGGCCTGCCGCAAGATCACGGCATGGTGCGCCTGTCGTTCGCGATCGACACGACCGAGGCCGATGTCGACGCCGCGGCGACGATCCTCGCCGACGTCGCGCTCGAGCTGCGCAAGAAGGGCTAGCTCGCCGAGAACGCGAGCGAGATGCGGAACGTGCCGCCGCTCGACTCGCGGAACTTCCACGACTTGATGCGCGCGATCAGGCACTGCCCGAACGAGTCGCCGGCGTGCGACGACAGGTTCACGCTGTTCACGACGCCGTCCTTGCCGACGGTGAGCGTCACCTCGATCTTCTTGAGGTCGGCGATCTCGAACCCGATCGCGCCCTTCTGCGCGCGCATGTAGCAGCGCTTCGTGCCCTCGCCCTGCTTCG
Source organism: Kofleriaceae bacterium (assembly GCA_013368795.1). Lineage (GTDB taxonomy): Bacteria > Myxococcota_A > Polyangia > Haliangiales > Haliangiaceae > JABFXX01. The sequence goes on from JABFXX010000521.1 coordinate 6,720, forward strand.
CCGCCATGTCCTCGATCTCCGAGGCGCGGAGCGAGCTGCCCTTGCCATCGTCGATGTCGGGCGTCTCGTGGGGCGTGTTCGGCTGCGTGATCCGCGGGCCGGTGTTCTTCGGCTTCGTCTCGGTCTTCGCGATCGCCGAGCCCGAGCCTTCGCCCGGCGACGGCGGCAGGGCGCGCTTCACGATGTCCTCGGGCCGCGACGTATCGATCTGGCGCGTTCCCCCGAGGCTGCCCGGCACGTCCTCGTTGTTGCTGCCGTTGACGACGAAGATGACGGCGGCGACGACGCCGAGCACCAGCACCGCGGAGACGCTGATGAGGAGCAGGAGCCCGCGGCGGTGCTTCGTCGCGAAGCTCTGCGCGACCATGCTCTCGTCGGGCTGCACGCTGCCGGGCGACATGCCGGCGAGCGCGGGATTGACGTTCATGCCGAGCTCGCTCGGCGTCATGCGCGGGACGTTGCCGGTGAGGCCGCCGACGCGCTGCATCGAGCCGGTCATGCCCATGCGCGGCACCGAGCCCGTCGCGCCGGTGTTGATGCGCGGCATGCTGCCGGTCGAGCGCGTCGATGTGGCGGTCGCGGGATTGACGGTCGGCGACGAGCGGCGGCCCATCGTCGCGATGTCGGCGAGCTTGACGACGCGCGAGACCTCGCCGATGTCGAGGCCGTCGTCGTCGTCCGAGTCGTCGTGGATCGGCTTGACCGGCGAAGGCTTCGCGGCGCTCTCGTCCTTGAACGGAGGCGCGTCGACCGTGGTCCTCGACTCTTCCTCGGCGGGGCGGTCAAACGCGGCGCGGAGTGCGGCCGCGCCGGGCGATGGCGTCTGCGTCGATGGCGTGAGCGCGGGCGACGGGCCGCTGCCGCGACCGTTCGGGCTCGGCAGCGACGGCGAGATCGCCGGCGAGGAGTGGCCGTTCGTCTTCGCGATCGCGGGCGACGGGTTGAGGCTGCCGAGCGGCGGAATCGCCGGCGCGCTCGGCGCGCTGACGCTCTTCTCGAGCTGGGCCATCGTCGCGGCGAACAGCGGCTTGGGCTCGTCCTCGCGGCGCGGGATCGGCGGCGGCGCGGTCGGCGCGCGGCGCGGCTCGGGCTTCTTGCGGAGGCCGCGGAAGTGGCTGACCTTGTCGACGGGCAGCCAGTCGTCGAAGCCCTCGCTCCAGCAGTGGAGCTCGGCCTCGAACGGCTTGGCCGCGACCCAGCGCTGCGCTTCGGCGAGCGAGAACGGGCCGGACTGGACGCCGTCGATCGAGACGTACCACTCCTCCTCGAGCGCCGGCGGCGGCTTGGCGAGCTGGTCCGCGAACGCGGCACCGAGGGCACCGGCCGGCGCGCTCGAGATCGGGTGCGCGGCGGTCGTCGGCCGGTTGCGGCGGGGCGCTGCGGCGTCCTCGGCCGCGTCTCCGGCGTCCATGCCCTCGCGAACGGTGATCACGTTCGCGCAGTTTTTACAGCGGATCTTCAGGATCTTGCCGCGGACCCGATCGTCGCCGATCGAGTAGCGGGTCTTGCAGCGGTCGCACAGGAACTTCACGCTGCGCGCTCCTGGCAGCGGAAATCAGAGGGCTGGCCCAGGACGCAGCGCGACACGAGCGCCAATTGTGCCCAAAAGTGCCTGTGCTCGCAAAGGGGTAGGCTCATCGAGGCGCACGTTCGGTGCTCGCATCGGTGGTTCCCGCATCGATCGGTTCGTGAGGCTGGGTCTTGGTGCGCCTGCGCGCGACAGGAACCGGTGAGATCACCACGACGTCACGGATCTTGTCGTCCGCGCGGGTGGTGAGCAGGCCTCCGACCTCGATCGAGTCCGCGCGAGCCGTCATCTCGAGATAGAGGTCGACATCGCGCAGCTCCGAGCCGATCCAGCGCGCGTTCGCGGCGGTCAGGGAATAGAGGAGGCTCGGCTCGATCGTGCGTACGAGCTTTCCCTCCGCGAGGTGATACGCGGACAGCGACCACGTCTCGACCTGCGAGTCGTCGGTCCGGGTGATCGCGACGATGTCGTCGCGGCCGTCGAGCGGGTTGCGGAGCGGGAGCGCGTAGGCGAGACCGGCGACGCGCGTCGGCGGCGCGATCGGCTTCTCGCCGTCGCGGGCGACGAGCTCGAGGTACTCGCCGTTGACGCGAAACAGGTCGCCGGCGCTCGTCAGGCAGATGCCGACGAGGCCCTTGTCCGGATCACTCGGCGGACGCGTGCAGCCCTCGCCTCCGGACTCCTTCGTCGGGGCGCGCTCGGTGTCGTTGGTGACGCCGAATGCGGTGATGCGATCGCCGTCGAGGACGACGCGCGCGTTCTTCATGTTCGAGGGGATGACGAGGCGCGGGTCGCGCGCGCGCAGCGGATCCTCGAGCGGCCCGCCGAGCGCGCGAGCTAGCTCGTCCTTCGTCGAGCCGACGTGGATGCCGGTCTCGGTCCGCGCGATATCGCCGCGCACGACCGCGACGAACGTCGCCCTGCCCTGCGGCTCTGCGCCGATCACGATCGCGTCCTCCTCGGCACGCAGCATGTCGCGGTGGACGATGCCGGGAATCGTGAAGCTCGCGATGCGCGGGCCCGAGGGCAGCTGCTCGAGCAGCTCGGCGACGGTCGCGCCGAGCTTGTAGGGGCCGATGCCGTCGGGGCGGATCGCGTGCGGCGGCAGCGGACGCACGCCGCGCGGCGGCGCCTCGATCACGCGGCGCTGGCGCTCCGGCTCGCGCTCGGTCGTCGGCTTGTCCTTGTTGCCGCACGCGGCCAAGGCGACCAGACCGGCGAGGCCGGTGATGACGACGCGCGAGGGCTTCACCTCATGACGATATACGCCACGAGACCGAGCACGGCCATCCCGAGTGTGGCGACCAGCACCCACGGCAGCCTGGAAGGGCCGGACCGCGCGAGCATCGCAGCACCGATGGCCGGCCCCGCGGCCGTGGTCGCCGGCTTGGGCGCCAGCGTCTCCGCCGGCGCGATCGGAGCGCGGCTCGGTTTCTCACTCGGGCTCGGGCTCGGGCTCGCGGGAGGATCGAAGCGCGGAACGGGCGTCGTCGCGGTGATGCTCGTCGGATCGTCGCTGTCGTTGTCGTAGATCTCGCCGGTTTTCGCGCGCGGCACCGGCGTCGTGACGTTCTCCTCGACGTCGAACAGCTCGCCCGGTCCACTCGCGCCGCGGATCGCGCGCATGCCCGATGGCCGCGTCGGCACCGGCGTGCGCAGCGCGCGCAGCTCGGCGAGCTCCATGTGGAGCGCGGCGGCGACGTCGGCGTCGTTCTGCTCGACGTCCTCCCAGAGCGGCGCTTGCTCGGGGCCCGGCGCGCCCTCGCTCGGCGCGAAGCCGTCGAACACCTGGCTATCAAAATCGAGGTCGTCACCGCCGGACTTCGCCTCGGCCTCCGAGATGAGCTCGGGACGGCGCGTGCCGCCCGCGGCGTGCGTGAGCATGTCGAGGTAGCGCGCGATGCGGACCGGACCGGAGTGCAGGCGCTCGTCGCGGAGGAAGCTCTCCAGGTCGTCGGCGAGGTCGTAGGCGGTCTGGTAGCGATCCTCGGGATGCTTCTCGAGCGTGCGCATCACGATCGACTCGAGCGCGGGCGGGAAGTTGCGACGCGCGAACGTCGGCGGCTCGACCTGGCCATCGACGAGGCGCTCGACGACCTCCTGCGCGGGGCCGCGGAACAGCCGCTTCCCGACCGTGATCTCGTAGAGCACGATGCCGAGCGAGAAGATGTCGCTGCGGTGATCGACGTGCTTGCGCCCGGCCTGCTCGGGCGACATGTAGCTGAGCTTGCCGGGCAGCACCTCGCTGCGCGAGGTCTGGCCCTTCGCGCGCGCGATGCCGAAGTCGATGACCTTGAGAAAGCCGTCCTGCGTGACGAGCAGGTTCGACGGCGAGATGTCGAGGTGCACGATCTCGAGCGGCTCGCCGTTGAGGATCGAGTCCTCAGCCGCGCGTTTCGCGTGATAGAAGCCCATGCCCGCGGCGGCCTGACGGATCAGCTCGACCGCATGCTCGAGCGGGAGGAACCGGCCGTGCGAGATGCCGCGCCGGCACAGCTCGTTGAGCTCCTCGCCGACGATGTACTCCATCGCGATGTACGGGATGCCATCGTGCTCGTCGACGTCGTAGACGTGGACGATGTTGGGATGGTTGAGCTGTGCGCCGATCTTCGCCTCGTCGAGGAACATCTCGACGATCCGCGGATCGTCGGCGAGCTCGTGGCGGAGGCGCTTGATGACGACCTCCTTCTCGAAGCCCGCCATCGCCGCCTGCTTCGCGAGGTAGATCTCGGCCATGCCGCCGACCGCGAGCCGCTTCAGCAGCGTGTAGCGGCCACCGAACGACATCGGATCGATCTCGCCGGTCTCCCGCCGCCTCATTTCGTGTCCTCGGGCGCGGGAATTGGCGAGCCCGCCTGCGCGTGCGCGGCGAGCGTGCCGTCGATCGCGGCGCGCGACAGCTTGTCGGGCGTCGGCAGCGGCGCGAGATCGATCGAGCTTGGCGCGGGCTCGGTCAGCGCGCGCAGCGTCGACGTCATGCCGCCGGCGAGCCCGTCGAGATCGTAGCCGCCTTCGAGCACCGCGACGATCCGACCGCCGGCGCTGCGCTCGGCCGCGTAGCGCAGGCGCCTCGCCATGTGCGCGAACCCGGCGTGCGTGACGCGCATGCCGGCGAGCGGATCGTGCTCGAACGCGTCGAAGCCTGCCGAGATGAACAGCAGGTCCGGCTTGAACTTCTCGATCGCCGGCAGGAACACGTGATCGAACACCGCGGCGTAGTCGGGGTCGCGGCTGCCGCCGGGGAGCCCGACGTTGATCGTCGCGCCGATCGCCTGCGCGCCGCCGATCTCCGTCGGTGCGCCGGTCCCCGGGTAGTACGGGAACTGATGGACGGACATGTAGAGGACGTTCGGGTCGTCCCAGAAGATGTCCTGCGTGCCGTTGCCGTGGTGGACATCCCAGTCGACGATCGCGACGCGCGCGGCACCGGCGGAACGCGCAGCGGCGGCGGCGACGGCGACGTTGTTGAGCAGGCAAAATCCCATCGCCTGGTCGCGGGTCGCGTGATGGCCGGGCGGGCGCACGACCGCGATGCCCTGCGAGAGCTCGCCGCTCATCACGCGCGTCGCGAGCTCGCTCGTCGAGCCCGCGGCCGACAGCGCGGCGTTCCACGTGCCCGGCGAGAAGTACGTGTCCGGATCGAGCCAGCCGGTCTTGCCCGGCACGACGCGCTCGAGGTGCGAGAGATACGAGGCGCCGTGGACAGCAGCGAGCTCGGCGTCGCTCGCCACGCGCGTCGCCACGTGCGTGCCTTGGCTCGCGATGCCGGCAGCGACGAGCGCGTCGCGCACCGCCTCCGCGCGTGCCGGCCGCTCCGGGTGCCCCGATGGTGCACGGTGATCGATGAAGATGTCGTCGAGGACGTAGCCAAACATCGCTAGTCGCGTTCCGACCGCACGGCGCGCGTGAGCAGCTTCGTGATGGCGTCGCGCACCGGCACGCCTTCGTGAATGATGCAGTACATCGCATCGATGATCGGCGCGTCGACGCCGAGCTTGGCCGCGAGCTCCTTGGCCACCTTCGCGGTCTTCACGCCCTCGGCGACCTGCCGCATCTCGGCGAGGATCTCCGGCATCTTCTTGCCCTGACCGAGCGCGAGTCCGACGCGGCGGTTACGCGAGGCATCCCCCGAGCAGGTGAGCACGAGGTCGCCCATGCCGGAGAGCCCGGCGAACGTCAGCGGGTTCGCGCCCATCGCGACGCCGACGCGCGTGATCTCGGCGAGGCCGCGCGTCATCAGCGCGACGCGCGTGTTCGAGCCAAAGCCGAGGCCGTCGGAGATGCCGGCACCGATCGCGACGACGTTCTTGAGCGCGCCGCCCATCAGCACGCCGATCACGTCATCGGTGCGGTAGATGCGGAAGTGCAGAGAGGTCAACGCCTCCTGCGCGGCGGTCGTCGTCGGATTGTCGCGGCCGGCGAGCACGATCGCCGCCGGCAGGCCCGCCGCGATCTCGGTCGCGAACGTCGGGCCCGAGAGATACGTCGCGCGCTCGGCGATCTGCTTGGGAAAGATCTCGGCGTAGACCCGATCGATCGTCATCAGGGTCCCGTCCTCGAGGCCCTTGCTGGCGTTGATGACGATCGCCTCCGGATCGAGCCACTGCGCGGCGCGGCCGAGCACCTCGCGGATGCCGTGCGACGGCGTGACGCCGACGATGAAGCGCTTGCCGCGGACCGCCGCCTCGAGGTCCGAGGTCACGGTCACCGTCGACGGGAGCCTGTGGCCCGGCAGGTACGCCGCGGCCTCGCGGCTCTCCTGCATCGTCGCCGCGGTCTCGGCATTGCGCGCCCACAGGCTCACGCGATGCCCGGCGCGGCCGAACAGCATCGCGAGGCAGCTTCCGTAGCTACCCGCGCCGACGACGGCAATGTCTTCCACGCTCATCTTGCGGCTTGCACCGTATCACGCCGACGAGGGCCAGGAGCACGACGAGACCGCCGGTACCGGATCCTCCTGACTCGCAGCCGCAGCCACTCGCCCCGGCCTGGCCGTGGAACGGCTGGATGAACGCGATCGTTTGATTGCCACTCTCGTCGACGAGGAACACGGCGAGGTCCCCACCGTCGGCGAGCGCCTGCACCTGAGCGCGCGCCAGGCGCGCCGACTTGCCGGCCTGCCAGGGCGTGCGCGGCTCGGCGTCACCCGGGCGGCCGAACGCGATCCGGATCGCGCCGCGACCGACGACGTCCCAGCCCGGCACCACGAGGTCGTCGCCGTCCCAGTCGACCTTGCTCGCGACAACGTGCGGACCGACCGAGTCGATCACAACGGGCAGCGTCGTCTCGTCCGACTCGGTCTCCGCGCGACCGACGACGCGCGAGCGCACGCCGATCGTGTACGCGCCCTGCCACGCGAACGCGCGATCGCGGATGACGAGCGGGCCCTGCGCGTACGGACGCCACAGACCGTTGCCGATCCGCCAGCTCCACTCGAGCGCGCGGCCGGAGCCGTCGACGCGCTCGACGTCGACCGTCACGCTCGGCAGGTCGCCGCCGTGATCTGCGAGCGCCGCGCGGATCGCATCGGCGGTCGGGACCGTCACCTTGCCGAGCCGCGCCCTGCCCTCGGCCCTCGCCTGCGGCGGGCCTGCATCGCGCAACGTGCGATCGATATCGGCGACCGCCGCCGCCATGAAGCGATCCGTCTGGCCGAGCGTGCGCATCATCGCCGACGCGTCGAGGTTCGCGTCGATCGCGAGGAACGGCGCGAGCCCGCCGGTCACCTTGCGCACGCTCGGGTTCGTCAGCTCGAACCCGGCGAACGACGGCAGCTCGATCGCAGGAATGTCGAGCTGCGTCGCGAGCAGGTCGAACACCGACGGCAGCGCCGCCTCGAGGTTCGCCACGTTCTCGGCGATGAACTGGCTGTTCAGCACCTTCACGTGGACCGCCGACGCGCCGAGCCCGACGAGCGTCGGCTTCACGCGCCACGGCGAGCCCGCCGGATGATCGAAGTCGAGGTTCACGCCGATGTCGATCGTCGTGCTCATCGTGAACGCGCGCGTGTAGCGCTCGTAGAGAAACGGATAGATGTCGATCTCGAAATCGCGCAGGTGCACGGTCAGCGCGGGCGACTCCGCCGTGTTGTCGCCGATCGTGAAGTCGACCTTCTTCTGCGGCCGCGTCACGAGCAGCAGCGGATCGTTGCCCTCGTCGCTCGCAAGCTCGGCGACCGACGGCACGAGGATGCCGAACGTGCCGACGTTGAGCTGCGGCACCACCGTCGTGCCGATGCCGAGGCACATGACGCCCGACGTCACCGCGTGGTGACCGATCTGATCGAGCATGTCCTGCGAGATGCCGATCGAGAGGTCGGCGCCCGGTGCGTCCGTCAGAAAGCCCGGTGCGGCCTGCAGGTCGAACGTGCCGCGCGACGTCCTGCCGAGCGAGTACGGCGACGCGCTGAAGTCCGGCACCGGAATCGGCGGCACGCACAGCGCAGGCTCGCTATCGAGGTCCACGCTGCGCGTCGCCGTGTCCTCGTCGGCGTTGATGCCCGAGATGACGCCCAGCGTGAGCCCGTTCGCCGCCCCGTCGAGCCGCACGAACCCGCCGGGCAGGATGCGCGCCTCGAGCGAGCCCTTCGTGCCGGGCGAGATGCCGGCGAGCATTGGGCCGACGTCGACGAGACCCTCGAGCCCCATCGGGTCGGGGATGTAGCTCTGAATCAGCGTGTTCAGGCGCGGCGTGAAGTAGTCGACGAGCTGCTGGCCGAAGTAGTCCTTGAGGAAGTCGGCGAACGTCGACGCGCCGCTGCAGAACCCGCCGCTGCCCGACAGGCCAACTCCCGAAAGATCGACGTTGCGAATGCGCGCGAGGCTGACCGTCAGCTCGCCGGTTGCCGGATCCGTCCGCAGCTCGACGTCGGCGTCGCCTCTGATGTGGTTGCCGTCGACGTAGATGTAGCAAGGGTCGAACAGCGGCGCGTCGGTCGGCACCGTCGCGTTGACGTCGAGGTCGAGACGGATCGTCAGCGTGTAGCTGTTCGTCGCGGTGAACGTCGTGCCGTTGAGCGCGACGTCGACCTTGCAGCCGTGGTTGCACTGACCTTGCTGCTCGTAGCAGTAGTCGACGCTGTACTGCGAGCCCTGCGCGACGCAGAACCCGTTGCCGATCTGCGCGTTGATGAGGCCGGGCACGACGTTCTTCAGCTTCGTGAAGCCGCCGTTCGTCACGCGGATCTGCGCGCCGCCTTCGATCGTCTGATCGGCCGGTAGCGCTCCGCCGGGAAGTGGCTGCGTGTTGCAGCCGCTCTGATCGCTGCACGCTCCAGCCGCGATCAGCACGAACGAATAGAACCAGCGCGATGTGCCCACCACCGGCCATGCTAGGCGCGGTGCACCGACGGTCATTGCAGCCTCGCGGGAACCTCACCACGAGGCGGACCTTCCGTGAGGCGTCCCAGCCTCGGCGGCTGGTTGCCCGCGTAGCGGGAGCCACTTCACGTGCTTCCCGATGACCTGGTGCGACGCGCATGACGGTTGCACCGCGCGATCTCATGAAGCGACTCATCTGGACGGCACTCGTCGCCGCAACATCTGCAGCCGGGGCGGCGCTCGCGGTCAGAGCACTACGGCACATCTGGATGCGGGTCGAGAAGGAGCCGCCGCCCGACCAACCCTGGTGGGCACGCCGGTTCGTCGGAAGTCCTCTCGGGAGAGGCGTCTCGAAGAATATCGAGCCCGCGATCCCCGCGTGATCAGCCGACCGACGGCGTGGTCGCGAGCGACTCGGTGAACAGCACGACCCGATTGCGGCCCGCACGCTTGGCGCCGTAGAGCGCGGTGTCGGCCGCACGGACGAGCGCCTCGGCATCGCTGCCGTCGTCGGGGAATGTCGCGACGCCGATCGAGACCGAGATCTTGCCGGCCTTCTGCGCGGCATCGGAGAAGTCGTGGCCGAACACGCGCTCGCGCACGCGCTCGGCGACCTTCGCCGCGGTGAACTTCGCGGTGTCGACGAGGATCACCGCGAACTCTTCGCCGCCGTAGCGCGCGACGACGTCGTTCGCGCGGCGCGTGTCGTTGAGCACGCGCGCGAGCTGGCGCAGCACCTCGTCGCCGGCGGGGTGACCGAACGTGTCGTTGAACAGCTTGAAGTGATCGACGTCGAGCATCAGCAGCGACAGCGGCAGCTTGCTGCGCTGGCTGCGCTCGACCTCGAGCGTCAGGCGCTCGTGGAGGTGGCGGTGGTTGTAGAGGCCGGTGAGACCGTCGGTGACCGCGAGCTGTGCGAGCCGCGCGTTTGCCTCGGCGAGCTCGTGCGTGCGCTCGTGGATCTTCGCCTCGAGCTCGCGGTTCATCTCGAGCAGCGCCTGGTTCTTCGCCGACAGCGAGGCGATCAGCTGCTGGTTCTCGTGGACGAGGCGGTACTGCCTCAGCAGATTCTCGACCGCGAGGAGCAGCGCGGTCTCGTCCCACGGCTTGCTGATGTACTGGTTCAGGTGCGCGCGGTTGATCGCGTCGATGACCGCGTCGAGGCCGGCCTGGCCGGTCAGCAGGATCTTCGTCGTCGACGGCAGGCGGCGATCGACGATCTCGAGCAGCTCGACGCCCTTCATGCCGGGCATGATCTGGTCGGCGACGACGAGCGCGATCGATTCGCCGTCGCGCTCGAGCTCGTCAAACAGCGCGACCGCCTCGTCGCCCGAGCGCGCGGTCAGGACCTGGCACTCGTGACCGAAGCGCGCGCCGAGCTGGGCGCGCAGGACGCGGAGGACGCCCTCCTCGTCGTCGACACAGACGATGATCTCCTTGCGGCTCACGACGGAGCCCTCGCGCCGATCGGCAAGCGGACCTCGAACACGGTGCGGCCGGGTGCCGACTCGCAGCGCAGCTCGCCGCCGTGCTTGGCGACGATCTGGCGCGCGATGCCGAGGCCGAGGCCCGTGCCTTCGCCCTTGGGCTTGGTCGTGAAGAACGGCTCGAAGATGCGCGGCAGCACGTCCTCCGGGACGCCGGGGCCATCGTCGATCACGCGGACGACCGCCGACCTGTCGTCGACGAGCGTCTCGATCGCGATCGTGCCCTTGCCTGCGAGCGCCTGCTGAGCGTTCGAGATCAGGTTCGTCCAGACCTGATTCAGCTCGTCCACGAACACCGGCACCTCGGGCAGTACGCCATAGCGCTTCTCGACGACGATATCACGCAGCGCGTGGTGCAAGAGCACCAGCGTGGTCTCGAGGCCGTCGTGCAGATCGGCATGCGTGCGGGTCGCCTGCTGGTCGAGGTGGGAGTAGCTCTTCAAAGCACCGACGATGCGCTGGATCTGCCCCACCGCGTGTCTCACGGTCGATGCGGTGCGATGAAGGTAAACGTGGTCGGTGAGCGCGGCGATCGCCTTGGGTGCGAGCGCGCGATCGGCGCGCAGTGCGGCGACGAAGCGCTGTGCCTCGTCGGTCGTGACGCCGAGATCGGCAAGCTCGGCGGCGACGGTCTGCGCGTCGTCGATGCCGTCGAGGACGCCGGCGAGCTCGCGCGCCATCTTGCGTGCGGTGAGGCCGGTCATCAGCGGCCGCTCGGCGAGCACGGGCGCGAGGTCCTCGAACAGATCGGTGATCGCGGCGGTCGTCGCCGGTGACGCCGCGCGCAGCGCGAGCTCGGCATCATGCCTCGCAACACGCGTAAGCGCCGTTGCAAGACCGTCGATCGAGCCGCGGATCGCGGCGGACGGCGAGTTGATCTCGTGCGCGACACCGGCGACCAGGAGGCCGAGACCGGCCATGCGCTCCGATAGCACGAGCTGCGCCTGGGCCTCGCGTAGCTCGGCGAGCGCCTTGCCGAGCTCGGTGTTGATCGCGGTGAGCTCGGCCGTGCGGAGGCGGACCTTCTTCTCGAGCTCCTCGCTCGCGCCGCGCACCTCTTGATAGAGCACGGCGTTCTCGACGGCGGCGCCGGCCTGGTCGGCGAACGTCGTCAGGAGGTTGAGATCGGCATCGGAGAACTCGCGCGAGTCGCCGCCGCGCGCGACCGCGAGCACGCCGACGACGCGGTTCTTGCGCTCGAGCGGCAGCGCGACGAGCGGGCCCGGCGTACCGGCCGAGCGTGCGGCCTCGCCGTGCTTGTCGTCCTCGCCGGCGCGCACGAGCCGCACCGGCGCGCGATCGTCGCGCACGCGCTCGGCGATCGGACGCAGTGCCTCGGCGACGGCGAGCGCCTCGTCGGTGGCAAGCGTGCTCGACACGTCGGGACGGCGAGCGCGCGCCGCGGATGCGCGCAGCTTGCCGGGCTCGGCGAGCCACAGCGCGGCGAGCTGGACGTCGAACGTGCGCGCGACCGCGTCGACGATCTTGCGCGATACCTGATCGAGATCGATCACCGACGACACCGCGCGGCCTGCGTCGTGGAGCGCGACGATCTCCTTCATGCGCGCGGCGAGGCGCGCCTGGTTGTCCTTGAGCGTCGACGTCATCTGGTTGAACGCCTGCGCCAGGTCGGTGAGCTCGTCGCCACCGGGGATGTCGATGCGATGCTCGAGGTCGCCGCGCGACACCGCGATCGCACCGCGGTGCAGCTCCGCGATCGGCGCACCGAGGCGGCGCGACCAGAACAGCGCGAGCACGAGCGCGAACGCGAGTGCGCCGAGTCCACCGATCACGAGCGAGCGGATCGCGAGCGCCTTCGTCGCCGCGAGCGATCCGCGATCGACGGCGACCGCGACGATGCCGACCGGCTGGTCCTTCGCGTCGAGCAGGCCCGTCGCCGCCATCGTGTAGTTGCGCTCGGCTCCGCGATCCTCGATGCGCACGTCGAGCTCGCGGATCACGCGCTGGCCGCGCAGCGCCGAGTTGCGCTCGTTCGCGGTCAGCTCGACGGGAACGGCGCGGCGGCCGAGCGCGGAGCGAAACGTGACGTCGAGCTCGCCACCGACGCCGCCGAGCAGCACGTCGGCCGACAGCGCGCCCTTGATGCTGTCCGCGAAGTCGGCGTCGAGCGGCACGCTGAGCACCGCGACGCCTCGCAGCTTGAGGCTCGAGTCGACGATCGGCGACACCGCACGCACGACGACACGATTGCCGATCGCGACGAGCGTCACGCCGCGCGTCCAGGTCTGGCCCGCAAGCACGAGTGGATCGTTTGGCGCGACGCCGACGTCGTCGAATCGCTTCGGCGCGTTGCCGATCACACGATCGAACACGACGGCGCCGCTCTGATCGACGAGCTGCAACCGCGCCGACGGCACGTGCGCACCTTCGCGCGCGAACCACGCCTCGATCGCGCTGGGTCCCTTCGCCATCGCGGTCGCGAGGTCGCTCGACTCCGACAGCTGCACGGTCTCGTCGCCGAGCCGCTCGACCGAGCGCAAGATCAGGTTCAAACCGACGGTGAGCTGGCGATCGGCATCGTCGCGCAGGCCCGCCTCGAGGCTCGACAGGATCACGCCGGTGGCGATCGTCGCGACGATGGCGACCGGCACGAGCGCGGCGAACGCCATCGCGACGACGAGCTTCGTCCGCAGGCGCAATCGCAGCTGTGGCGCGGGCCCCTGCACCGGCCTCGGGATGCCGACGATCTTCTCGGTGATGAGCTTGCGCACGCCGCGCGGCTCGGTGTCGGAGCCCAGCCGCGGCTTCGGCCACGGCGTCGGCGTGAAGTCCTCGCGACTCTCGTCGCTCACCGATCCTCCGACCGCCGCTGGATCAGCGGATACACGGGATGGCCCGTCGGCGACAGCACGACACGCTCGATCTCGGCGCGCCCCGCGACGACGAGCTCGCTATGCGAGATCGGAACCCACGGCGCGTCCTCCGCGATCTTGTCCTGGATCGCGGCATAGAGCGCTTCGCGCTTGGCCTCGCTCGCCGCGGCCTGTGCGTCGAGCAGCATCTGGTCGACCTCGGGGTCGGCGTACAGCGCGACGTTCTGCGCGCCCTTCTCCGTGTTCGCCTGCTTCGAGTGAAACAGCACGTAGAGGAAGTTGTCCGGATCGCCGGTATCGCCGACCCAGCCGAACACGGCCATGTCGTGCTTGCCGGCCTGGATCGCGGCGCGATGCTCGGGATACGGCAGGATCTGGAGCTCCGTCTTGATCCCGACCTGATCGAGCGATGCCTGCAGGAACCGCGCGACGCGCTCGGGCTGCGGCAGATACGGGCGCGGCGTCGACGGCGCGTAGAGCTTGTAGACGCGATTGGGATCGAACGTGCCGTCGGCCTCTGCCTCTGCGAGCAGCTGCTTCGCCGCCTCCGGGTCGTAGTGATACTTCGTCTTCGGCTCGTGATAGCCCCACATCGTCGGCGGCAGCGGCGTGTCGGCGGCGATCGCGCGCCCCTGGTAGCCGAGCTTCACGATCGGCGCCTTGTTGATCGCGAAGTTCGCCGCGCGCCGCACGCGCACGTCGTCGAACGGCGGCTGCTGCGTGTTGAACGCGAGATAGCTGATGTCGTTACCCGGCGTGTGATGCAACACGAGATCGGGGTGCAGCTCGACGAACGGCTGCTCGTCGGGAAGGATCGCCATCGCGAGATCGACGGATCCCGACTCGAGGTTGATCAGGCGTTGCCGCGCGTCGACGACGACCTGGAACACGATCTGCTTGAGCCCGGCCGGCTTTCCCCAGTAACCGTCGAACCGGCGCACGACGACGCGCGAGCCGCGCGTCCACGCCTCGAACGAGAACGGTCCGGTCCCGACGGGATGGTCCTTGAACTCGCCGTGCCACTGCATCACCGCGGTCGGCGACACCATCGGGAACATCGCGAGGTTGCCGAGCAGCGGCGCGTACTTTCGCCGCACGTGAATCTCGACGGTAAGAGGTCCCGTCGCGACGACGCGCTCGACGTCGCTCAGCATCGCGCGCCAGTAGTTCGCGGTGTCGCCGAGCACCGCGGGATGTCCCTTCACGATCAGGCGCTCGAACGAGAACACCACGGCCGTCGCATCGAACGGCGTTCCGTCGTGGAACTTCACGCCGGGCCGCAGCGAGAACGTCCACGTCAGGCCGTCGTCCGAGAGCTGCCACGACGTCGCGAGGCGCGGCTCGATGTCGGTCGTCCCCGCCTTCCAGCCGACGAGCCCCTCGAAGATCAGCTCGCCGACCTCGATCGACTCGCTGTCCGTTGCGAGGACCGGATCGAGCGCGATGACGTCGGCCGCCTGCGCGACGACGAGGGCGCCTGGGTCGCGACGCTGATGCAGCATCTCGCGCCGGGCATCGCAGCCGCACAGGGCCACGAGGGCAGTGAGCGCCCATACCCTCATTTCGCCCAAACTGTACCACCGGCCGGTCGATTGACTCTCGGCTTTCACTGACTTAGCGTCGTCGAACCGCCGTGTGGTTCACGGTGGAGTCCGGGACCACCGAGAAGGGGAGCCTTTCGTCAATGCGCCTGTTCGCCCTCGTTATCTTTTCCGCTGCGCTGACCGCCTGCAGTATCGGCGAGAACATCGCATTGAAGTCGACCTCGAAGATCCTGCTGCGTGGCCAGCCGAGCCTGCAGCAAGAGGCCGACTACGAGCTCGCACGCATGGCGATCCCCGGCGCGCTCAAGACCGTCGAGACGTTCTGGGTCGCGGGTCCGCCGGATGACGCGCGCGGGCGCCTCGAGCGCATCCTCACCGAGGGCTACTGCCAGTACGGCACCGCGTTCGTCGAGGACGACTGGGAGGAAGCGAAGTTCCGCCAGGACCTCGCCGCGGTCGAGTACCACAACACGCGCGCGACCCACATCTTCACGCGCTGCCTCAACTACGCGCTGAAGTCGCTCGGCTCGCGCTGGCAGAAGGAAATCTTCGCCGACACCGACACGGTCACGAAGCTCATCAAGGACACCGGCGGCGGCTCGCGCTTCGCGCTCCTGTTCGCCGGCACCGCGCTCGGCTCGCTCATCAACCACAACCTGACGCGCATCGAGATGCTCGGTCACCTCGCGACCGCGCAGGCGATCATGGAGCGCGTGATCGAGATCGACAAGAAGCAGGGCGCGCCGGCGAACAAGGCGCACGCGGCGCTGCCGTACATCGCGCTCGGCATGATCCACTCGGCCAAGCCCAAGTCGATGGGCGGCGATCCGGACAAGGCGAAGATGTACTTCGAGGAGGCGCTGAAGGTCTCCGACGACAAGTTCCTCCTCGCGCGCACGCTGATGGCCTATCGCGTCGGCCTGCAGACGAACGACCGCAAGTTCTTCCACGACAACCTCGTGAAGGTGCTCGAGACCCCGCCGTCGGTGTGGCCGGAGCAGCGCCTCGCCAACGAGGTCGCACACCGCCGCGCACGCCGCTACCTGTCGCACGAGAAGGACCTGTTCCAGTAGAGCGCCGGTGGACAGGCGCCCCTTCTTCGTCGTCCTCGGGCTCCTGACCGCGTGCAGGAGCGACACGGATCACGCGCCGCGCTCGGGGGCGCTCGCGCACGCGATCCCCGGATGCGGGGCAACGCTGGCTGCCCCGGCCGGCTACCGGGTCGTCGGCGGCGAGAAGTTGCGGCTCGTCGACGGCAATCAGGTCGCCGTCGATGCCACGTGTCTGCACAAGAGCGAATCCAGCCCGCAGAGTCTCGCGCAGTTCGCCGACTGGCTGATCGAGCGAGCGACGGAAGCGGACCCGAGCGCACGACTCACGCGTGCGCCCGGCACCGAACGGGCGTTGGGACGGAGCGTCGTCGCGATCGACCTCGCATCGACGAAGCACCCGTCCCAGCGAGGCCAGCTCGTCGTGATCGACACGGCGACCGCCTTCTTCACGATCGAAATCCAGTCGAGGGCGTCGCGCTGGGATGCGCTCGCTGCCGAGCGAGAGCGACTGCTCGCATCGTTTCGAATCACCGACGCGTCCGTCGATCGCGGGCCGACGCGATGGTGGCACCCGCCGATCGAGCTCGATGCGCGCACGCTCGCGGACGCGCGGGCGAGCTTCAAGACATCCGTCAAGGGCGGTCGCCCTGACCACGGATTCGATGGCACGCCCGCCCCCGAACCACCCGCAGGCACGTTCACACGCGTCGACGTGCCCGGTCCGCAGGGCCGACTCGCCGCGTACGTCACGCCCGATCCGAAAGACGGCAAGCGCCACGCCGCGGTCGTGTGGGCGCACGGCGGGTTCGGCGGGATCGACAATGGGTTCTGGGATCCAGCACCTCGCAACAACGACCAGTCGGCGCGAGCATTTCGCGACGCGGGCCTCGTGCTCGCCGTCGGCTCGTGGCGTGCCGAGAATGACAACCCTGGCGACTACGAGCTCTACTACGGCGAAGCGGACGACCTGCTCGCGCTCGCCGCACACGTCCGCAAGCTGGCCTACGTCGACCCCGAACGGATCTATCTCGCGGGGCACAGCAGCGGCGGCACGCTCGTCTTGTTGGCGGCAGAGAAAAGCGAGAGCTTCCGCGCCGCGTTCTCGATCGGCGGGCAGCCGGTGATCGAGGACCTCCGTGGGTACGACCGCTATGGCGGGGTTCCGTTCGATGGCGACAACGAGAACGAGCGACATCTTCGGTCGGCCGCTCCGTTCGTGCGGTCGATTCGTCGACCGACGTTCTACTTCGAGGGCGCTGGGGCCTCATCGCCTGGTGCGGCGCAGTGGATGGAAGACCAGGCCGCGGACGCGAAGGTGCCGTTCCGCTCGTTCATCGCGCTGCAAGCCGACCACTTCACGATCCTTGCCCCGCTCACCGAGCTGATCGCGGCAAAGATCCTCGCCGATACCGGCCCGACGACAAACATCGCGTTCACCCAGCAGGAGATCGATGCGCTGAAGGTGGCGGAGTGACGAATGGCGCACCAAGCGATCTAGGTGAGGCGACCGCGAGGGATGGCAGTCGGCGAGTCCGTGATCCAATTGAATAGGACCAGGCAAACCACGTCTGTCTCCCGCTTCACCCGTCCGTCCTCGACGGAGGTTCTGCGTACTCTGTGGTTGCAGGGATTTCTAAACCCAAATAGTGTTGCGGACATCACTGCGCCGCACGAAGGAGCTCATCTCAGATGACGAGGTTCACCCAGCTGCTGTCTGTCGCCACCCTGGCCACCTTGGTCGCGTCGGTCTCGCCCGCCCGCGCCGAGAACACCGAGATCCGCCTCGCCACGCTCGCGCCTTCGGGCAGCCCGTGGATGGAGGTCCTCAACAAGGCCCAGGCCGAGATCAAGGACAAGACCGGCGGCCGCGTGACCATCAAGTACTACGAGGGTGGCCAGCAGGGTGACGAGCGCGACTTCGTTCGCAAGATCAAGCTCGGCCAGCTCGACGGCGCCGCGGTGACCTCGATCGGTCTCGCGATGATCGACGAGTCGATCCGCGTGCTCGAGCTGCCGATGATGTTCCAGTCGGCCGAAGAGGTCGACTACGTCGCCGACAAGATGTGGCCCTATTTCCAGAAGAAGTTCGAGAAGAAGGGCTTCCGGCTGAACGACCGCGGCGAGGTCGGCTGGGTCTACTTCATGTCGAAGTCGAAGGTCGACTCGCTGGCGAGCCTCAAGGGCCAGAAGCTGTGGATGTGGGGCGATGACGCCCTCGTCGGCGCGATGTTCAAGAAGCTCGGCCTGAACGGCGTGCCGCTCGGCGTGCCCGAGGTCGATGCCGGTCTCACCAGCGGCAAGATCGAGGCGTGCTACGGCTCGCCCGTCGCGACGGTGGCGCTGCAGTGGTACACGAAGATCAAGTACATGACGTCGATGCCGATGAGCTTCGCGATCGGCGCGACCGTCGTGTCGACCGAGTCGCTCAAGAAGCTGTCGGCCGAGGACCAGAAGACGATCGAGCAGATCGGCAAGGCGAGCAGCAAGAAGCTGCGCAAGGTCATCCGCAAGGCGAACGAGGACGCGAAGACGACGATGACCCGTAAGGGTGTGACGGTCGTCCAGACGCCCATCGCGATGGTCTCGGACTTCGACAAGAACGCGCAGGAGGTCTGGAAGGAGCTCGTGGGCAAGATCTACTCGAAGGAAGAGCTCGACATGGTCATCAAGTACCGTGACGAGTACCGCGCGAAGAAGGGCGGCGCTCCGACGGCGGCCGCCGCGAAGAAGTAACGGCGCAAGCGCTGCGTCAGGCCGTGGTCCCGCTGGATCGCGGCCTTTCGCGTTTTCGGGGCTCCCTGCGATTGAGGGCGGGCCGCGGGGACACGTACCATCGGCCGGTGAGCGAAAAAGACGACGACGAGCCACAGACGCCGTCGAAGGGGGCGGACTCCGAGGTCGTGGGGCCCTCGGCAGTTCCTGAGGCACAGCACACCAACGAGCGGCCGAGCCAGCTCCAGATGGACATCGACAAGGCGATCGATCCGCACCCGACGTTCCCGGACGACGGTGCGGTATCGCGCTACGTCCGGGTCGTCGACAACTCGCTCGGCTCGATCGAGCAGGCATTCTTGTTCGCGCTGCTCGCCGCCGTCGTGCTGACCGCCGCCGGCGCCGCGCTCTCGGACAAGGTGTTCGGCCATCACCTCGGCAGGTGGTGGTTCACCGTCGTCCGCGGTGGCACGTTCACGATCGCGATGATGGGCGCGGTGTACGCGACCCACCAGCAGCGTCACCTCGCGATGGACCTGATCTCGCGGCGCCTGTCGCCGCGCGGCCGGCTCGTCCTCGGCGTGCTGCTGAAGGTGTTCACGATCTTCATCGCCGCGCTCCTGTTCCGCAGCGGCATGCACCAGCGCGAGCACGTCGGCGGTGGCGTCGAGGAGTTCATCTCCGACAAGACGATCGTGACGATGATGCCGATCGGCGCCGCGCTGATCATCCTCCACTCGTTTCTGCACATCGTGATCGATATCGATTACCTCGTGCGCGGCAAGCTTCCGCCTGAGAAGGCAAGGACGGGGCACTAGTCATGGCCGACAAGAAGAAATTCCCGCTCGGCTGGCTGCTCCTCGCGATCACGATCGCCGCGATCGCGATCTTCGTCAGCATCCCCGTCGCGCTGCTCATGCTCGTGTTCGTCAGCGGCGCGCCGCTGTTCACGATCATGCTCGGCGCCGCGGCGCTCGGCGCGATGAGCCTCGACCGACCGTTCAACGCCGAGTTCGACGGCATGGTCGAGCACATCCTGAACGTCGGCCTCGGCGATCAGGTGCAGGTCATGTCGACGATCCCGCTGTTCATCTACGCGGGCTACCTGCTCGCGGAGGCGGGCACCGCGGATCGCCTCGTGCGGTTCGCGAACGCGCTGCTCGGCTGGATCCCCGGCGGTCTCGCGATCGTCACGATCGGCACCTGCGCACTGTTCACGGTGTTCACCGGCGCGTCGGGCGTCACGATCATCGCGCTCGGCGGCGTGCTGATGCCGGCGCTCGTGCGCGTCGGCTACCCGGAGCGATTCTCCGTCGGTCTCATCGCCGGCACAGGCTCCGTCGGATTGTTATTCCCACCTGCCCTGCCGCTGTTCATCTACGGCACGGTCTACGGCCTGACGAACCTCGATCCCGAGATCTGGGATACGCGGCGGTTCCTGTTCGCCGGCATCGTCCCGGGCCTCGTGCTCGTCGGCATGCTGTCGGCGGTCGCGGTCGGTGTCGCGGTATGGAAGAAGCTGCCGCGCCAGAAGTTCGACTTCGGCGAGCTCGGCAGGAGCTTCCTGCTCGCGCTACCCGAGCTGTTCGTCCCGTTCGGCGTCATCCTCGGTCTCGCGAGCGGCATCGGCCTGCCCGAGATCTCGGCGCTGACGGTCGTCTACGTCGTCATCCTCGAGGTCGGCGTGTCGCGCCTGCTCGTGATGGTCGGCGTGCACTGGGGCAAGCCGCTCGCACCGAAGGTGCTGTGGACGACCACGCGCGAGGCGATGGCGATGGTCGGCGCGATCTTCATCATCATCTTCGCGTCGACCGCGCTGACGAACTTCATGGTCACCGCCGAGGTGCCGAAGAAGCTCGTCGAGTGGACGCAGGCGCACGTCGAGTCGAAGATCGTGTTCCTCCTCGCGATCAACGTGATGCTCCTCGTCGTCGGTACGGTGATGGACATCTTCTCGGCGATCGTCGTCGTGCTGCCGCTGATCGGACCGATCGCGAAGGCGTACGGCATCGACCCGTACCACCTCGGCGTCATCTTCCTCTTGAACCTCGAGGTCGGGTACCTGCACCCGCCGGTCGGCCTCAACCTGTTCATCACGAGCGTCAAGTTCAACCGGCCGATCACCGAGGTCATGTGGGCGACGCTGCCGTTCCTCGGCACGATGATCGTCGCGCTGCTCGTCGTCACGTACCTGCCGTTCCTGACGGTCGTGCCGGAACCCGAGCGCACCGAGCCGGTGCAGACGCTCAAGAACATCATCCACACCGCGGTCGAGGAACAACGCTCGGTCAAGGAAGTGAAGATCGTCGACGCGGCGGGCAACGAGCTGCGCGACCAGAAGGGTCAGCCAGTCGTGAAGAAGCTCGCCGACTGCAACGACATCGAGGATGTCTCGAAGAAGGACGCCTGCCAGGCGCTGTTCTTCGACGTGTCGGCGTGCAAGTCGGACGCGGACGCGCAGACGTGCGCGAACAAGAAGATCGCGGCGTGGGCGGTGTCGAACCTCAACGGCGACGTGCTCGATCAGAGCAAGGCGATCATCGTCGTCACCGACGTCGACCTCGTGAAGCCCGACGGCGAGCCCGTGAAGGGCAAGGACGGCAACCCTCAGAAGAAGTCGCTCAGCGAGTGCGAGAAGCTCGAGGGCTCGTATCAGGAAACTTGCCGCGAGCTGTTCATCAACGCGTCGAACTGCAAGATTAGCCCCGAGGAGGGCACCACCGTCGAGGCGTGCATCGCCGAGAAGGTCGGCGAGTGGGTCGACTCGAACCTGACCGAGGAGTAAAAGGGGCGTTGCTGTGGGTAGCGCGACCGCGCTGATCAAGACGCTGCGGCCGCACCAGTGGGTCAAGAACCTGTTCGTCGCGGCGGCGCTGGTGTTCTCGCGCCACCTGACGGACCCACAGTACGTGATCCGCACGGCGCTGGCCGTGCTCGCGTTCTGTCTGCTCTCTGGCGCGGTCTACGCGTTCAACGACGTCCGCGACGTCGAGTCTGACCGCGTCCACCCGACGAAGCGCCACCGGCCGATCGCGTCGGGCGCGCTGTCGGAGCGCGCGGCGCTGTCGTGGGCGTTCGTGCTCGCGATCGTCGCGCTCACCGGATGCGCGGTGCTGTCGTGGCAGCTCGCGGTGTTTGCCGCGCTCTACGCGCTGCAGAATGTCGCGTACAGCGTCAGGCTCAAGCACATCGCGTTCGTCGACGTCGGGGTCATCGCGACAGGGTTTCTCCTGCGCGTGCTCGGCGGTGCGGCGGCGATCGACGTCCCCGCGTCGAAGTGGCTGCTCGTCTGTACGGCGCTGCTCGCGATCTTCCTCGGCCTCGGCAAGCGCGCGCACGAGCTCGCCTGGGCCGAGCGGTCGGGGCAGACGACCGAGACGCGCGCCGCGCTCGCCGGCTATCGCCTGCCCGTCGTGCGAGTGACGATGATCCTGATCGGGATCGCGACCTGCGCGTCGTACGTCGCCTACACGGTGTCGCCGCACACGATCGCGTTCTTCGGCACCGACCGCCTCGCCTACTCGACGCCGTTCGTCGCGCTCGGCATTTTGCGCTTTCTGTTCCTCGCGCTGTGGTGGCCCAAGGATGACTCGCCGACCGAGGCGATGCTGAAGGATCCGTGGTTCCTGCTCGATCTCGTCGCTGCCACCGCCACTCTGCTGTACATCATCTACGGCTGATCCGTGCCCCTGCCCCTGCCCGTGCCCTTGCCCGCTCGGGCAGCGCAGTGATCGGAAGGTCCCGCTCGAGAGAGCGGCATCGCGCAGGGCACGGCGCACGGCTTGGTCGCCTTGATGGGCTCGAGGCAAGGCCGTGATCTTCGGCGTCGCGGACATCGAGGAAGGTCCCGCAGGGTTCGCCTTGATGGACTCGGCCCTGCTCCCGTCTCAGGATCTTGGAGCGTACGAATCTGCGCTGGAGATCGGAGTGGGCACGGGCACGGGCAAGGGCACGGGCAAGGGATCTGGTACAACCGCTGACGTGTCGGACAAACCCGAGCCGGCGATCGCCAAGCGCAAAGCAGACCACCTCGAGGTCGCAGCGTCGGGGCGCGCAGAGCTGACCCGATCGACGCTGCTCGACCAGGTCCACCTCGTTCATCAGGCGCTCCCGGAGCTCGCGGTCGAGGACATCGACCTCACGACCGAGCTCGCCGGCAAGCAGCTGCGCGCGCCGCTCGTGATCACCGGCATGACCGGCGGTACGGCCGAGGCCGCGCAGGTCAATCGCGATCTCGCACGCGCCGCGCAGGCCGCCGGCATCGCGCTCGGGCTCGGCAGCCAGCGCGCGATGGCCGAGCATCCGGAGCTCGCCGCGAGCTACCAGGTGCGCGACGTCGCTCCGGATGTCGTCCTGTTCGGCAACATCGGCGGCGTCCAGGCGCACGCGATGGGTCCCGCGAAGGTCGTCGAGCTCGCGAAGCAGATCGGTGCCGACGCGCTATGCGTGCACCTCAATCCGGGCCAGGAGCTGATCCAGGAGAACGGCGACCGCGACTTCCGCGGCGTCGTCGCCGTGATCGGCAAGATCGTCGAGGCCGGCGCGATGCCGGTCATCGTGAAGGAGACCGGCTGCGGACTGTCGCCACAGGCGGCGCGCGCGATCGCGAGCACCGGCGTGTCGATCGTCGACGTCAGCGGCGCTGGCGGCACCA
>JABFXX010000295.1 GCA_013368795.1 Kofleriaceae bacterium
CGGCGAACGTCGCGATGGCGAGCGTGGCTGCGAACAAGGAGGCGAAGCTGTGACGCATCATGGTGACTCCTAGAACGTTGCTGTGCTGCCGGTATCGACCGTCCCGAGGCAGTCGCTCTGCCCCGAGTTGTCCTCGCCCTGGCCCTTCTGCGCGTAGACGCCGCAGGGCTTGGCGACCGAGACGGTGTTCGACTTGATCTCCCACTCGATGACCGCGGTCGCGTTGTCGGGGCCGTAGCCGGTCGAGCGAATGACGACGCGCTTGTCGAGATCGGTGTTGGTCGCGTAACCGCCGTCGTTGCGGTTGTTCAAGATCTCGACGTGGTACCAGGCGTTCAGATCCGCCGAGAACGGATTGGCGGCATCGCCGACCTGCGCGTCGTTGCCCGGCAGATCGGTCGGCGACGTGTTGAGATACGTCGTCCAGCCGTTGCTCGGGCTGATGCGCGTGCGCAGATACTCCATCGCCGCCGCGGCGCCGCTCTCGGCCGCGTACATCGCGGTCGCACGAAAGCGATCACCGGCGCTCGTCTGCATGCCGCTGCGCACGCTCATGAGCGTGAGCATGCTGAGCATGCCCAGCGCGCTCAGCACGATCATCGCGAGCACGAGCGAGTTGCCTCGCTCGGGCTGACGACGCGGCACATTGCTACCGCTTCGCGGTCTCCTCATCGCCCTTCATTGTAGGGCGCAAAGAGGCTCTGTGACTAGGATACGCCTAGGGTAGCTTGACAACCTTACCGTCGACATCGAGCTCGACGAGACCACCCGCGCCTACATTGCCGGTCTTCGCGAGATCCTGGAGCGCCTCGCGGAGCGTGAGTTGCTTGCCGTCTTTCTCGTAGGGCTTCTTGCGATCTTTTGGCAGCCCGGTGTCCTTCTTCGACGGATCGTCGACGATCATCTTCTGATCGCCGTCGCCGACGACGAGGTACACGGCGTCGGTCGGCTTCAGGTACTTCGACGCGGACTGCTTCGCCTGCGCCTCCGTGACCTTCTTCACGTTGGCGATATACGTATTGAAGTAGTCGAGTGGGAGGCCGTAGTACACGAGGCTGCGGTACTGGCCGAGCGCCGACTGCGCGGTCGCGAAGCGGGCCGGGAGCGCGAGGATCGAGTTCGTCTTCTCGCGATCGAGCTCTTCCTTGTTGACCGGGTTCTTGCCCGACCACATCTCCTTCACCTCGCGATCGACCTCGAGCAGCGTCTGGTACGTCGAGTCCGCCTGCACCGGCGCGGTCACCGTGAGCTGGCCGTACATCTTCGGCGAGTACGAGAACCCGGCGCGCGAGCCATACGAGTAGCCCTTGTCCTCGCGCAGGTTCATGTTGATGCGGCTCGTGAAGCTGCCGCCGAGCACCGCGCCCATCATCGTGTTCGGGAAGTAGTCCGCGGCGGTGCGCTTGGGACCGAACTTCAGCAGCATCACCGACGACTGCGCGGCGTTGGGCACGTGGACGAAGAAGATGCGGCCCTTCATCGTCTTCGGCGTGGGCAGCGCCGGCATCTTCGGACCGGCGCCGGTCCACGCCGCGAGTGGCGACTTGTCGAACGTCGAGCGCAGCTGCTCTTCGGTGAGATCACCGACGACGAACAGGCGCGCGTTCTTCGGCTTGAGCCACGTCGTGACGTGCTTCTTGCAGTCGTCGAGCGTGACCGCGTTGACAGCTTCCTCGGTCATCACCGAGCCGAGCGGGTGCTTGTCGCCGTACAGGATCGCCCCCATCACGCGACCGGGGATCGAGTTCGGGTTCGAGCGCGACTGGCGCACGCTCTCGATGCGGCGCTTCTTCAGGCGATCGAAGTCCGCCTCGCGCATGCCCGGCGTGCGGAGCGTGTCGGCGAACAGCGCGAACGTCGTGTCGAGGTGCTTCGTCAAGCTCGCGAGCTGGACGCCCTGCGAGTCTTCAGCCGCGTACGAGCTGATGTTCGACGCGACGTCGGCGAGCGCCTCGGAGTAGGCGATCTTGTCGAGCTTCTCCGTGCCCTCGGTGAGCAGCGACATGCACATGCTCGCCATGCCGTCCTTGCCCTTCGGATCGACGAGCGAGCCACCGTCGAAGTTCAGGTCCATCGACACGATCGGCAGCGTGTGCTGCTCGACGAGGTAGACCTTGATGCCGTTCTTCAGCGTGAACGGCTTCACCGGCGGCAGCTTGAAGTCGCGTTCCTGGGCGCCGGTCGGCTGCGTCTTGCGGAAATCCTCGTCGGGGAAGGCGAGGTTCTGCGGGGTGGCGGTTTGCGTGACCGACATCTGGGCCTCGGGCGGAGGAGTGTTGACAGCGGGCTGCGGGCCCGGCGGCGGCGCCGGCATCGGCGCGGGTTGCTGAGCGACCGGAGCGGACTTGCACGCCGCGAGCGCGGCGATGAACAGCAGGCGTTTCACTTGGCACCTCCCGACGACGCGGGGTTCGTAACGACAGTGACGGCGTTCGCGGGCACGACGTACTTGGCAAACGTCGCGCGGATCTTGTCGGCCTTCGCGTTGCGATAGCGATCGAGATCCCAGGTCAGCTTGCCCGGATCGCCGAGGTAGTGGTTGTAGCCCTGCAGCGCGTTCGCGCGCGCGTTGAGGCCCTGGAGGCGGTAGATGGCGCTCGCCTCGGCATCGGCGACGACGCGCTTCACCTCGCGATCGGTGAGGTTCTCGGCGGCGACCTTGGCGATCTCCTCCATGACGATCTTCTTCACCTCGTCCATGTCGGCCTCGCTGCGCAGCGTGACCGTGACGTCGAACGTGCCCGAGAACGTCGAGCCATCCTGGCTCGCGGAGACGCTCGTCGCGAGCTGCTTGTCGAGAACGAGCCGCTTGTAGAGGCGGCCATAGCCCTCGCCCGCGAGTGCGTCGGCAGCGATCGACAGCTCGGCGTCACCGTCGGCGTAGTTCGCCGGCGAGTGCCACACGTACGTGACCTGGCGCTGCTTCGCGAAGCTGTCCTCGACGGAGACCGTCGTCGGCTTCTGCGCCGGCGCCGGCACCTTCTTCTCGACCGGCTTCGTGCTCGTCGGCATCGTGCCGAACCACTTGTCGACCAGCTTCTTCGTCGCGGCGACGTCGAAGTCACCGACGATCGCGATCGTCGCGTTCGACGGCACGTACCAGGTCTTGAAGAAGTTCTTCACGTCGTCGACCGACGCGGCCGTGAGGTCCTCGTGCTTGCCGATCGTCAGGTAGCGATACGGATGGCCCTCGGGATACATCGCCGCGTACAGCGCGAACAGCGCCTTGCGGTAGGGACGGTTGTCGTAGTTCTGGCGGCGCTCGTTGCGCACGACGTCGATCTGGTTGTCGAGCGCCTTGCGATCGAGGAGATCGAGCATGTGGCTCATGCGATCGCTCTCGAGCCAGAGCGCGGTCTCGAGGTAGTTCGAGGGGACGACTTCGTAGTAGTTCGTCCGATCGGGGTTCGTCGTGCCGTTGACCTCGCTCGCACCGATCTGGCGCAGGATCTTGAAGTGCTGGTCGCTGCCGACGTTCTTGCTGCCCTGGAACATCATGTGTTCGAACAGGTGCGCGAAGCCGCTGCGACCGACGACCTCGTCGCCGCTGCCGACGTGATACCAGACGTTGACCGCGACGAGCGGCACCGTGTTGTCGCGCGACAGGATGACCTCGAGCCCGTTCGGGAGCTTGTACTTCTCGAACTCGAGCTTGGGATCGTCGGCGAACGCCGGCGAGGACAGTGCTGCGACGAGCGCAGCGGTAGCGAGGAAGGGCCTCATGGCCCCGGACCTTAGATCACAGTTCGAGGGGCTGCACCCCTAGGACGACGTGATCCTTCGAGACCGCATCGAGCCAGAGCAGGAGCCGGCGGGTCTCCTCGGCACTCACGTCGATCTCGATGATGCGGCGGATCGGGCTCCCGGCGAGCGTTCGGCTGATGTCCTGCTCCGCGGTCGACCAGGCCTGCGCGAGCGGCGTCGACTTCACCGGGAGGCCTTCGACCTCGACGGAGACGCCCATGACGAACTTCGCGAACGCCGGATTGGCGGCGACGATCTGGCCCTGTGGCGTGAGCAGCGCGAGCGGCAGGCGGCAGGCATCGAACGCGATGCGCGCGAGCTCGTCGCGGCGCGATGATTTCTCGGGCGGCTTCTGCTCGATGACGACGCGGCGAGACGGGCCCACCGCGCCGGCGCGACGACGGCCGATGCCGAGCATGTCCATCACGGTCTTCAGCTCGTAGATGAACGCAGCCATGTCCTTGTGCCGCTCGGCGGGACGCTTCGCGAGCGCGTGCAGGACGAGATTCTCGACGGCAGGGTCGAGCCCGCCTTCGATCAGCTTCGACGGCGGCTTCGGCTGCTCGTCGAGGTGACCGGCGAGGATCTTCTGAACGGCGCCGTCCCACGGCACCTGGCCTGTGAGCAGCTCGTAGAGGAGGATGCCGACGCCGTAGACGTCGCTCGACGGCGAGGCCGGCTCGCCGCGGATACGCTCGGGCGCGACGTAGTGCGGCGTGCCCGAGAGGCTCGTCGACGCGCGCGGGCCGGTCAGCGGGCGCGCGAGGCCGAAGTCGAGCAGCTTGGCGACCATGCGCGTGCGCTTGGCCTCGAGCTCCTCCTCGGCGATCAGGATGTTCTCGGTCTTGATGTCGCAGTGGACGACGTTCTGCTTGTGGATGTAGTGCAGCGCCTCGGCGACCTGCAGCACGATCTCGCAGGCCTTGCGCACGGACAGCCGCTTCTCGCGGAACAGGATGCGGTGCAGGGGTTCGCCGTCGACGAACTCCATGACCATGAACATGCCGACCTTCTCGTCTTCACCGAAGTCGACGACGCTCGTGATGTTCGGATGCGACATTGCCGAGGCAAAGCGCGCCTCGCGATAGAACAGCTCGCGCGCCTCGTCGGTCTCGGCGACCTGGTTCGAGATGATCTTCAGCGCGAACCGGCGCGACAGGTGGATGTGGTTGACCTCGTAGACCTTGCCCATCCCGCCCTGGCCGATGCGCTTGACGATCTGGTAGCGGCCGCCGATCAGCGAGCTGTGCTGCGCCGTCTGGACGCGAACCATCGCGCTACGCGGCGGTGCGGTCGGCGTGTGGAAGCGGTTTGTCTTGAGCGACGCGGCCGCCTGCGCCGCAGCCTCGGGCGAGCGACGCATCGGCTCGGCCTTGCGCGGCGGCTTCTCCATCGTCGGCGGGCGGCCGACGCGCGTCGTGTCGTGCGGGCTGCGCTGGCGCACCACCTCGCGCGCACCCGACAGCGAATCGCGGTTCGGCGCGAGCGCGCGGTGATCGATCCGCACCTCGGCCGAGTCGTCGACGTTGACCTCGGGCAGGCGCGGGATGTCTTCCGGCGGCGGCGGAAGTGGCAGCATCGGAGGCCGACGGCCCGATGGGTTGCGGTGGTCCGCCACGGCGAAATACTACCCCAAACCCCGGTACAGTCGGAGGGGATGCAGGAGCTGTGGTCGAGCGCGAGCTACGCACCGCACTTACTGTCGCTTCCGTTTGCATTCGCGCCCGTCGCGATGCTGGTGGTCATCACCTATTGCCTCGTCATGCGGGGCGAGCCGGTCCTCCGCGCGTGGCTGCTGCTGCATTTTGTTGCACTCCTGCCCTATTCGCTGACGATGGCCCTCTCGCCGTCGATCGTGTCGGCGGCGGCGGCCGAGCCGCTGTTTCGCGTCGCCGCGTCGTTCATCATGGTCGCCGCGGCGGCCGGCGCCGGGTTCCAGTTCCGCCTGGCCGGCAAGACGGGCAAAACGCGCTGGATTCCCCGGGCCGGGCTCGCGCTGGCCCTCGTGTGGCTCGCTGTCGGTGCGCTGACCGATGGTGTCGTCACCGGCGTCGGCTGGCTCGCGGCAGGCCTCTGGTACCCCGACGCCGGTACCCTGGCGTGGCTCGCGCTGCTCTTCACGCTCGCCGTGTCGGTGCCGGGTTTCCTCGTGCTGACGCGCGCTGCACTCACCAGCAAGCCGAGCCTCGAGCGGCGCCAGCTCCGGCTCGTGTTGGCGTCGAACGTGATCACGTACTCGGGGCTCGTCGACGTCGCGCTCGCCTACCACATCGGCTTCTTCCCGGTCGGCTGGCTCCTCTCGGGCATCGGCAGCGTGCTCGTCGTGCGCGCGCTCGTCGTCGAGGACCTCCTGCGCGTACGCGCCGTCGACACGACGCTGCCGCGGATCGTCATGCACTTCGCGGTCGCCCTGCCCCTCGGCTGGGCGGTGCTGCGCTTGCTCGGCGGCGAGCTGCCGTGGTGGCTCGCGACGATCGTGCTCGCGCTCGCCTACGCGAGCGTGCGCGTCTCGATCGCGATCGTCGGCCTCATCAATCGCGGCGCGCGCGGCAACGTCGGCACGCTCGATCGTCTCGTCGGCCAGCTCGTCTCGCGTGCCCGCCCGCTCGAGTCCGAGCCCGCGGTCGCGCAGCTCGCCTCCGACATCATCGAGCTCGGCCTCGGCGTGCGCGTCGAGATCCTCCTCGCGGCCGCCGATGACTACGGCTGGACCACCCACACCGGCGCGAAGCTCGCCGACGACGCGGCCCCCGATCCTCTCCTCGGCGGCTGGCTCGCCGAGTACGACTCCGTCATCTTCAAGGGCGAGCTCGATCGCGTCCCCGACGATCTCCGAGCTCTCCTCCTCGCCCTGTTCGAGCGCAACGCCTCGCGTGCACTCGTCCCGGTCGCGAGCCACGACGAGCTCCTCGCGCTCGTGTTCGTGCCCACCGACGCGCGCCGCATGGGCGGTCGCGAGCTCGCGTTCCTCGAGCGTGCATGCGAGCGGCTCGGCGACGCGATCGTCCACGCGCGCATGGCGCAGCGTGCCGCATCGCGCGCCGCGCTCGCGCGAGAGATCGAGCTCGCGGCGACTGTCCAGCGCCAGCTCCTCCCCGCCAGGGGCCCCCAGAACCACGGCGACATCACCGTCGTCGGTTCGTGGACCCCTGCAACGCGCTGCGCGGGCGACTTCTGGGGCGTCTACCCGCTCGGCGATCGGCGCGTCCTCGTCGCGATCGGCGATGTCTCCGGCCACGGTGTCGCGTCCGCCACCGTCACCGCCGCCGCGGCCGCCGCAGTCGATGTCTCCGTCCGTCGCTACGGCCGTGCGCTCGAGCTCTCCGACCTCATCACCGCGCTCGATGCCGCCGTCCGTCGCGTCGGCGGAGGCCAGCTCTCGATGACGTGCTTCTGTGCGATCCTCGATCCAGACGCAGGTGAGATTCGTTTCATCTCGTGCGGCCACACGACGCCGTATCTCGTTCGCCCCACCGACAACAAAGAGGTCGAGCTGCAAGCTCTCGTCGGGCGCGGCAACCCTCTCGGTGGCGGCGGCACCCTGGCTCCGAAAGTTCTGCAGAAACCTCTGCGTGCCGGCGACCTCGTCGTTTGGTACACAGACGGTGTGATCGAGGCCGCGGATCCGTCCGGGGAACCATTCGGAGACCGCAGGCTCCAGCGCATGCTGCGACGGCTCGACCGCGCGGCGATGACGCCACCTGCGGTCCACGATCTTGTCCATGCGGGTGTCGCCGCGCATCGCGCCGGCCAGCCGCGCGGAGACGATGAAACGCTCGTCGTCGCCCAGTGGCTCGCCTCCGCCCCCGCCTCCTCCTCGGAGATCGCCCGATGAGGCTGCGCGTCCTCTCCTACAACATCCACAAATGCATCGGCGGCGTCGATCGTAAGTATGTCCCCGATCGCACCGCCGAGGTCATCCGCAAGCTCGACCCCGATGTCCTCCTGCTCCAGGAAGTCGACGCGGGCGTCTCGCGCTCCAACGGCGATCGCCAGGTCGACCTCCTCGGCGACCTCGTCGGCATGCGTTACCGCACCTGGTTCCCCAACGTCGACGTTCGCGGCGGTGGCCAGTACGGCAACGCGATCCTCTCGCGCTACCCCCTCATCGAGTCGACGAACATCGATCTCACCATCCGGTTCAAGAAGCGTCGCAGCGCGCTTCACGGCGTGATCCGCGTCCGTCACGACGACGTCGACCGGACGATCCACGTCTACAACATGCACCTGGGCCTCGCGCGCTACGAGCGCAAGATCCAGCTGCGCACGTTCCTCGACTCGCACCCGTTCGCCAACCTCCACCACGAAACTCCGATCGTAGTAGGCGGCGACCTCAACGACGTCTACGGCAAGCTCGGCGAGCTCCTTCGCCCCGCCGGCTTTCGCGGCATCGAGCGCCGCCCCCTCACCTTCCCCGCATGGGGTCCGGTGCGCCCCCTCGATGCGATCTTCGTCCGCGGCAACGTCGACTTCGTGAAGCTCTCGCGGTGCGAAAGTGACCTCGCCCGCCGCGCGAGCGATCACCGTCCGCTCGTCGCCGAGGTCCGCCTGCACCCGCACCATCCGCACCACGGACACGCCGGACACGCGCACGCCGGACACGCCCATGGCCACGGCCA
>JABFXX010000370.1 GCA_013368795.1 Kofleriaceae bacterium
GGTGCAGCGACGCCGTCTTCCCCGCCTTGATGTCGATGTCCGGCGAGCCGGTGAACAGGATCGCCGCCTCGTGATCGATATCGGATGCCTTCGCGACGAAGAAGTCGACGTCACCCTTCACGCTCTCCGTCGAGTCCGTCGCGTTCAGGTAGTGCATCTCGAGCTTCACCATCTGGTGAGGCGCGAACGTGTAGGCGACGCGATCGGGGAGATAGATCTTGTCGTCAGCCTTCTGCGTGATCGCGATCGGCGCGACCATGCCCGACGAGTTGAGCGCGCCCGTGAACGGCTCGCACGGCGTCGGCGTCGTCTGCTCCGTCGTGTCCATGTCGTCCTTGTAGACGATCAGGTGGTGCGAGCCGCCGCTCAGCACGTTGTGCAGCGAGTGGACCTTGATCTCGGTCTCGTTGTTGAGGCGCAGCCAGATGCACTGCGTGTCCTCTTTGCTCGGCGGCACGTTGACCGGTCCCCACGTGAGCCGGAACGACTCGCCCGTGAAGCCCGCATCGACTCCGCCGCCGCCGCCGCCACCACCGCCGTCATCACCGGGATCCTTGCCGCACGCGACGAGCGACGACAGTGTGAGCGCGAGCAAGAGACAGCGCATCGATACCTCCCTCAAGGTGCGGGCACTGTACCCAGCCCCCGGGATATTGAACAAGCGTTCTTTTGCGAGCGCTTGCGAGGTCGGACCGCGCGATCAGGGCGTGATTCGCGTGACCTTGTAGCCCTTCTGCTGGAGCAGATCGAGCACGCTCTTCTGGCCGACCAGGTGCAGCGCACCGACCGCGACGAACGCCGGACCCTCGGCATTGATCTTCTCGATCGTCGGGATCCATGACGCGTTGCGGCTGTAGAGCATGTCCTGCATCTGCTCCTCGTACTCCTTCTCGGTGCGGCCGTGCTTCACGAAGTCGGTGCGCTCCTCGTCGCTGATCTTCAGGATCGCGTTCTCGTCGCCCGAGACGTACGCCTCGAACATCGCCTTCGCGCGCGCCTCGCCGCCCGGCAGGTCGTCGAGCATCTCCTTCAGCGCCTTGATGTCCATCCACTTCTCGAGCACTGCCGCCTGACGCTCGATCGGCTCGAGGAACACGATCTTCTTGTTCTGGTTCAGCGCGCGGCCATGGAGCACGCCGTCCATCGGCGGCGTCTGTTGCAGGCCGCGCATCGAGATCAGCGTCGCCGGGATCATCGGCTTGAAACCGATCAGGCGGTTCGCTTCCTGTACGCCGATCGCGTCCTCGAGCTTCTTCCAGTACTCGTCGCCGAGCAGATCCTTCAGCGACTGACCGTTCTTGAGCAAGACGTCGAGCTTCGCCGCGCCGCCGAGGTCGGTCTCCATCGCGAAGATCTTCGACTCGTCGAGCTTCTTCCACACGATGTCGGGCAGACGCGACTGCGGATCGACGCCGGTGTGCATCGTGCCGAGGAGGTAGCTCGTCTTGCCGTCCTTCTCGATCGACCAGAACAGCGGGTGCTTCAGCGGATCCTTCGCAGGCTCCGGCTTGGACCACGGGTCGGCGGCAGCCGCCGCGGAACCCGCGCTGCCGCTGCCGGCGCTTCCCTTCGCACTACCGACCTCGGTGACCTTCGGTGGCGCCTTCTCCTCGGTTTTCTTGCAAGCAGCCGACGCTGCGAGGAGAGCCACGAGGAGGCTTGCGTAGCGAAGCTTCATGCCCGTCGTTTAGCATGCCGTTCGTAGCGTTGCTCACAGACCGGCATACGCCTCGCAGTACGATCGTGGTGTGCGCTCGTGTCTCGTGTTGATGGTGCTGGTCGCGAGCACACCCGCGATCGCCGACGTGATCGATGACCAGAACGACATGCTGCTCGGCGACCGCTGGCACGACATTCCGATCGGCAACCAGCTCAAGCTGAGCCAGCAGATCGCAGATCAGCTCGCCGAGCTCGGCAACTTCATCGGCAGTCACGTCAACGTGCTGTCCGACGACATGCTCGGGCTCAAGTTCGACGGGCGCGGCCGGCGTGCGCGCGTGCGCTTCGGCGTCGGCCAGGGTCAGTTCCTCCGGTTCAAGTTCGACAGCAACTGGCACTTCACGCAAGGACGCGCGCGGATCGCGGCGGCGGTCGACCTCGGCATCGGCTCGCACGAGTGGCACCTCGCGCTGCCCGATGTCGAGATGCTGCCGACGAGCGTGTACGGCGAGCGCGGCGTCGAGCTCCGGCTGCCGCTGTTCGAGCGGCGCTGGTAGCCGAAAACGAAAAACGCCGCGAAGACCGCGGCGCTTCTCGTCAGGCGTCAGCGACTAGCGCCAGGATCCTTCGATCCAGACCCAGTAGCTCACGTTGCCCTGCGTGCGCTGCTCCCAGCGGCCGTCCTGCCACGTGGCCTTCGCGCGCGCGCGCTCCCAGTGACCGGCGATCCACTCGTACTTGTTGGCCGACCAACCCCAGTGACCGCGCACCCAGACAAAGCCCGCGCGCGGCGCGAAGTTCTCGGCCTGCGGCGCCGGCGGTGCCTGCGTCGGGCCAGGCGGCGGCGTCGTCGACGGCGGCGGCGTCACCGACGGCGGAGGCGTCGCTCCGGCGCCCCACGAGCCCTCGACCCAGCTCCACTGACCGTTGCGCTGCTGCCAGCTACCGTCGATCCACACCTGGTTCGCGCGCTGGCGCTCCCAGTGGCCCGGCGTCCAGTCCCACTTGCCGGCCTTCCAGTCCCAGCGGCCGCGGACCCAGATGAAGCCCGCCTTCGAGCCCGGGTTCTCGACCTGGAGCGCCGGCGGCGCTGCGGTCGGATACTGCGGAATCGGCGCGGCCGCGGCCCACGAGCCGTCGACCCACATCCAGTTGCCGTTCTGCTGCTCCCAACGGCCGTCGTTCCAGGTGTAGTTCGCGCGCTCGCGCTCCCAGCGACCCGGCGTCCACTGCCAGTCGCCGTCCTGCCAGTCCCAGCGGCCCTTCACCCAGACAAAGCCGCGACGCGGCCGGACGCTCTCCTGCTGCAGCGCGGGCGGCGCCGCGGTCGGATACATCGGGGCGTCATCCCAGCCACCGCCGACCATCACCCACGCGCCGCCCTTGTTCTCCCAGCGGTTGCTGCGCCACCGCTTGCCCTTGCGAGCCTTCTCCCAGCGACCCGGCTGCCAGTCCCACTGACCGTTGCGCCACTGCCACTCACCGGCGACCCAGACCCAACCCTTGCGACGCTGCCACTTCTCCTCTCGCGGCGCCGGCGGCGCGACGTTCGGCGAGTCGTCCATCCAGTCGCCATCGACCTTCACCCAGATGTCGCCCTTGCGTTCCCAGCGGCGCTCGCGCCAGCGCTTGCCGGCGCGCTCCTTCTCCCAGCGACCGTTCTGCCACTCCCACTTGCCGTTATTCCAGTCCCACTGACCGGCGACCCAGACGTATCCGGCTCGACGGCCCGCTCGCTCGGCGCGCGGCGGCGGAGGTGCTTCGCGTGGCTCTGCCGAAACAACAGGAGCCGGCCCCGGCGGGGGCGGCGGCGGTTGGTGTCCTCTGCGGTGATCGCGAACGCCGGGCTGTGCCGACACCGTGCCGACACTCAGCAGCGTTCCACCCGCGAGGCTTGCGGTAAGGAGCCAACGAAACATATTTGAACGCATCAATCCTCCTGGTCCCAAAGGAGACGCAGGTTATCGCGGTTTATTCATCCAAACCACGAGACGCGACCGACGAAGTTCTCGTCGTGTTACGAGATCTTCGGTGTCACCGCGCCTCGCTTTTGTGTGTGCGCTAGCCCTCACGGGCTGCCGTGATCAGCAAGCGCGCGAGAATCCGAAGCCCACGTCACTCGAGCTGGCAATTTCCCGCGACCTCACCGCACGGTTCGGCATGTCGGCCACCACGAGGTGCGCGATCGTCGTCAACCCGATCAAGTGCGAGGCGACGCTCGAAGGCGGCACGAAGCTACCGATCGACATCAAGGGCGAGGGCAAGGAGTGGGTGTGGCACGTCGCGGGCATCGTCGTGGAGACCAAGCCCGTCGCCGAATGGGTCAACAGCGAGCTGTCCGCTCTGAACATTCCGCAGACCGCCGACTGCGGACCGAAGGTCGTCGTGCTCCAGGATGGCGAGCGCGTCGCGTGCAAGTTGACGGGCGGTGGCGTCGCGTTCGTCGCGGTCGCCAAGGATGGCGAAGCATCGCTCGAGCTCGAGCTCGATGCAGAGGCCGCCGCCGCGCGCGGCGAGACCGTCACGCCCGAACGCGATCGAGAGATCCTCACGATCTCGAAAGACCTCGAAGGGCTCGAAGGGCAGTCAGATGGTGAAGAAGAAGTCCCCGGAGATGCCGCAGTCGGCAGCAATGGCGGGTCCGCCAACCCATAGTAGAGTCGCGCCATGAGATCGGTCCGGGTGGTGTCCTGCGTGCTCGTCGCGCTGTTTGCGAGCGCCTGCAGCTCGCCCGCAAAGAAGGAGACCGGGCATCTCCCGCCCGTCGCCAAGAAGGGCGCACGGACGATCACGATCATCGGCACCAACGACCTGCACGGCGCGATCGATCGCCTGCCGCTGCTCGGCGGCTTCATCGCGAACATCCGCGCGGCGCGCGCGGCCGACGGCGGCGGCGTGCTGCTGCTCGACGGCGGCGACATGTTCCAGGGCACGCTCGAGTCGAACATGGCCGAGGGCCAGGACGTCGTGAAGGCGTACAACGCGCTCGGCTACAACGCGGTCGCGATCGGCAACCACGAGTTCGACTTCGGCCCCGAAGGTCCCGCCGCGGTCGCCAAGTCCGTCGAGGACGATCCGCGCGGCGCGCTCAAGGCACGCGTGAACGAGGCGCAGTTTCCATTCCTCGTCTCGAACATCAACGACGCGAAGACGAACACGCGCATCAAGTGGCCGAACATGCCGTCATCGATCCTCGTCGAGGTCGCGGGCACCATGATCGGCGTCATCGGCGCATCGACCGAGTCGACGCCGTACACGACGATGCCGGCGAACTTCTTGGGCCTCGTGATGGCGCCGACCGCGAAGGCGATCGCCGACGACGCCAAGGCGCTTCGTGCGCGCGGCGCGCAGGTGATCGTCGTCGTCGCGCACATCGGCTCCGCCTGCAAGGACCACGACAAGCCGAACGACACGTCGTCGTGCAAGACCGACGAGGAGCTGTTCAAGGTCATCGGCGATCTGCCGAAGGGCCTCGTCGACGTATTCATCGGCGGCCACACCCACGCGGTCGTCGCGCATCGCATCGACGATGTCGCCGTCATCGAGTCGTACTCGTCGGGCCGCGCGTTCGGCCGCGTCGACCTGCGCCTCACCGACACGCACGTCAGCGGCGTCACGATCCACCAGCCGCAACTCCTCTGCCCTCTCGACAAGGACGACAACCCGATCCCGGTCGCCGAGTGCAAGCCCGCGCCGTACGAGGGCAAGCCGGTCGTCCCCAATGCCGACGTCCAGAAGATCGTCGACGAGGCCGTCGCGCGCGCCAGCAAGCTGCGCGATCAGAAGCTCGGCGTGCAGCTCACCTCGATCGTGACCAAGTCGTACTCGCTCGAGTCCGCCGAAGGAAACTGGTTCTCCGATCTCATGCTCGCCGCGCGCCCCGAGGCGAACGTCGCGTTCACGAATGGCGGCGGTCTACGTGCCGATATCCCGGCCGGCGATCTCACCTACGGCCGGCTCTACGAGGCGATGCCGTTCGACAATCGCTTCGCGGTCGTCGAGCTCAAGGGCAAGCATATCCGCAAGCTCATCACGACGAACCTCCAGCGCGGCGCAGGCATCTACTCGTGGGGCGGGCTCGTCGCGAAGGCGCGCTGCAAGGCGGGCTCGCTCGACGTCGACATCAAGGTCGCGGGCAAGCCGCTCGCCGACGAGGCCAGCTACAAGATGGTCACCTCCGACTTCCTCGCCTCCGGCGGCGACAACTCCGTCATCGGCCGCCTGAAGCTGCCCGACGACGCGATCACGATGACCGACGTCATCATTCGCGACGCGATCGCCGACGTCCTCAAGAAGAAGGGCGGCAAGGTCGATCCGGCCACCCTCTACTCGCCGGCGAAGAAGCGCCTCGACTACGAGGGCGAGCGCCCCGTCGAGTGCGCGAGCAAGGCGCCGCAAACGCCACGGGAGCCCGACTGATGACCTGGACTCCAACCAGCTGGCGCACCAAGCCCGCCGCGCAGCAGGTCGGCTACTCCGACAACGAAGCGCTCGCACGCGTGCTGGCGGAGATGGCCTCGCTGCCGCCGCTCGTCACGTCGTGGGAGGTCGAGAACCTCAAGTCGCACCTCGCGAAGGCCGCGCGTGGCGAAACCTTCGTCCTCCAGGGCGGCGACTGCGCCGAGTCGTTCGATGACTGTCGCTCCGAGCCGATCGCCGCCAAGCTCAAGATCCTGCTCCAGATGAGCCTCGTGCTCGTCCACGGCACGCGCAAGCCCGTCGTTCGCATCGGCCGCATCGCAGGCCAGTACGCCAAGCCGCGCTCCGCCGATGTCGAGACGCGCGGCGATGTCACCCTGCCCGCCTACCGCGGCGACATCATCAACCGCGACGGCTTCACCCCCGAAGATCGCGAGCCCGATCCGACGCTGATGCTGCGCGCCTACGAGCGCGCGGCCCTCACGCTCAACTTCATCCGCGCACTGCTCGACGGTGGCTTCGCCGACCTCCACCATCCCGAGTACTGGGACGTCTCGTTCGCGCACGGCTCTCCCAATGCCGCGCAGTACGAGCGCATCGTCGAGTCGATCCGCGAGTCGCTCGACTTCGTCTCCGCGATCACCGGCGTCGAGAACGAGGTCCTGCGCCGCGTCGACATCTACACGAGCCACGAGGCGCTCGCCCTCCCCTACGAGCAGGCGCAGACGCGCCGCGTGCCCCGCCGGCCGGGCTACTACAACCTGTCGACCCACTTCCCGTGGATCGGCATGCGCACGGCGCAACTCGACGGCGCGCACGTCGAGTTCTTCCGTGGCATCCGCAATCCGCTCGGTATCAAGCTCGGTCCGGGCATGACCGACGAGTGGCTGACCGGCCTCCTCGACGTGCTCGATCCCGAGCGCGAGCCCGGCCGCATCACGCTGATTCATCGGATGGGTGCGTCCAAGATCGCCGAAAAGCTCCCGCCGCTGGTCGAGACCGTGCGTCGCGCGGGCCGCACCGTGCTGTGGGTCTGCGATCCGATGCACGGCAACACGGAGACCACTCCGCAGGGCATCAAGACGCGTCGGTTCGACAACATCGTCTCCGAGCTCGAGCAGTCGTTCGAGGTCCACGAGAAGCTCGGCTCGCGCCTCGGCGGCGTCCACATCGAGCTCACCGGCGAGAACGTCACCGAGTGTGTCGGCGGTGCGCGCGGCCTCACCGAGGCCGACCTCGCGCACGCGTACAAGAGCCGCGTCGATCCGCGCCTCAACTACGAGCAGGCGCTCGAGACCGCGCTGCGCATCGCGCGCCACCTCCGCCCCGGCACGTAGACCGCGACATCGCGTCGTCTGGCGCCCGGACCCATGTCGGGGCAGACTGCGCGCGTGAAACGTCTCGCCCGGATCGGTAGCTGGATCGGACCGCCCATCGGCATGTCGATCGCCTACACGGTCCTCGCGCTCACGTCCGACACCGACAACACGGGCAAGGCGTGGATGGCGATCGGCTTCGGCTTCGTCCTCGTCCTCTGGCTCGTGTTCCGCATCGCGGTCGAGGGCGCCGGCATCTCCCGCGCGCTCGCACTCGGTGACTCGGACAAGCTGCTCGCGATCGCCGACCAGCAGCTCGCGCGCCGGCCGGGGGATTCGCGGTATCTCGTCTACAAAGCGCTCGCGCACGAGATGCGGGGCGAGCGTGCGGAAGCGGCGGCGGCAATTGCCGATGCAAGGCCGGAGAACGATCCACTTGCGCTCCTGGCTGCGTCGGTGCGCGTGTCGCTGGCGGCCGATGCAAATGATCTCGCAGGCGCGCGCAAGCTCGTCGACGAGCAGCTCGAGCCGCTCGCTGCGAGGGTTGATCGCAGACTGCAGATCACGTCGCACCATCACGCGCACATCGCGCGGGCGCGGCTCTTTGCAGCGGAGGGGCGCACAGACGAGGCGCGCGCCGAGCTGCGCCGCGTGAGCGATGACATTCGCGCCGGTGCGGCGTTGCGCGATCGCGCGAAGGCGCTTGCGGCGAAGCTGTGACGACCGCGGACCTCGTCGAGCGTTTTGCAGACCGGTTCGTGGACCGCGATCGACGAGACCGCGTGAAGCTTCTGCTCTGCAGTGACAAACCTGCGCGGAGACGACAGGGCATCGAGGCGGTCGAGCGCTGGCTGGAGTCCTACGAAGAGATAAGCGGAAGCGGCGCCACCACCGCAGACGCTCTGCGCAGGCTCGGCGATCGCGCAGGCATCCTGATCAGCGAACGAGACGTCAGTCCGATGAC
>JABFXX010000419.1 GCA_013368795.1 Kofleriaceae bacterium
GCTCGAGCGTGAGCAGGTCACCGGTCAACTTCTCCACAGACCGGAGCCAGCGCCGGGCGACCGGCGCGCGTTTCGGCTTGCAGCGGTGGCCGTCGACCGCGAACGGCGCGCGGCGATCGCGCACGATCACGCGCGCATGCCATCCGCCCTCGCGCGCGGCGAGCACCACGTCGGCGTAGGCGGACGTGCCGTCGACCTCGGCCCATACGTCGGTGGCATCGGCATCGCCATCGACGATGCGCCAGCACACCCGGAGCGCGCTGTCCGCGGCGAGATACACGAGACTGCCCGTGGCGGTACCGACCTCGACAGCGGCGGGCGGCATCGGCTGCCACGCCACCGCACTGCGGTTGTCGATCTCGATCGTCAACTTCATGCGACCTCCGCGCGACTCCCCAATGCCGCGCCGGTTTCACCTTGCGCCTTCC
Organism: Kofleriaceae bacterium; assembly: GCA_013368795.1. Classification (GTDB taxonomy): domain Bacteria; phylum Myxococcota_A; class Polyangia; order Haliangiales; family Haliangiaceae; genus JABFXX01. The sequence goes on from JABFXX010000419.1 coordinate 429, forward strand.
CAGCCCGATGTCGCAAGAGCTCAGCTGTTGGGTTCGCGTGAGAGCACGCCGACTGCAGCGAAATGCGGCGCAGCGAAATGCGGCGCCGCGATTTGCGGCATGGCGCGCGAGTGCCGTGTTCGCGAATCGAGTGTTAGCGTGTGGTGATAGGGAATTGGCTCCGTGTCGAGCTGGCGAGTCTGACCGCGCTGGCGTTCGGCGCATCTGAATAGCCGAGTATCTTTTCGGCGGGCTCGTTCGTTGTTGGGGCATGAGCACTCAACAGCGCCGTCTCTATGTGTCCATGATCGCGTCGCTCGATGGCTTCATCGAGGGCCCCAATCGCGAGCTCGACTGGTTTCATGATGGAAACCCGCAGTTCGAGCAGTACTGCGAGGAGATGATCGACGGAGTAGGAGTCGCGGTGTACGGCCGCCGCGCCTACGAGCTGATGATTCGGTACTGGCCCGACGCCGAGGTGTCGCCGCGGTCGGCGCAGGACCTCGCGTTCGCGCGCAAGATGAACGCACTGCCCAAGGTCGTCCTGTCGCGAACACTCGAGCAGGCGACGTGGCGGAATACCCGAGTCGTGCGCGACGTCGAGGCGATCGCGGCACTCAAGCGCGAGGCCGGCAAGCCGATCGTGGCGTGGGCCGGGGCGGGGCTCGTGTCCGCGCTCGCGCAGCGCGGGCTGGTCGACGAGTACCGGATGATCGTGCATCCAGTGGTGCTCGGTGGCGGCACGCCATACTTCCAGAACGTGACGTCGCGGCTGCAGCTACGCCAGGTGCGTGCGCAGACGCTCGCGGGCGGCATCTCGGTCCTGTGCTATGAGCCCCAGCGATGAGTGACGACCCGCGCGACCTGGCGGCTGTCGGCGATCACGTCAAGACGTCGTGGCAGCGGTTCCTCGACGTCTTCGAGCCGCTGCGGCCAGAGCTGTATCGCTACTGCCGGTATCTGACGCGTAGCCCGTGGGACGCGGAGGACCTGGTACAGGACGCACTCGCACGCGGCTTCGTGACGCTCGGCACGCGCTTCCATGACCTGCCGAATCCCCGGGCGTGGCTGTTCCGGGTCGCGTCGAACCTCTGGATCGATCGCGCGCGTCGGCGTCGGCGCGAGCGGGGCCTGTTCGATGAAGCGCGGGACGAGGGCACGGAGGACGTGCGGGCGTCGCGCGATGCGGCAGCCGTGCTGATCGCTCAGCTCGCACCACGCGAGCGCGTGGCGGTCGTGCTCAAGGAGGTGTTCGACTTCTCGCTCGAGGACATCGCGAGCACGCTGTCGACAACGGTCGGCACCGTGAAGTCGACGTTGCACCGTGCGCGCGGCAAGCTCGTCGAGCCCGAGCCGGAACCCGGCAAGGTGCCCACGCCCGGCGTCCTCGACGCGTTCTGCGCCGCGTTCAACGCACGCGATCTGCCGGCGCTGACGGCGTTGCTGCTCGATACCTCGGTCACCGAGATCGTGGGCGTCGTGACCGAGTATGGCGTCGACGAGCCTGCGGACGAGAAGACCGGATCGTTCTTCAACAGCATGACGCCGATCACGACCACCGAGACCGGCGGCATCGGCGCGCAGTACCTCACGGACTACGTGGCGAGCGCACCGCGTAGCGAGATCCGGATCTATCGCGATCAAGTGATTCTGCTGATGTGGTTCGATCACGTCGACGGCCCCGCCGTGCGGACGGTGTGGACCGTGGAGACCGAGGGCGATCGGATCGCGCGCGTGCGCAATTACTTCTTCACACCCGATGTCATCGCCGAGGTCTGCCGCGAGCTCGATGTCCCGTTCCGCGTCAACGGCTACAAGTACTGGTGACTAGAACGCGCCCGGTCGGTCAGGCGGCGTGCGACGAGCTCCCTGGGGTAGACGCTGGGCCGCATGAAACCTCCTGGGTTGCCGTGAATGACGAGCGCGTGAGCTCGCTGACGACACGCTCGACCGATCCAGGATCGACGACATGCAACATGCGATCGCCCGATGCGATCGGCGTCCGTTGGCCGGGCGCGAGCGCCAGCACGATCGGGATGGTGATGCCGAGGTCACGCAGGCCGAGCGCGATGGTCGCGCCCGCACAGCCGCGAGCATAGGCGTCGATCACGATCAGTGCCGGATGTAACGATGGTCGCGCTCCCTCCTCGATGATGTCGGCGATCGCGCGCAGCAAGTGGAAGCCGGTGGGCTCGACGATGGCAGTCCATCCGGCGTGTTCGAGGATGGTGCGGATCCGCGAGCGCACGGCGTCGTCGTCGAGCGCGATGTATGCGATCGGTCGAGAGCTCGCGGTCGAGTAACAGTGTTCGTGGTGCTGCATGACAGTCTGTCTCCACTCGTCAGTCATCGGTACCCCATTCCGACAGCTCGGCCTGCCGTGCCCATTCCAGGCAGACGTTGCAGAACGCGAGGTGACCGCCGTGGAACGACGCCCGACCGCCGCACGATGCGCAGTGGCGGTCGCGGACACGCTGCCGCGCTTTCCAGAATCGGCGCGGCTCCGAATTATTCGAATACGCCATGGGAACCTCCCACCTTTGGCCTATGGATCCGGAGCTCGCTTCGCGCAAGCCACCTCACATGGCCTCGTTCGTGCCCTGCACGAGCCCCCTTGCGCACGCGACGCGCCGCGATTATCGGGATTGTCGAAAGGAGGTCCCTCTATGAACAATCTCGTTACGTTTTCGAATGGTCGACGCTTCGGGTCCCTCCTCAGCTGGGATCCGCTGCGTCTGGTCGATGACTTGCTGCGCTGGGAGCCGCCGGGTGGCGAGATGGTGTGGGCGCCGTACACGCCACCGATCAAGATCCAGAACACCGATGACGGTGCCACCCTCACCGTCGACATGCCCGGTCTCGCGCCGGACGATGTCGAGCTGACGTTCCAGCAGGGTGTGCTCGCGATCCGCGGGAAGCGCGACCTGCGAAGCTACGCGTATCGCGTGACCCTCGGAGATGCCTTCGATCCGGACCATATCGAGGCCGAGCTCGAGCATGGCGTCCTGACGGTTCACGCGTACAAGAAGCCCGAAGCAAAGCCGCGCAAGATCGCGCTCAAGGGCGCATCGCGGCAGAAGTCACTCGGCAGCGGTGACAAGGATCGCTAGGGAGGTGAGTCATGCGTCGCATCTCGACTTTGCTTCTTGCGGCAGGGCTCGCGGCTGCGCCGGCGACGGCCGCGGCCGAACCTTGTCATGATACCCAAACCGAGTCGTTCGCGATGATGTCGATGAGCAAGGGCCGCCTCGGCGCACTGGTCCTCGGCATCACGCCTGAACTGCGCAAGCACTACGGCGTTCCGAACGACCGCGGCGTGCTCGTCGCGCGCGTCGATTCCGCGAGCCCGGCCGCCGTCGCGGGGCTTCAAGCCGGAGACGTCATCACCGATGCTGGTGGTCGTGTGATCGATCAAGCGAGCGATCTCGTCAGCGCCGTCTCGGGCGTCGCGAAGGGCACGGCGCTCGACCTGAAGGTCATGCGCGACCACAAGCCGCTGTCGCTCACCGCGAAGCTCACGTCGGACCCCGTCGGGTTCCTGGATCTCGGCTGGTTCCGCGACATGTTCCGGCGGCTCGAGCAACGCCCGCGCGTCTCGAGCAATAGCACCTGAACGCGAGATCCGGCCGCTCGTTCCATGGGCGGGCGCGCCGGTCTCGCGCCGAGCTGTCTGCGAGCGCGGCCTTCGGTTCAATGCCCCGCGGCAACGTGCAGTTCAGCGCGCCCAGGCGATGACAGTGGCTCGGCTGGCTGCGTGGTCGGAGCACGTTGCCGGAGCACGATGTAGCCAAGGACGCCCGCGAGCACGGACCCGGCAAGCACGCCGAGCTTGGCGACCGCGGCTGCCTCGGCACTGAACGCTCGATCTGCGAGGAGCAATGCGAGCGTGTCGCCGACACCGCAGGTGCATGCTGCGCCGACGAGCTGGCGACGCGTCACGCCTTCGGGAAGGGCCGCGAGACCTGTCGCCGCGGTGAGCGCGGTCGCAGCAAGGATGCCGAGCGGCTTGCCGATGACAAGCCCGGCGATCACGCCGGCGAAGACCCGCTGCGCGTCGCTCGATGACAGGTCGATCGCGAAGCTGACGCCAGCGGCAGCGAACGCGAACAGCGGAAGCACGACGAACGAGCTCCACGGCGCGATCGCGCGCTCGATTCGCTCGGCGGGGGAGAGCAGCCGCTCAGTGGTCGCAGACAGGTTACGCAGCGCCCAGTCCCACACGGGTTCGGTCTCGAGCTTGGCTTCGCGGCCGGCGCGACGGGCTTCCTTGTCGACGTGATCGAGCGCGGCGAGCGCCGTCGCGGCCTGGGCGACGAGCGGCGCGGGCGACGGCGTCGGTCGACCGGGCAAGCAGACCGCGAGGATCACGCCGGTGAGCGCGGCATCGACGCCGAGCAGGTGCAGCGACATCCAGAGCGCGATCGCGACCAGCACGTAAGGCCACGGCGCGTAGACGCGCGCACGGTTGAGCGCGACGAGGCCGGCGATCGTGATGGCGACGGCGATCGTGTAGATCGGGGCGAACGCGCTCGGGAAGACGATGGCGATCGTGCCGATCGTCATGAGGTCGTCGACGACCGCGAGCGCAGCGACGAACGCGCGGAGACCGACGGGGACTCGATCGCCGAGCACGGCGAGGATGGCGAGCGTGAATGCGACGTCGGTCGCGGTCGGGATGGGCCAGCCGCCGTGGGTGGGGCCGCGATTGATCGCGAGATAGATGAGAGCGGGCATGACGCCGCCGCCGAACGCAGCGATGGCGGGGAGGATCGCCGCGCGGCGGTTCACGAGCGCGCCGGACGTGATCTCGCGCCGGAGCTCGAGGCCGACGATGAGGAAGAAGAATGCGAGCAGGCCTTCGGCGAGCCAGTCGCGCGTCGTCAGGACGATGCCGTGCGATTCGGTTCCGACGCGAATCTGTGCATCGATCGCGCTCCGGTAGAACGGCGCAAGTGGCGAGTTGGCGATGACGAGCGCCAGGGCCGCGGCGATGAGCAGGACGAGACCTGCGGAGGTGGGGAGACTCGCGAACACGCGGGCCGAGCGGCCGACGCGCTCTGCGAACGGGCGCTCGATCGCGTCGAGCATCGAGTAGTAGTCCCATGCTCCGTCGTAGCGCACGCCATCGACGAACAGGGTGGGTGTGCCGGTCACGGCGTTGGTGCGGGCGTCGGAGACGTCTTCGGCGACACGCCGGGCGACCTCGGGGCTGTCGAGATCGCGAAGAAAGCGCGGGACGTCGAGGCCGAGGTCGCGCGCGATCGCGACGAGGTCGGTGCGCTCGATCGGTGGCTCGCGATCGAACAGCCGATCGTGCATCTCGAAGAACTGGCCCTGGCGTCCGGCTGCTTCGGCCGCGTGGGCGGCGAGCTCGGCACCCGGATTGGCGCGCTCGAGCGGGAAGAAGCGGAACACGTAGTTGAGTCGGTCGCCGAGCGTCTCGCGCAGCCGACGGAAGACCGGCTTCAGACGCCGGCAATACGGGCACAGAAAGTCCTGGTAGCCGACGACCGTCACCGCATCTTCGCCACCGGCGCCGCCACGAATGTGATCGCGCGCGGGATCGACAGCGCGTCGAAGCCGGAGCGGGGCGCCGGAGGATTCGTCGTGCGCCACGATCAAGGATACGCGCGGCGGCGATGGGCGGCCCTGCTGGCGTCGCGCTACGTGATGCTGCGGATCAGGTCGTCAGGAACTGCGCGGCTCGATCGAGTGCGCGACGCGCGCCCTCGAGCTCGGCGACGCTCATCTGGAAGACGTGATGCATCGCCTCCCATTCCTCGAGCTGCACGCGCAGGCCGGCGCGTCGTGCGGCAGCGGCGTAGCGACGAGAATCGTCGAGCAGGAGCTCGTCGGTGCCGACCTGGATGAGAAGGGGAGGGAGCTGCTGCGGGATCGCGAACAGCGGAGACGCACGCGGATCGTCGGGCGGCGCATCTCCGAGATAGGCATGTGCGGAGTCGGCGAGCCGGTCGCGCGCGAGGAGCGGGTCGTGGATCGACGGATCGGTCATGCTCGCACCGCTCAGCGTCAGGTCGAGCCACGGCGAGAACAGCACGACCGCGGTGATCGGCCAGGCAACCTCGGAGAGCGACGCCGCGACCAGGCCGCCACCGGCCGAGTCACCGACGATCGAGACGGAGTCATACATCGCGCAGAGCCGCGCCAGCGTCGACACGACCAGGTCGAATGCGACCGGCACGTGCGCCTCGGGGGCGAGCGGATAGTTCAGCGAGAAGACCGTACGATGCGTGCGCGCTGCGATCTGGCTCGCGAATCCGCGAAACGCATGCGCGGAACCCTTCGTGTACGCGCCGCCGTGGAGGTGAAGAATGACTTCTCTTGGCACGGCGTTCGTTGGCTCGGACCAGGTGCCCTGGCTGTCCTCGTCGAACGTGACGCCACTGGCGATCGGCGTCCATTCGGCGAAGCGGGCGAACTGGGTGCGTGGGTCCTCGCCCGTCTTCGACCAGAACTGCGCGAGCTTCTCGCGCAGGCGAGGCAGCGCGGCGACATCGTGCGGGCTCAGCGGGATTCGCGTGATGCTGCCATCGCCGCGCGTTTCGTGGCCTGTTCCGAGAGCAACGTTCGCGTCCATCAGTGGAAACGTAGGCGTGAGTCCGCCGACGACAATGCGTGCAGTGCGCGACGCGGCGTTACGGAGGAGTGATTCTCAGCGCCGTCGAGGATCCGGAGGAGGCGGCAGCGAGACGACCGCCATCGCCTTCGCGGTGTCCATGATCCCGAGTGCGACTCCCGCGGCTGCGCGATCGGTCGCGATGAGGTCGAGTGCGGTGAGCGCTTCGCGCGCCGTCGCGAATCGCTGGGCGGGATCGCGAGCGAGCAGCTTGTAGCAGACACGCGCGAGCAGCGGGTCGACGATGAGACCGGGCACGCGCTCCTCGAGCTTTGGCGCCTCGCGCTTGAGCTTGGCCGCGAGCACCTCGACGGGCTTGCCATCGAACGGCAGCGCACCGGCCAGCATCTCGAACATCATCACGCCGACCGAGTAGAGGTCGGAGCGTCCGTCGAGGGCCTCTGCGCGCGCCTGCTCGGGCGACATGTACGCGGGCGTGCCGATGATCTGGCCGGCGCCGGTGAGGCGGGCGACGGAGTCGGGACCGCCGTCGGCGACGATCGCGATGCCGAAGTCGATGATGCGCGCGTGGTCGCGACCATTGCGCCACTCGACGAGCACGTTATCGGGCTTGAGATCGCGATGGATGAGACCCATCGCATGCGCGTGCTCGAGGCCGCGGAGGAGCTGGCCGACGAGGAGCGAGACACGCTCGGGCGGCAGCGGCATCGTCAGGAGCGTCGTGAGCGGTTCTCCCTCGACGAGCTCGAGCGCGAGGCCGTAGCGCTCGCCGGCCTTGATGAGCTCGAACACGCCGCCGATGTGCGGATGGCCGAGGCGCGAGGCGACGCGGGCTTCGCGGACGAAGCGCTTGACGGTGACATCCTCGTCGAGGAGCTCGGGCTTCAGGACCTTGAGCGCGACCGTGCGGTTGGTGTCGATGTGAGTGGCGCGGAACACGACACCCATCGCGCCACCGCCAAGACGGTCCTGGACGAGGTATGCGCCGAACATCGTGCCGACGAGGTTGGCGTCACGCGCGTCGTCCTTCTTGCGAGCGGGAGCGACGCCGCGTTGCGTGAGCTTGGCATCGACGAGTGTGTCGTGCAGTGGTTGCTCGCTGTCGTCGCGCCGACGATGCGGGGACATCGCCACCAGCGTACCACCGTCCAAGGAGCGACGTCGCGATGCGACGCCTTGGTCACCGTCGATCGATTCGCCAGGACGAGAACCGTTCTACCGGCGGGGCCACAGTGCGGGGTCGCCTCGCTGCGGGATGACCGCGAGCACGACCACATTTCTCGTGTCCGGCCGCATCCGAAAGAAGACGGCGAACGGGTACCGACGCATGAGCGCGCGATGGATC
>JABFXX010000638.1 GCA_013368795.1 Kofleriaceae bacterium
ACCCCGAGCTGTTGCGGCGCGATCCAAAACCGATCATCGGTTTCTCCGATGCGACCGCACTCTTGTCGTGGGCGTACGCCGCCGGCGTGCGCGGCGTGCACGGACCGATGGTCGTGCAGATGGGCGTGCTCGAGCCGCGCGAGATCGCATACCTGATCGAGATGATCAGCGACGCGCGCGTGCCGGGCGTGCGGCCGTGGTCGCTCGCGGCGCACGGCAAGGGTCGCTATCGCGGGCCGCTCGTCACCGGTAACCTGACGCTGTTCTCGCTGCTCGCGGGCACGCCGTGGGAGCTGCCGGTGCGCGGCGCGATCGCGATCATGGAAGAGGTCGGCGAGAAGCCGTACGAGCTCGATCGCTACCTCACGCAGCTCGCGCTGACCGGCGATCTCGCGCAGCTCGCGGCGGTCGTGGTCGGCGACCTCACGCGCTGCGCGGATCCGAAACCGCCGACCGGTGTCGCCGATCCGCCGGACGCAGCGCTCGTGACGGTGCTCGAGCGACTGCACGCGGCCGGAACGCCCGCGGCGGTCGGTGCGCCGATCGGCCACGGCAATCGCAACGAGGCGGTGCCGTTCGGCGCGGACGCGATCCTCGATCTCGATGCGGGCACGCTCGAGATCACCGAGCCCGCCGTCGCTTAGTGGAGCATCGGCTCTTCGTCCGGACCGAGCTCGATCCGGCCGTAGCGTTCTTCGAAACGCTCGAGGTTCTTTTGAAGAGCAAGCAACAGCCGCTTCGTGTGGCGCGGTGACGAGATGATGCGCGAGCGGACCTTCGCGCGACCGTTGCTCGGCTGGATGAACGCGAAGTCGAGGACGAACTCGTTCTCGGTGTGGTTGAGCAGGACGAGATTCGCGTAGACGCCGAGCGCGGTGTCATCGTCGATCTGAACCTGGAGCTTGGGCGGCGGAGGAGGGTCGTCCGACATGGCCGCGACACTAGCGCGGACACTCGTGGTTGAACCGCGATCAAGACCGCGACACCTGCGACGATCAATTGCGACGATCGGTCGACGATCGATCGAAGCCTCGTCATTCGGGTGGCCAGTGTGGTGGCCAGATCGAGAACAAGGGGTGACAGGAATGGTTGCCAGGCGGGCACGGCGGCCCCTCTAACCGCGCGTTTCCTCGTTTACGAGATCCCGATTTTTCGTGGCATCGATCGTGCTCATAGTTTCGTGCAACCAGACGGCGCCTCGGACGTTCCAAGGAATAGCCAAGACACCGGTCCTGGTTCTGAAAACAAAATCGAATCCCACGCGCGACGGAGTAACGAAAGTTTCGACTCGGTGGATGACTGGTGGTTCCCTCCCCCCTCATCCCGCTGGTCTCCCCCACCACCTGAGGCAACAAGTAGCGACTTCGATCTGCGCCCAGGCCCTGCAATCCCCCTTGCAGGGCCTTTATTTTTCCGGAATTGCTAGCGCGTGATGCGCGCACTCGGCCTCGACGTAGGCAGCAAGACCATCGGTGTCGCCAAGACGGACGAGGCAGGCATCGCAGCACACCCCGATCAGGTGATCCGACGCCGGGGAACCGACAGTGACGTGTCGACGATCCAGACACTGGTCGCCGAGCTCGGCATCACCGACATCGTGGTGGGAATGCCATTCGAGCTGTCGGGCAAGGTCGGGCACCGCGCACGGCGCGTGCTCGAATTCATCAGTGCGCTCAAACGCGCGTTACCCTCCGGACCGGAATTTCACGAGCAGGACGAGCGTTTCACGACCGCGGAGGCCCAACGCGTGCTGATCGATGCCGACCTGTCTCGCGCAAGGCGCAAAGGTGTGATCGATCAGCAAGCGGCTGTGCTCATCCTCCAGGCCTGGCTCGACGCCCGCAAGGCGCGCGGATAAGGGTAAGGTCGACGCGATGTCGAAGCGTTCGTTCCGGGTCGCGCTCGCGGTCGTGATCGGCTCGGTGATCCTGGTGGTCGGCATCGCGGGTTGGTTCGTTCACCGAGCGCTCTCCTATCCAGACGAGGCGCATGCAGGCAGCGGCCGCGAAGTCGAGGTCGAGATCAAGACCGGCATGAGCTTCCCGGCCGTCGCGTCGCTGCTTGCCGACAAGCACGTGGTCACGCGGCCGACGTGGTTTCGCCTCTACGCGATGTGGGAAGGCGACACCACGAACATCAAGCCGGGCAAGTACCTCATCAAGGACAACCTGACGCCGAAGCAGGTGCTGAAGGTCATCGTCACCGGTGTGAAGGAGACGACGATCAAGGTCACGCTGCCCGAGGGCAAGAACATGCTCGAGTACTTCGAGCTGATCGGCAAAGCCTGCCCGGCGGGCATGACCGAGACGCCGGAGAAACCGTGCCCGCACATCGCGAGCGCGAAGGAGCTCGAAGCCGCCGGGCGCGACAAGGAGTTTCTCGCGCAGCACGCGATCGCGGGCGACAGCGTCGAGGGCTACCTGTTCCCCGACACATACGAGTTCCGCGCGGGGGAGAAGCCGCGCACGGTGCTCGAGCGCCTGATCACGCGGCACCAGGAGGTCTGGCACGACGTCCTGACGAAGAACCCGAAGGACACCGCGAAGCTCAAGGACAAGCTGCGCTGGACCGATCACGAGATCCTGACGATGGCGTCGATCGTCGAGAAGGAAGCGGTCGAGCCCGCCGAGCGGCCGCGCATCGCGCAGGTGTTCATCAACCGGCTCGTGAAGTCTGACTTCAAGCCGCACCGGCTCGAGACCGATCCGACGATCCGCTACGGCTGCCTCGTGCCGGAGAAGAAGAGCGCTGCGTGCATCGCGTGGAACGAGCCGTGCGCGAAGCAGGGCTTGCCGGTCGGCTGCGACCGCCTGCACCGTGCGCAGCTCGATGACGTCGACAACCCGTACAACACGTATCGCCACGAGGGCCTGCCGCCGGGACCGATCTCGAATCCCGGCCGCCGCTCGATCGAGGCGGTGATTTCACCCGACGGCAGCGACTACCTGTACTTCGTCGCGAAGAATGATCGCGAGCACGTGTTCTCGAAAACCGTGCAAGAGCACGAACGAAACGTGACAAAGTATCAGCGGTGAACCGAGTCGCGTGGGTGGTCCTCGTGGTGCCGGCGCTTGCAGTCGCGGCACCGTCTGCACAGAAGCCCGAGCCGTCGAAGCTCGCCGCGAAGCCGAAGGTCGTCGCGAAGAAGCCGAGCCCGCTCGTCGCGAAGGCGAAGGTCGTGCGACAGCGCGAGATCGATTCGTCGTCGCTGACGCCGAGCGCGGTCGCCAAGAGAATCGAGTCGAGCTACCTCGCCGGCGTCGAGGCGTGTTTTCAGAGCCGGATCGATGCGGGCGTGCGCAGCGGCGGCACCGTCGACCTCGCGTTTGTCGTCACGCAGGACGGCAAGACGTCGAAGCCGTTGGTGAAGTCGTTCGACGACGCGCTCACTGCGTGTGTGACGTCCAAGGTCGCGACGTGGACGTTTGGCAAGCCGACGCGATTCGGCAAGCCCGCGTCATCGGGCTTCGAGCTGCAGCTCACTCTCGAGGCGCGCGGCGCAGCGAAGGATCGCGCGGCAGAGCTCGCAATCGATCAGGCGGAAGCGCAGCGCATCGCCGATGCGTTCAGCGCGACGTTCTCGTCGGACGACGGCAACACGCTCGCCGGCAGCCTCCGCAGACCCGGCGCAGATCTCGGGAACCTCGACACCGCCGCGTCGGATTCGCTCTCGCTCGGCAAAGGAGGGGGGGCAGGCATGGCCGCGCTCGGACCCGGCAGTGCCCAGCCGTCGAAGGGTGGCAGCGCGGGTTCGAAGCCACAGGGACGCGTCACGTTCTCGGGCAAGCGCGCGATCGACGACACGACGCTCACCGTTGATGCGGTCGCCGCGAAGGTGACGACCACGTACCTGGCCGGGATCAAGCGCTGCTACAAGCGCCGCCTCGACGTCGAGCCCTCAGCAAGGGGCACGCTGCACCTGGGCTTCTCGGTGTCCGAAGTAGGCCGCACCGATGCCACGAGCGCGAAAGGCGGAGGCATCGACGAATCGGTCGGCACGTGCGTCGAGACGCAGATGGCGACGTGGCGCTTTCCGATCCCGAAGAGCGCGGGCGGCAAGCCCACCACGGCGGAGTTCGAGATCGACCTCGCGCTCGCGCCCGACTGATCGCGCGAATCGCGACACGAAAACTCGCACGCGTGAGCCGCTGCCTGATCGAGATCGCGGTCGCCGCCGCGCGATCGTCGCGCCAGAGTTTCGGGAATGGAGGCGGCGCGATGATTCGGATCCACAAGGACACCACCGGGCTCGGTATGCCGTGGGAGGCCGAGTACGGCTACGCGCAGGCGGTCCGGGTCGGCAACACGATCTATCTCGCCGGCCAGGTCAGCCACGACGAGAACGGGTCGATCGTCGGCGTGAGCGACATGGAGAAGCAGATGCGCCAGGCCTACGCGAACATCAGGAAGGTGCTCGCGCGGTACGGCGCCACGATCGACAACGTCGTCGAGGAGACGCTGTTCGTCACGCGGATGGACGAGGCGTTTGCAGCACGTGCTGCGTGCCGCGACGACGTGTTCGGCGGCCACACCGAGCTCGCGAGCACGATCGTGCAGGTCGAGCGGCTCGCGTTCCCGGAGCTGATGGTCGAGATCAAGTGCACGGCGCAGCTGACGTCTGAACCCGACCTCAGGGCGATATAGCGAGCGCCAGCTCCAGCTCGCCCATCATCCGCGGCAATACCGGTGGCGCGATGCCACGGATCGCCTTCGTCAGACACGCCTTCACCTTCTGCTGCGCGGGCGGCGTCGAGCCGTCGCCACTCGGCGAGTGGAACTGCCACGCCGGCAACCAGACGCGCGTCTTGTCGCGCCTGACATCGAGCACGAGCCGAACGGTTCGCGGCTTGCGATCGCACGCGGCGAGCGTGGTGCGGCGCTCGTCGTCGAAGAGCGTCGCGACCGTCTTGCCCGGATCGCGCCACGCGTCGAACGCCGCTTCGGTCGCGGGAGCCGGCGCGCCTGCGGCGACGACCGTGTGGCCGAGGTAGATGCGCTCGATGCCGGCCGGTAGCTCCGGCAGCTCGATCTTCGCGATCGTCTTCATGAGACAGCGCTCCTCCTCGGTGAATCCGCGGATTCCGACATTGGGGAACGGCATCGCAACGGCCGTGCCCTTCTTCGTCCGCGACGCGATGATGCCGACCGACGCCGGCAGCTTCTTCAAGCACGCGCGCAGCTCCGCCTCGACCGGCGCGGTCGCCGACGCGACGAGGGCAGGGACATCGGTCCAGCCGGCGGTCTGCGCCCGGGCGGGAGCGTGCGCGATGCAGATCACGAGGACGACCAGGACGGACCGCATACCGACAAGTGTCATCCAGCCGGTGCGAGGTGTCGACGGAATCAGAGCGTGCCGGCGAGCATCTTCTCGAGCGACGTCACGAACTGCGGCGGGCCGCCCAGCGTCTTCAGCTGTTCGATCTCGCGGCGCGCACCGGTCTTGTCGCCGCTCGCGAACAGCGCCGACACGAGGTTGATCCGTGCCTCGTGCCAGTCGGCCTTGAGCTCGACGCACGCGCGGAAGTCGGCTGCGGCCTCGCCGAACTTGTGTCGCCGGACCAGGCAGTTGCCGCGGTTGAATCGGAGCAGCACGCGGCCGCCACCGCGCGCGATCGCCGCGTCGTAGACCGCGATCGCATCGGCATCGCGCGACAGCTTCGACAGCGTGAACCCGAGGTCGGCGGCAAACCCGAGGTTCTCGGGATCCCACGCAGCGGCGCGGCGGATGAGCGGCTCGGCCTTCTCGTACTCGCCCGCATCGATCATCGGCTTGGCCACGTCGAACACGAGCTTCGCGTGCTCGGGGAAGATGTGGCCGAACTGGCGAGGCGGATTCTCGATCGCGTTCTCGAGTCCGATGCGCATCTCGGTGTCGAGATGCTGCGCGTTGTCCGCGAGGAGCGCGCGCGCCTTGTCGCGGGCGCCGGCCAATGCGTGAACGATGATCGCGGCGCGGATCGCGATGACATCGCCGGGCAACCTCTCGAGCGCGCGCAGCGCCAGCTCCATCGCGGCAGGATCGTTGCGCCGCGCTGCGATGGTCGCCCGGCTCGTCAGCGACTGCGCGGTGTCGATGTTCGCGAGGTGCGCATCGGCGGCGGCCTCGTCGCCGCGCATGAGCGCGATCATCGCGCGCTGGTGGTGCATGTCGACGACTTCGTCGCCGGCGGCGATCGCCTCGGTCGCGAGCGCGTCGGCCGCCTCGAGGTCGTTCATGGTCATGTGTGCGAGCACGCGGAGCCGGCGCGACTCGCGCTTCGGTGCGTCGTCGGAGCTCGCTTCCGGCGCGGCTGGAGCGCCACTCGATCGTCCGAGTGCCTCGGCGAGGCTCGCGCCGACGATCGCATCCCACTTGCCGTGATCGGCTTCCATGCTGCACGCGAGCGCGGCATCGAGCATGTGCCACTCGCGCCGCTGCATGCCTTCGCCGATCACGACCGAGCCGGTCGCGACGTACTCGGGTTCGGCGGTGATGTACTCGTCCTCGCCGGCGTGCTCGTGGAGCACGTAGGTGACGACGTCGATGAACGTCTTGAAGTTGTCGCCATCCTTGCCGAACGCCTCGCGCGCCCATGCCGGCGGCTTGCGCACGCCACCACCAAACAACCGTCCGAGGAAGCCCATGGCGCGGACCCTATACGAGGACGCGCCGCGGATCGACGACGATGTTGTCCGGTGTTGTCCGGCGAACGTGCCCGCGTTGCCGGGCAAGCGAAATGCTGATCGCGAAGTCGGTGATGAAATCAGCGGCGCCGGACGCGTTCGCGAAGCGCGGCGTGGCCTGTGCGCGGCCACTCACGAGCAGGCGGTTCGTGCCCGTTCCGGGTCGTTGCCGGACCCCGGTTCCAGCGGGTCGCTGCTGCAGGCAGTCAGGGCGAAGGCGGTGGTGAGGACGAAGCTAGACGACGTGTAAAGCGAGCGCATTGAAAACCCCCTTACCGACCCGTTTCTCGACGGAGACGTGGGCGTTTCAATCGCCGCTTCTTGCGCAGCCGATCTGCGCAGCGGCCGTACAGCGGTCGTAGCGAGACGTGCTACGGTCGATCCCATGACGCTGGTCGGACAGATCGCCGAGCTCCAGAACTACGCGACGTACAAAGAGCTGTCCTGGGAAGGGTCCTTCGAGGACTACCTCGCACTCGTGCGGCGCAACCCGCAGGTGACTCGCAACGCCTACCAGCGCCTGTACGACATGGTGCTGTCACACGGCGTCGAGGAGTACATCGACAACAAGAAGAAGCTTGTTCGCTACAAGTTCTTCCGTGACGACACGCACGGAGGTCGCGACGCCGTATTCGGCCTCGACGTAGCGCTGATGCGCCTCATGAACGTGCTGAAGAGCGCCGCACAGGGCTACGGCACCGAGCGCCGCATCATCCTGCTGCACGGCCCGGTCGGCTCGGCGAAGTCGACGATCGCGCGCCAGCTGAAGAAGGGCATCGAGGAGTACTCGCGTACCCCCGAGGGCGCGCTCTACTCGTACTACTGGACGCTGCCGGGCCCGCTCGCCGAGCTCGCAGGTGGCCAGGAGGTGTTCCACTCGCCGATGCACGACGAGCCGCTCCGGCTCATCCCGCGCGAGTGGCGCGAGGACACGATCAACAAGCTCAAGCTCGGCAACGATGATCACCGCGTGAAGATCGAGGGCGACGTCAATCCGGCGTGCCGCCTGATCTTCAAGGAGCTGATGCGCCACTACGGCGGCAACTTCGAGAAGGTGATGACGCACGTCAAGGTTCGCCGCCTCGTGCTGTCCGAGCAGGACCGCATCGGCATCGGCACGTTCCAGCCCAAGGACGAGAAGAACCAGGACTCGACCGAGCTGACCGGCGACATCAACTACCGCAAGATCGCGACGTTCGGATCCGACTCGGATCCGCGCGCGTTCAACTTCGACGGCGAGTTCAACATCGCCAACCGCGGCATCCTCGAGTTCGTCGAGATCTTGAAGCTCGACGTCGCGTTCCTCTACGACCTGCTCGGCGCGACCCAGGAGCGCAAGATCAAGCCGAAGAAGTTCGCGCAGACCGACATCGACGAGGTCATCATCGGCCACACCAACGAGGCCGAGTACAAGAAGCTCCTCAACAACGAGTTCATGGAGGCGCTCCGCGACCGCACCGTGAAGGTCGACATCCCGTACATCACGAAGGTGTCCGAGGAGGTGAAGATCTACACGAAGGACTTCACGACCACGAAGGTCGGCAAGCACGTCGCGCCGCACACGCTGTACGTCGCAGCTCTGTGGGCCGTGCTGACGCGCCTCGAGGATCCGAAGAAGCACTCGCTGTCGCTGCTCCAGAAGGCGAAGCTCTACGACGGCAAGACGCTGCCGGGCTTCAC
>JABFXX010000512.1 GCA_013368795.1 Kofleriaceae bacterium
TCCTGGTCGATGCACATCTCGGTCGTGCGCTCGACGGGTGCGGTCTCCGCGGCCGCGACCTTCTTCTCCGGCGCGTCGTTCTTGTCAGCCTTGTCGACCGCGCGATCTCCTGCGCTGTCGGCGAACGCGAGACTCGTCGAAGCGAGCAGGGCGGCGATGACGACGAGAGACTTCATAGACCCGTGGGGATCCAGATCGACAACCCGAGGGTCGCGACGAGGTTGTTGGTGTAGCGAGTCTCCGCCGCGATCTCCTGCACCGCCATGAGGTCGCGCGCGCCGAGCCGGATCGTGACGACCTTCGTCACGAACATGTCGAGTGCAAATCCTGCGTCGAACGTGATGCCCTGGACCGCGTCGTGGATCATGCGGCCCGCGCCGGCGAGGAACATGAAGTCCGCGTGAACGATGCCGCCGCCGAGCTTGAGCTTGGCGTGGATCGGCGACCACATCAGGTTGCCGAGCGCGACGTACGCGGTGCCCGGCTGGAACCGATCGTCGCCGAAGAACTTGTTGATCGGCGAGTCGAGGTCGAGCGTCAGCGGCGTGAGATCGAATTCGGCGGAGATGCCGAAGTCCTCGGTGAAGAAGAAGCCGAGCGAACCGCCCGCGATCCAGCTCGACGACGTCAGATCGCCGCCGTAGAGGCCGCCGTGCGCGACGAGGTTCAGCTTGCGCCGCTTGAGGAAGTCCTTCTTCTGGACGCCGCGCGGCTTCAGCTGCTCGCCGACCTGGTCTGCGATCGTTTGATCGAGACACGACGGAAGTGGTGCGTCGGACGGCTTGGCCGGCGCTGGTTGCGCGACAGCAGCGCCGCCGAGCACGGCGACGAGCACGAGTACCCCGGTCGTGCGTAACACCGGCGTCGAGCGTACATCAAGGCGAGGCTCGGAAGCACGCGCGCGCATGATACGATTACGGTCACATGGAGCATTTGACGGGGACGCGGATCCGGCGTGAGGCAACGCCGGCCACGGTCAATCTCCGTCGTTGCAAGCTCGTCGTGATCAAGGGTGCCCAGCGCGGCACCGAGTTCGTGATCACCGGCGACGTCATTCGCATCGGCAAGGCGCCCGAGAACGATCTCGTGCTCGCCGACGAGACCGTGTCGCGCGTGCACTTCGAGATCGTGCGCGATGCGAAGGGCTACCTCGTGCGCGATCTCAAGAGCACGAACGGCACGTTCCTCGACAGCGCCGAGGTCAAGGAAGCATACCTGCGCGCAGGCTCGGTGATCGCGATCGGCGCGACCGAGCTCAAGTTCACGCCATTCGAAGAGCGCATCGAGATCCTACCCTCTGAAAAAGAGGCGCTCGGCGAGATGGTCGGCAAGTCACCCGCGATGCGCGAGATCTTCGGCCTCGTCGAGCGCATCGCGCCGACGGACGCGACGGTCCTGATCGAGGGCGAGACCGGCACCGGCAAGGACATGATCGCGCGCACGCTGCACCAGCTGTCGCCGCGCGCCGACAAGCCGTTCATCGTCGTCGATTGCGGCGCGGTCGCCGGCACCCTGATCGAGAGCGAGCTGTTTGGCCACGAGAAGGGCGCATTCACCGGCGCCGTGTCGGCCCGGCAGGGCGCGTTCGAGCTCGCGAGCGGCGGCACCGTGTTCCTCGACGAGCTCGGCGAGCTCTCGCTCGATCTCCAGCCCAAGCTCCTGCGCGTGCTCGAGCAACGCGAGCTGCGCCGCGTCGGCGGCACCAAGACGCTCAAGGTCGATCTCCGCGTGATCGCGGCGACGCGCAAGGACCTTCGATCCGAGGTCGAGAAGGGCAAGTTCCGCGAAGACCTCTACTTCCGCCTGAACGTGGTGCCGATCACCGCGCCGTCACTGCGCGAGCGCCGCGAGGACATCCCGCTGCTCATCGATCACATGCTGAAGAAGCTCGCGCCCGAGGGCGGCGTTCAGCTCTCCGACGCGACGCGCGCGGCGCTGATGGCGCACGACTGGCCGGGCAACGTCCGCGAGCTTCGCAACGTGATCGAGCGCGCGCTCGCCCTCGGTGCCGATCCCGGCATGCTCGTCGCGCCGCTCGGTCCGGAGACCGCCACGGCCACGAAGGGCGTCCAGCTCGGCGCCGCGCTCGAGTTCGAGCCGGGCCTCTCGTTCCGCGACACGAAAGAGAAGTGGAACGAGCTGTTCGAGCGGCGCTACCTGACTTGGCTCATCAAGCGCGCCGAAGGAAACATCTCCAAGGCCGCGCGTGACGCGGACATGGATCGAAAGTACCTGCACAAGCTTCTGCGCAAGTACGGCATCACCGCTCAAGGCGGTGAGGACGACGAGAACTAGTATGGTCGCCCTCGGACGGATGCCGGAGACGAATCGCTCGAAGGCATCGCGTACTTGGCGATACCTCGGGCATGGTCGCTGGTCGACGTGAGATCGACCAGGTTCACGTCGCCGTCGCCGTCAAGGTTCACGACCACGACGACGTCGACGGATGGATTTGAATTGCTTTACTAGTGCGCCGCGCGATGAGCGAGGCGCGAAACGTAGCGAGAAGCAGTCTGCCGCTTGAGGATGCCCTTCGTGACGGCGCTGTCGATGATCGACACGGCGTTCTTCACGAGCTCGGCTGCGTTAGCAGCCTTGCCGTCGACCGCGGTGCGCGCGGCCTTCACGGCGGTACGGAGCGATCCCATCGCGGCGCGGTTGCGCGCGCGATTCTTGATCATCTTGCGGTTCTGCTTCTCGGCCGACTTGATATTGGCCACGGGTGTCTCCTAAAGGGGGCATCGTTTACCCCGCCCTGTGGTGGGGTGTCAATGCCAAGTGCCTACCGCTGTTGGGGTGGTTGAGCTGAGTTCGCCCACCGAGCTCTGTGGATAAACTGCGGAGGGGTATGTGATCGCCACCGGGATCTTGCCGAGATCTCTTCCACTCGATCGTGGGTGCACAAAAAAGCGTCACTTTCCGCGGAGCAACTTTTTGGCATCGTCCCAGAGCGAATCCATCTCCTCGAGGTTGGATTGCTGAGGCGTTTTGCCCCGTTCGGCGAGCAGATCCTCGACGACCTCGAACCGGCGCTGGAATCTCTGAGTCGCGTCGATGAGGGCGTTCTCGGCGTCGACCCCGACCTTGCGAGACAGGTTCACGACCGCCAGCAGGAGATCCCCGATCTCGGCATGGACCTCGGCCGGGGTCTGGGTCGTGATGGCCTCTTTGACCTCCCGGACCTCCTCCTCCACCTTGGCGAACGATCCCTCCCAGCCGGGCCAATCAAAGCCGATCTTGCCGCACCGGGAGCCGAGCTTCTGGGCGCGGGCGAGGGCGGGGCCCTGCGGCACGCCATCGAGCGTCCGCTTCTTGGCGGCACCCTTCTCGGCCTTCTCGGCCTGCTTGATCTGGTCCCACTGGGCGAGGACCTTCTCGGGCGTGTCGACGCCCTCGGCCTTCGCGAACACGTGAGGGTGCCGCCGGATGAGCTTCTCCGAGATGCTGGCGACGACGGCATCGATGTCGAACTGGCCCTGCTGCCGGCGGAGCGCCGCCTGGAAGACCACCTGCATGAGGAGGTCGCCCAGCTCCTCGCAGTGGTCGGCAGGGTTGTCGCGCGCGAGCGCGTCGAGGACCTCGTAGGTCTCCTCGACGAGGAACGGGCGTAGCGAGTCGAGCGTTTGCTCGCGGTCCCACGGGCAGCCGTCGGGAGCGAGCAGCTTGTCCATGATCTCGACGAGGCGGGCGAGCGAGGCTCCCGGGGCACCGTTCTGCATGTCACGTGCTATACCGCCCCTCCCGTCGTGGCAAAGCAGCTCATCCGCGAGAAACTCGCATTCGATGATCCCGAAGCGCTCCAGGCGCTCTGTGGGAGCAACAACAGCCGTCTCAAGCTCATCGAGCGTACGGCAGGGGCCGAGGTGCACCTGCGCGGCAACGAGATCACGATCGAGGGCGACGAGGCCTCGACCGAGACCGCGAAGAGCGCGCTCGAGCAGCTGTATGACCTCGCGCTCGAGGGCAAGCCGCTGTCCTCGGACGACGTCGTGCGCGCCGTGCGCCTGCTCCAGGGCGACGAGGGCGCGAAGCAGTCGATCAGCGCGGTGTTCGGCGAGACGATCATCACGCCGCGCGCCGGTCGGCCGATCGCACCGAAGGGCGCGACGCAGAAGCGCTACGTCGACCTCGTGCGCGCGAACGACATCGTGTTCGCGGTCGGTCCTGCCGGTACCGGCAAGACGTACCTCGCGATGGCGCTCGCCGTGCGCGCGCTGCTCGACAAGCAGGTCCGCCGCATCATCCTGACCCGTCCCGCCGTCGAGGCCGGCGAGAAGCTCGGCTTCCTCCCCGGCACCCTCGAGGAGAAGGTCGATCCGTACCTGCGGCCGCTGTTCGATGCGCTGCACGACATGATGGACCCCGAGAAGCTGCAGCGGCACATGGCCGACAACATCATCGAGGTCTCGCCGCTCGCGTTCATGCGCGGCCGCACGCTCAACGAGAGCTTCATCGTCCTCGACGAGGCGCAGAACACGACGCCCGCGCAGATGAAGATGTTCCTCACCCGCATGGGGTACGGCGCGAAGGTCGTCATCACGGGCGACATCACGCAGACCGACCTGCCGTCCGGCCAGCGCAGTGGTCTGCGCGACGCGCTCGAGCTGGTCCGCGACATTCGCGGCATCGGCACGATCGAGTTCTCCGACGCCGACGTCGTCAGGCACCCGCTCGTCGCAGCTCTCATCCGCGCCTACGACGCGCGGGACCGCGCTCGCTTCGAGCGGCGCGAGGAAGCCGCTCGCCGGCCCGACGGTGGCGACGCCGCGCCGTCACCACAAGACAAGCGCGACGAGCTAGACTCGTAGCCATGGTGGTGGGCTCGCCAGACGACCTGGTCAATGCCGTAGCGCGTGACCGGCGCATGTCGGGCTATCGCGTCCGTCGCCAGGGCGATGGCTGGATCGAGCTCGAGGTCGTCGCCCAGCGCTCGCGCAGCCCGGTGCTGCTCGTCGTCGCGTGGCCCGACGTGTGGAAGAACGCCGAGGCGCTCGCACCGCACCTCGTCCGTGCGCGCTCGGGCAACTACGGCCTCATCCTCGTCGGCTCCGATGCCGAGCTCGAGGAGGCGCGTCTCGACGCGGCGCCGAGCGATGCCGACCTGACCGCGCTCGTCGCGCCGGTCGCGATGGCGCGCCTGCTGCTCATGCTGCGCACGCGTGCCGAGGCGATCGCGCTGCGCATGCAGTCGGCCACCCTCGAGCTCGAGCTCGAGCGCTCGCGGCACGAGAACGACATGCTGATCTCGATCGGCCGCGCGCTGTCGCAGGAGCGCGACATCCAGTCGCTGCTCGCGATCATCTTGCGCCGCGCCTGCGAGGTCACCAACGCCGACGCCGGCAGCGTCTACATCGTCGAGGGCCACGACGAGGACATCTCGAAGCGCTCGCTCAGGTTCGCGGTCTCGCAGAACGACTCGCGCAACGTCCAGCCCGCGGGCTTCACGATGCCGGTCTCGGCATCGTCGATCGTCGGCACGTGCGTGCTGTCGGGCGATCGCATCAACGTCCCCGACCTCTACAACCTCGACGAGCCGGGCGTGGGCAATAACCCGTGGGGCTTCGCCCACGACCGCAGCTTCGACGACAAGTACCGCTACCAGACGCGCTCGGTGCTCGCGGTCCCGATGATCTCCGCGCGCGCCGAGGTGATCGGCGTCATCCAGCTGATCAACAAGCGCGCGAAGGGCTGGATCCAGCTCGATCTGCCGGCGGACTTCGAGGACGGCGTCGTGCCGTTCGACGACATCTCCGAGGCGTACGTCACCGCGCTCGCGTCGCAGGCCGGCATCGCGCTCGAGAACGTCCTCCTCTACGAAGAGGTCAAGACGCTGTTCGACAGCTTCGTGAAGGCCGCGGTGACCGCGATCGAGTCGCGCGATCCGACGACGTCCGGTCACTCCGAGCGCGTCGCCGAGCTGACGGTCGGCCTCGCGCGCGCGGTCAACCGCGCCGAGACCGGCCACTACCGCGAGGTCAGGTTCTCGCGCGACGATCTCACGCAGATCGAGTACGCGGCGCTGCTGCACGACTTCGGCAAGGTCGGCGTCCGCGAGCACATCCTCGTCAAGGCGAAGAAGCTGTACGAGCACGAGCGCGAGCTGATCCTCCAGCGCTTCCAGCTCATCAAGCGCGGCTACAAGATCGAGGGCCTCGAGTCCAAGGTCCGCTACCTGATGGAAGCGTCGCGCGACCAGGTCGCCGCCGAGCTCCATGCCGTCGACAAGGACATCGTCGGCAAGGTCGCCGAGCTCGACAACATCATCCAGTTCATCCTCCAGGCGAACGAGCCGACCGTGCTCGACCAGGGCGGCTTCGAGCGCCTCGCCGAGCTCTCGGGCATGACGTATCGCGACGAGGCAGGGCAGGCGCTGCCATACCTCACGCACGACGAGGCCGCGTGCCTGCAGATCCGCCGCGGCTCGCTCACCGAGAACGAGCGCCTCGAGATCAACAGCCACGTCGTCCACACGTACAACTTCCTCGTCCGGATCCCGTGGAGCCGCACGCTGCGCGACGTCCCCGAGATCGCGGGCGCGCACCACGAGAAGCTCGACGGAACCGGCTATCCGAACAAGCTGCGCGGCGACCAGATCCCGGTGCCCGCGCGCATGATGGCGATCAGCGACATCTACGACGCGCTGACCGCGAGCGACCGCCCGTACAAGAAGGCGATGCCGGTCGAGAAGGCGCTCGACATCCTCGCCGGCGACGTCAAGCGCGGCCAGCTCGATCAGCACCTGTTCGATGTGTTCGTCGGCGCGCGCGTGTGGTCGCTGACGACCCGCGGTGACCGCTAGGCGGCCTTGACCTTGCCGGCTCGCGCGGCTTCCTTGCGCAGGGCCGCGGCACGCGCGTTCATCACGCGCTCTTCCTCGTCATCGCGGTGGTCGTAGCCGAGCAGGTGACACAGGCCGTGCGAGGCGAGGTGGAGCAGCTCCGCGTAGAGTCCCTTCTTCGCCTGCCGCTTCGCGGTCGGCACGCTGATCACGATGTCGCCGAGCAGCGACGGATCGGCGCCTTGCGCCTCGCGCTGCGCGAACGCGAGCACGTCGGTCGGCTTGTTCTTGCCGCGGTAGTCGCGGTTGAGCTCGTGGATCGCGTCGTCGTCGCACAGGCGTAGCGCGACCTCGAGGTCCTTCTTGCCCTCGTGGAGCGCCGCGGCCTTCACCATGCGCGCGACGTCGCGCCGAAGCTTGGCCTTCAGCTTCGCATCGAGCGCGACACCTGGATCGACGGAGAGGTCTACTGGCACTTCGCAGGTGTACCCGTGCACGAGGTGCCTGTGGGGCACACGAGCACGGCATTCGCACCTCCGGAGAACAGCGGCGAGTCGCAGCGGGTCATCGGCGCGACCGTGCCGCGCACGTGCAGCGTGTACGCGCCGTTCTCGGTGGAATAGCCGTCCATCGAGATCGCGTACGCGCCCGGCTGGACGTTCGTCATCGTGATCAGCGACTGAACGCTGTCGCCGCCGTCGTCATCGCAGTAGAGCGCCGTGCCACACGTGACGTCGCGGACGACGAGGATGGTGTCGAACGTGGTCGCGTTCGAATCGATCTGCAGCGTCTGGACCGGGACCGGGAGGACGAGTGCGTGGGTGACCTCGGGCGCCGTCGAGCCGAGCGAACAGTCGCCCATGACGCCGGGCAGGCTCGAGCTCGTCGCTGCGAGGTTGTTCGTCTTGCCGGCCGTCGTGCCCGTCGTCGTCATCGCCGTGATGACCGGGGTCGCATCGGTTTCCGGGGCGCAAAACCGCTCGGTCGTGCCGCTCGCCGCGACGCACGCCCAGTCGTTCGGGTAGTCGACGAGCGTGTCGGTGTCGTTGTCGACGCCGTCGCCGCATGCGGGGCAGCCGGCGCCGGGGCAGGGATCGGTCTCGTCGTCGTCGGTGTAGCTCGTGCAGCCGGGATCCGTCGGGAACCCGGGCTTGCCGTCGTTGTCCTCGTCGTCGTTGTCCTCGCAGACGTGCTTCGCACAGACCTTCGCGGTCATGTTCTTCGGAATGCGGCAGACGAGGCCCGGGTAGCAGTCATCGCCGGTCGCGCACGAGACGCCCTCGCCGTTGTAGGTCGTCAGCGTGAGGTCGTAGTTGCCGGTCGAGGCCGCGTCCTTCGCGTCGACGACGAGGTAGTACGTGCCGGGTGTCGTGATCGAGTAGACGAGCGACGAGTGCTTGTTCGTCGCCGAGATATCGTTGCTGCACGCGAGCTCGCTCGCCGGGTCCTGGCACATCGAGCCGCGGAGGTAGAGCACGGTGTCGGCGGTCGTCGTCGCAGCATCCGTCGACGCGACCAGGACCTTCGGCGAGTTGATGCGGATCTCGTAGACGTCCTCCGCGCCCGTGCCGCCACACGTCGGCGAGCTGAGCGAGGACGTGCCCGTCACGAGCTTGCCGTCGCCGGTGTGGCCGCCCGCCGGCGCGAGCTTGATGGTGACGCCGTTGCCGCACGCGGCAGGGTTGCGCGTGTACTCGTCACCGTCGCCGGCCGCCGCGCAACCGAGTCCGTCGTCGGGCCAGTCGGTCGTGCCGTTCATGTCGTCGTCGACGCCGTTGGAGCACTGCGGGCAGCGCGGACCGTCGGGACAGTCGTCCTCTTCCTGGTCCTCGTTGGGGAGCGAGCAGCCCGGGTCATACGGGAAGTCGATCTTGCCGTCGTTGTCGTTATCGCGGCCGTCGTTGCACTGGGGCGATGCCGCGCCCGACTCCTCGTCGTTGTCGTTGTCGCAGGACGGGTCGTCGGGGAAGTCGATCGCGCCGTCGCCGTCGTTATCGATGCCGTCGGAACACTCGGGCGTCGTCAGGCCCGTGCCAGCGTCGTCGCTGCACGCGACGGGAGCCACCACGAGCGAACCCAGGGCCACAGCCAGAAACCACCTCGTCATGCACGTCCTCCTGTAGCGGACGGGCGTCTGTAACGAAGTGTGGTTGTCAAATCAAGCAGTGATTCTTCATGGAGAATCACCGGTCCGACAACCGGACCCTAGCCGACGTCGAAGAACAGGAACTTGAGGTACCGGCCTTCGCTAAATGCCGGAAGGACGGGGTGGTCACTCGCGGCGCCCGCGGACTGGCGCAGGCGCAGACTCGGTACCTGGAGGCCGGCCACGACGCCGAGGAGGTCGCCTTCAGTCACGTGGCTCGAGCACGAGGCGAGGGCGAACCGGCCACCCGGCTCGACGACCGCGAGCGCGGCGACGGCGAGCCGCTCGTACGCGCGCAACGCGGCTCCCTTGGCGCGCTCGCTCGGCGCGAAGCTTGGAGGGTCGACGATCACGAGGTCCCAGCGGCGACCCTGGCTCTGCGCGCGCGCGAGCAGGTCGAAGCAGTCCGACGTGATGCGCTCGTGCGCATCCTGCGGCAGGTTCGAGAGCTGGACGTTGCGCTCGATCGCCGCGATCGCCGGGCCGGCGATGTCGACCGAGGTCACCTTCGTCGCGCCACCGAGCGCCGCGTGCAGCGAGAACCCGCCGGTATACGAGAACAGGTTCAGCACGGTCTGGCCCGCGGCGTGGCGGCGGATCGTGCGCCGGTTGTCGCGCTGGTCGAGGAAGAACCCGGTCTTCTGACCGCTGCGCACGTCGACGCCGAACCGTGCATCGTCCTCGTTGATCACGATCTCCGCCGGAGGGTTGCCGCGCAGTGCTTCGCCGGCACTTCGCTCGCGGCGTTCGCCGCGCAGCCACGCGTGCGCGATGACGGCGCCGCCGCGCTCGAGCCCGACGAGCACGTCGCCGATCCGCGCGCGCCAGAACGCGGTCGCGGCAGGGCCGTCGAACACGATCACCGCGGTATCGGCGTAGATGTCGACGACGAGCCCCGGGCAGGCGTCGGCCTCGCCGTGGACGAGCCGGCGGCCGGTGCAGCCGACGAGCAGTGGATCGCGTGCGCGCCGGTTTGCCGCGGCCTCGGTGCGCGCACGGACCCACGCGCCGTCGCACGACGCACCCGGATCGAGATCGAGCACGCGCGCAGCGAGCGGCGACGTCGGATCGGCGAGCGCGGTCGCGAGCGGACCCTTTTCGTCGACGAGCGTGACGAGATCGCCGGTCTTGATTCCCTTGGGCTTCTCGAGCGCGCGATCGTAGACCCACGGATGACCGGCGCGGACCCGGTCGCGGAGCGGCTTGGTGACGCGCCAGAGCGCGCGCTTCACTTCAGCGTCGACTCGGTCAGCTGATACATGTGCGCGTAGCTGTTGAGCGACTGCACGAGGCCGATGTCACGGGCGAGCCACAGCTGGCTGATCCAGTTCGCCGGCAGCTCGCTCGGCTTGGCGTCGGGCGCGGCGCCGTCGAGGATCACGCGACCGGTCGTGATGAGACCGAGCTTCTCGGCGCGATACTGGCCCTGCTTCGTCGTGATCGTCTCGGGCTCCTGCGGCGTGAACTGACGCTCGAGCTCGAGCTTGCCGCTGCCGAGCTTGGCGCCCGAGCCCTCGGTCGGCTTGCGCGCCCACGTCATCTTGAGGTCCTCGCGCCACTGCGCGTCGCCGATGCCGCCCTTCGTGAGCTGGAGGCTCGTGCCCTTCGCGCGATCGAGCTGCGTGATCTCGAGGCCGAACACGCCGCCGGGCTCGCCGGCGAAGAAGAAGCTGTTCGGCGAGATGTCGAACTTCTTGGCGTTGCACGTGATCGTCGACGTGTACGTGAACTCGTCGAGGAGCGGCTTCTTCTGATCGATCGTGCGATCGATCGTGATCTTCTCCTCGAGCGTGACGACCGTCTCGTCCTTGCCCGGGGCGACGTCCTTCACCGTCACGACGATCTGCTTGGGCTGGGTCGGCGAGATGCGCTTGACCTGGTCGGACGGCGGCAGGGGCGCCGGGATCGACACGTAGGTCCACGAGTTGCCGACGACCAGCGGCAGGACCTTGGCCCCGCAGGCGGGCGCGGCCTTGGGCCCCCCGGCGTCCGCCTTCGGCTTGGCGGCGGCGACGGCGGGCAGGAGAACCAGGGCGGCGCAGATGGCGGTACGCATGGGAGGCCCATTTCATACCGTCCGTAGCGCCCCGGGTAAAGGGATGGTGGCCTGACAGCCAAGCGCCGGACGAGGGGTGCGGTTCGCGCCCGGGACGCCTCGGAATTATGGCTGTTTCGCTGCGCCGTAGACGCAGTTCGGATCGTTCGTGTCCGCGCACATCTTCGCGATCAGCTCGCGAAAGCGACCGTCGCGGCGCATGTCAGCAAAGTCCGGATCGAGCGGCTGACGGCGGCCGAGCAGCTTGTCGATCGCCTGCTCGACCTCGCCCTTCTTGCTCGGGTGCGGGCGCATCTGGAGCAGGCGGGTCAGGAGGTTGATCGAGCACTGCTTGCGACCGATCTTCGCGTACGCGGCCGCGAGGCCGTAGGTCGCCTTGACGTTGTACGGGTCGGCGGCGAGCGAGGTGATGAAGTCGTTGACCGCGTCCGACTGGTACTGCTCGCGCGTCAGGCGATCGACTTCGGCGCTGTTCGCGCCGTTGAGCTTCGCGTAGGCCTGGTCGGCGAGGCGCATGCCCTCGGGGATCGAGCGCTCGTCGAATCCGATCGGCTTGAGCTCCATCGACGGCTCGGTCGGCTCGCAGTCCTTGGCCCCGGTTTCGGCTTTGGGTTCCGGCTCGGGACGGAGCGGGGGAGGCGGCGCGGTGACCTCCTGCTTTTCGTGGCAGCCGGCGAGCGCGAGCGACAGGGAAACGAAGGCGAGTGCGAGCTTCATAAGTGCTTTCGTGCGAGCTAGCGACCGACCGCGGCCATCGCGTCCTTGCGGTAGCCCTTGAACCACTGTGCGTTGGCGTCGATCGAGTCGATGTTGCGGTTCGCTTCGCTCGTCCACTTCGGATTGTTCGACAGCGAGGAGAGCCGCTTCAGCATCGCGATCGCGCAGCCCTTGCGAAGCACGCGGTCGTACGCGACGGCGAGCTTGAGCGTCGCCGGGACGTTGTACGGGTCCTTGATCAGCGCGTTGCGATACTTGTCGATCGCCTCCTTGAGGAGGCCGACCTTCGCGTTGTCTTCCTTGGCGGCGTCGGACTGCTCGAGCGAGCTCTCGGCTGCGTCGAACAGCTGGCGCGACATCTGGACCTGCGGGTGCGCCTTCTTCGGGTCGTCGCTGAAGTTCGCCGCGCAGTCGTCGACGTACTTGATCTCGGGCGCAGCCTCGGCAGCCTCGGGCGGGCGCTTCTTGCGCGACGGGGTCTTCAGGCCCTCCGGCTTGCCGCCGTACAGCGGCGAGCACGCAGCGAACAGAAACGCCAGGCAGAGGAGACCCAACAGTCGACCCATGCCTCGACGGTATCGCGACGCGGGCGTGCGATCAAACGCCCGAGTCCGATCCAGCGCGAATCAGGCGCGGAGCCAGCGCGCGACCGGGGCGAACCACGGTGCGGCGGCGAACACGAGCAGCGAGCCGGCGAGGGCAGGCGACAGCGCGAACGAGGCGTCTTGCGTCGCGCCCTCGATGCCGGCAAACGCGAGCATCACGGCACCGGCGCAACCGATCGCGAGCACACCCCAGGTGCGCAGGCGAACGAGCGCGCGGAGGCCGAGCGTCGCGAGCACGATGACGAACGCGGAGGCGACGAACGCGGCCGGCTGCTTCGGCGCGAGGCCGTAGATGAGGACCATCGGCAACGACACGCCCGCGCGGATCACCGAGCGACCGAGGCGCTGCACGGCGCCGTCGTCCATGTGGTAGCGCTCGCGCCACGCGGTCTGGCCGTCGTAGACCTCGCTCATCGACGAGCCCCACAGCATGGCCGTCGCGGTCAGGTGCGAGATCACGATCAGCAGCACCTGGAACTCGGGACCCATCTGCCAGAGCCCGATGCCGCCGATGATGAGGCCGAACAGGTTGACGCCGACGGCGTACCAGCGCGCCCAGAAGTAGCCGGCGACCAGCGCGAAGAACGCGAGGCCGTACGTGCCTGCGAGCGCGTACATGACGGGACCGAGCGGTCCGCCGCCAAGCAGCCCCTGCATCAAGTACAGGAGGAACCAGAACGCGAGCACGATCGACGCGAGAGCACGGCGTTCGCCGACGAACTTCATGATCGCCACTATAGCGCGAGGAGCGTGCCCGGCCAGGACAACTCCCGAGGAGGAGGCCCCGGGAGCCCGGGGGTCACTTCGGAGGCTTAACCACGAAGTTCTTCTGGACGATCAGTCGGAAATGCTTGTACCCGGCTTCCTTCTGCTTCGCCGAGAACATGACCTCGATGAGGAGACGGTAAGGGGTCGTGCGGTCGGCGATGATCAGGAGCTCGGGGGGCGGCGCCTTCGCCGGATCGATCCCCGACTTCTGCATCTGCTTGATCTCTTCCTGACGCAGCGAGGCGAGGAAGTTCGACAGGCGCGGGATCTTGATGCCGAGGCTGCCGCCTTCCTTCTCGGAAGCGTCGACGTCGCCGTTGTTGACCGAGACGATCGACTTGCCCTCGACGACGATGCCGGTCGGCGTGATCACGAGCGTCCACGCCTTCTCGGGCAGCGGCGCGTCGGTCGCGGTGCGCGGCAGCTCGACCGTGCCGGCCGTCAGCTCGAGCGCGCTCGTCGCCATCTGGAAGATGAACGCGACGAGGAGGATCGTCATCATGTCCATCATCGGCATGATGTTGAGGTGACGGATCGACTCGCCCTCGGGGACGCGCTTGACCGCCTTGCGAACGAGGTTGCGCGCTTCGCGCTGCGAAAAGCTCATTCGAATCCCGAGGAGAAGAGGATGTCGCTGAACAGCGCCATCGTCTTGGGGTCGTACGACGCGCGCGTCGTGTCGTAGAGGCGCTTGTCCGGCGAGATCGGATCCTTCGCCTTCTTCAGCTCGGGATCATCGGTCGGTAGTGCGCAGCCTTCCGTCTCCTTGCCGAAGTCGGGCAGCTTGCAGCGCATCGCCGCCATCACGGACGCGACCGTGTTGTACGGAATCGCGCCGTCGGCCATCAGGATGACCTGGTACGTGTCCGCCTTGCGCTGCTTGCCGGCGTAGCGACGGTTCGCGATCTCGAACAGCGCGTTCGAGAGGCCGCGGTAGTCGAACACCGGAAGCGGCAGCTCCTTGTGCGGGCTCGGCGCGCACTTCTGCGTCGTGTTGAGGCAGAAGTTGCTCTCGCACATGTAATTGCCATCGCACGAGTCGCCGTCCTTGCCCGTGCGGGGGAACGTCGCCTTCGGCGCCGAGAGCGTGCCCTCGAGGCCCGAGATCGACCACAGCATCATGCGATCGCGCGTGACCGAGACGACGAGCTTGAGCGGCTGCTCGTCGGGGTTCTGGTTCGGGGTCGGCTGCGTCGACACCTGCGGCGGCGCCTTGTCGGGCAGCGACGTGTCGATCTGCGTGAAGATGATGCCTGCCGAGATCGAGAACAGCAGGAACAGCATCAGGTTCGTGACCATGTCGAGATACGGGATGAGGTTGAGCTCTCCGCTCTCGACCTCCTCCTGCTCGATCTGGTCCTCGCGCCGACGAACCGCATTACGCGATTTCGATCGAACGCGCTGTGCTGACAGGTTCGCCACGAGGCGGCCTTACGCCTCGAGGTCCTCGGTCGGGGCGGCGGGCGCGCGGCTCGCAGCCGCAGAGCCACCATCGGCGAGCAGGTTCTCGAACCGCAGGCTGAACGCCTCGAGGTCCGACACGACCTTCTTCATGGCGGCCGACAGCAGGAGGTGGCCGATCATGCAGAGGAGGGCGATCGAGAGACCGAACGCCGTGTTGTACATAGCTTCGGAGATACCGGCCGACAGACGCTCGCGCTGCTCGGCGGGGTTCGCATTGCCGATTGCACCGAACGTCGCGATGAGACCGGTGATGGTGCCGAGCAGACCGACGAGCGTCGAGATGTTCGCGAGCGACCACAGCGCGCCGATGCGGGTCTTCACCTCGGGCAGCGTGTCGGTCATCGTCTCTTCCATCGCCTGCGCGACGGCGGCTTCACCACGGTGGAGACGGTTGAGGCCGGCCTTCGCGACGCGCGCGACCGGGGCGGTGGTCGCATCGCAGAGCTTCTTCGCGCGGTCGACGTTGTTCGCCGAGAGGAGCTTGCGGAGCTGCTCGAGGAACGCCTTCGCGTTCAGGTGGCCGCGACCGAGGAAGTAGATCGCACGCTCGACGATGAGGCCGATGACGACGGCCAAGAAGAACGTGTTGACGATGAAGAAGGGCCCGCCCTTTTGGAAGACATCACTTAGCCAGCTCATCGGTCCTGCCTTGTGGCCCGCGCAAAGAACTCCTACGCGGATGTCAGCAGTTGTAGCGAGCCGCGTCCGGTTGCGTCAAGCAAAGGACGGGCGATTTATCTTTGGTGAACGATGACTTACTACGGGGATCGACGGTTCAATCGTTCATCGCGCCGGCTGTGATCCAGCGCTCGATCGCGTCGATCTTTTGGCAGCACAGCGTGGCGTTCGACATGGGCATGTAGCCCACATCCGAAGGCGGCTCCGCGTGCGCCGGGCTACTGTCCGTAGCCTTCACACCCTTCAGGATGAAGAACAGGTAGCTGTTCTCCGGCTCGCCCGGGACGACCAGCTTGTGATTGGGGTCGAGGTTCGCGATCACGCCATCGCCGTTCGTGCCCATCAGCGTCGCGTAGGAGTGGCCCTTGGACAGATCGCGGTTGCCGGATGAGGTCGCGTCGCTGTGGCACGAGCTGCCAAAGCAGTTCGCCACGAAGATCTTGCTCTCGATCCACTGGAAGTCGGAGTGGGTCTCCGAGTCCTTGCAGACCGTCGCGGTCGACACCTTGCAGCTGCGCCCGGTCGTATCGTCGCCCTGCTCGTTGTGATCGAGGTCGATCCGACACCCGACCGCGAGCGGCGCGAGAAGGACGGCGAAATGCAGGGCGCGCATGTGCCGGGGAACCTAGCACGGTGTACGCGACGGAACGTAGTCCGCGCACTTGGCGTGAACCCCATCACAGGCAGTCGAGGGTCGAACACTTCGTTGCCGGTCGCGGAACACCGGGCGTCGGGATCAGATCCTCGAACGCGCGTACCGGGAGGCCCGCGAGGAAGCGGTTTGGCAGCGTGCCGCGGACGAACGGCATCCACACGCTCTCGGCGCTGACGCCCGCGGGATCGCCGCCCCACGGCTCGACGCGCGCGAACGACACGTTCGGCGGCGGCGGGAAGTCGCGGACCTTCGTGCGTGGGTGCGCCTTCGTCATGAAGTCGACCCAGATCGGGACGGCCGCGCCACCGCCGGTGATCTTGTCGCCGATCGGCGTCGAGTCGTCGCGACCGATCCACACGCCGACGAGCAGGTCGGTCGTGAAGCCGGTGAACCACACGTCGCGGTAGTTCGCGCTCGTGCCGGTCTTGCCCGCGGCGGGCCGCCCGATCGTCGACGCGTACTTCGCGGTGCCGCGCGTGACGACGCCCTTCAGCATGTTGATCACGACGTAGTCGACCTCGGGCGAGATGACCTGCGGACCAAGCGGCGTGTTGCGCAGATCCTCGACGACCTCGCCGGTCGTGTTCGTCACGAGATCGAAGAACCGCGGCGTGACGCGCCGGCCGCCGTTCGCGATGCCCGCCATGCCGGCCGCGACCTCGAGCGGTGTGAGGTCCGGCGTTCCGAGCGCGATCGAGATGTGGCGCGGAATCTCCGACGTGAAGCCGAACCCGCGCAGGATCTCGATGATGCGGTCGAGTCCGACCGACACCGCGATCTGCACGCTGATCGTGTTGAGCGAGTAGGCGAGGGCGGTCATCAGCGTGACGTGGCCCATGTATTTGTTGTCGTAGTTCGCCGGCGTCCACACGCCGGTCGCGGTCGTCACCGAGAACGGACCGTCGACCATCACGTCGATCGGCGTCTTGCCGGACTCGATCGCCGACGCGTAGATGTACGGCTTGATCGACGAGCCGACCTGGCGCTTGGCCTGGGTCGCGCGATCGAACTGCGAGGCGACCCAGTCGTAGCCACCGACGAGCGAGACGACCCGGCCGGTATGTGGCTCGATCGCGACGAGCGAGCCCTGGATCGCGGGGCGCTGCGCGATCGTCGCCGCGTTGCCGTCGGCATTGAGGCGCACGGGCAGGAGGTCGCCGAGCCGCACGAGCTTGGTCGGATCGGTCACTTCCTCGCCGGGCTTGGTTCCCTTCTTCTTGCCGCGCCATGCGCGCACGTCCTTGGCGTCGGCGTCGACGAGCGGCAGCCGCTTGGGGCCGAGGTCGACGATCACGCCGCCTTGCTTCGTCAGCTCGACGACCATCGCGCCGTAGCGCTGCTCGGGCAACAGCTGGTCGGCGAGCGCGGAGGTGTCGTCGGTCGCACCGGTCAGCGGATGCGCTGGACCGCCGACCCACGCGCCGCGCTGCTTTTCGGGCACCGTGCCGATCGGGCCGCGCAGGCCGAGCCGGCGATCGAGCGACTCGAGTCCCTTGCGCAGCGCGCTCTCCGCGACCGCCTGCATGCGCGTGTCGAGCGTCGAGTAGAACCGCAGGCCGCCGCGGAACAGATTCGTGTTGCCGTAGCGCCTCGTCGCGAGCTGGCGGATGTGCTCGACGAAGTACGGCGACGCGAGGTGGTTGAGGTCGCTCTCGTCGACGAGCGCGATCGGCTCGGCGAGCGCGGCCTCGTACTCGGCGTCGGAGATGTACTTGTCCTCGCGCATGTGGCCGAGCACGTACTTCTGGCGCTGGCGCGCGAGCTCCATGTTGCGGTGAGGCGCGTACTTCGTCGGCGATGCGACGAGACCGGCGAGCATCGCCGCCTCGGCAATCGTGAGGTCCTCGACCTCCTTGCCGAAGTACGTCTCCGCCGCCGCGCCGACGCCATACGCGCCGTGACCGAGATAGATGTGGTTCAGGTAGATCGAGAGGATCTCGGCCTTCGTCAGCTCGCGCTCGAGGCGATACGCGAGGATCACCTCCTTCATCTTCCGCTTGTACTTCTGCGTCTTCTGCAGCTGCGTCAGCTGGTCGTCGGTCAGGCCGAGCGACGACAGGTCGCCTTCCTCGCCGAGCAGCAGCGTCTGCTTGATGATCTGCTGCGTGATCGTCGAGCCGCCTTGCTTGATGCCGGTCGAGCGGAAGTTCTTCCACGCGGCGCGGACGATGCCGACGAGGTCGAAGCCGGGATGCTTGTAGAACCGGCGATCCTCGGCGGACAGGAACGCGGCCGGCACGTGCGGCGGCATGCGATCGAGCGGGACGATGCGCCGGTTCTCGATCGAGAACGCGCCGATTTCTTCGCCGTCCGACGACAGCACGACCGACTTGCGATTCGGCTGGTAGTCGAGGAGCTTCGTCAGATCGGCGGGGAGGTCGTGGTTGATCGTCGTGATCGCGAGGTAGAGCGATGCGGCGCCGAGCGAGATGCCGTAGACGAGCAGGAGGAACAGCAGGCGCAGCACCGACACTCTCCGGAGGCGGCGCTTGCGGCGAACTTTCGCCTTGGGCAGTGCGGTGGGCAGCTTGTTCGGGCGCGCCGAGTCAGCCACGGTATGCTCAGTCTATGAGGTCTCGGCGCTGGCCGCACGCACTAGCGCTACTCGCGGGTGTCGCATCCGCGCAGGGTAGCGGTGCGCCCGTTCAGCCCGACGATCAGTCCGGCGCACCCGCGCCGACGGCATCGGCCGCCGCGGCTGCGGCGACACCGACGACAGGCGAGGCCGCGATTCCGGACTACGCGCCGGGTCCCGCAAAAATTGCGGTGACGCCGTTCGAGAACCACGTCCCGAACGGCAAGTCATTCGACTGGGTCGTCGCCGAGGCGCCGTTCGAGATCGCCGAGAAGGCGGAGAACGTGCTCGGGCTCGACGCGGTCAACGCGCCGCTCTACGTGCCGGGCGAGCGCGTGCCGGCGGAGGCCGACACCGTCGCCGATTTCGGCAACAAGCACAGCGCGAAGCTCGTCGTCACCGGCTGGTTCGATCGGATCGGCGATCAGTTCCGCGTCGCGGTGCTCGTGTGGAAGGTCGAAGGCAAGGGCAAGTCGACCGTCGTCGGCGAGGCACAGCGCATGGGCGCGATGCCGAGCTATCACAAGATCCTCGGCGACGCGGCCGCGGAGGCATGGTCGGAGGCCGGCGTCGCCGTCGATGCCGACAAGGCCGAGCGCCTGACGCGCGGGCTGTCGAAGGACATCTATCCGGTGTTCATGATGGGCCGCGGCCTCGGCTACTACTCCGGTGCGCTCGCCGCGATGAGCTCGATCTTCGGCACGGGCTCTGGCTCGGGCTCGGGGGCGCCGCCCGGTCCCGATCTCGAATCGGCGAAGCACGACCTCGAGCGCGCGGTGTTCCTCGATCCGAAGCTGTTCGAGGCGCAGCGCCTGCTCGGCGAGCTGTACATGGCGACCGCGGCCGGCGATCAGAAGCTGATCGCGAAGGCGACCGGCAAGTTCACGTACGCCGCCGACCTCGCGCCCGACGACGCACCATCGCTGCGCGCGGCCGCATTCGCGATGGCGCGCGCCGGCAAGGCCGAGGTCGCGCTCGATCTGTTCAAGAAGCTCCTCCGCCGCAATCCGTGGGACCTCGACGCGCGCTACGAGCTCGGCGCCGCGATGTGGCATGTCGGCGACGCGCACGACGCGGAGAAGCAGCTCGTCCAGGTGACCGCGAAGCTCCCCGATCACCTGCCGGCGCGCCGGGTGCTCGTGCTCATTCACGCATCGCGCAGCGACACGAAGAAGCTGATCGCCGAGCTCGAGGCGATCGCGGTGCGCGCGCCCGATGACCTCGAGGTCAAGGCCGACCTCGCGACCGCATACGGCGCTATCAACCAGTGGCCGAAGGCGATCGCGAACCTCGAGGCAATCGCGAAGGTCCGGCCGAACGACCTCGCGCTGCTCGTCCGGATCGGCAATGCCGAGCGCAAGGCGAAGTCGCTCGACAAGGCGCTCGCGTGGTACGCGCGTGCGAACCGGGTCGCGCCCGAGTCGAGCCTGCCCGGATACTCCGCGGCGCAGGCGCAGTTCGAGTCCGGCAAGCTCGCCGAGGCCTATCGCGCGTACACGAACCTCCAGAAGTACACGGCGGATCGCGCGATCGCCGAGCACGCGCTCGGCGTGATCGCGTATCTCCAGGGCCGTCCCGGCGAGGCCGCGTGGTACCTGCGCCTGGCGGCGCGTAACGCACCGAGGAGCCTCGTCACGCGCCGCGCGGTGATCGCGGCGGAGCTGACGCGCAAGGACGCGCCGGCGGCACTCGCACAGCTCACGCCCGCGCTCGTCGCGTGGCCAGGCGACGCGACGCTGCACTATCTCGCTGGCATCGCGTACCACATGGCCGGCGACGACGAGACGGCGCGCACGGAGCTGACCGCGGCGGCGCCCGGCTATCGCGCGGCCGATGCAGCGCTGTCGATGCTCGGCACCGGCGGCAACGTCACGCTCGAGTTCAAGCCGGAGCTCATCCGTCTGTGGGGCGACGGCGACGTGCTACAGGCGACGGTCGACCACTTCGGCGACATCGCGACGCAGATGGCGAAGGTGCGCGCCGACTACCAGCGGGACTTCCTCGGGTTGATCGGTGCACTCGGCAGCGGACCATCGGCGACGGTGAAGCGTGGCTCGGTGAAGACGTGCCCGGTCGGCCGGCTCGCACCGATGTGGGACAGCGCGCAGAAGACGCTGCAGCGCTACATCCGCCTCGGCGGCGAGCTCGAGGCCGACTATCGATTCATCGCGCGGCACGACGACCTCGGCCTCACCCAGAGCCTGCTGCCGAACGCGCGCACGTCGGTCGCCGCGGCCAAGAAGAGCTACAAGGTCTCGCTCGCCGACGTCGGCGAGCTGCGCGCCGAGTGGACGCGTGGCCTGGGGCCGGAGCTGCGCGCGGTCGGCTGCACCGACAAGCTGCTCGCCGCGGCCGTGAAGGATCCGCAGCGCTACAAGGTGATCGTCGAGGACAAGCCGGAGGCTCTGCCGGTGCGCCAGCCACCGCGGCCCAAACCGCGCGCGACGTTCTACGTCGACAACACGCGGTGCGCCGATCCGGTCGAGGTGTGGATCGACGGTACTCACATCGGCCAGGTCTCGCCCGGCCGGCGCAGTGCACTCGTCGCAGATGGCGGCGAGCGGACCCTGTGCTTGCTCCTGCCAGGCGGCGCTCAGTGCGGCGATCGCGGCACCGTGCGGCAGGTCTACCTGCACGATGGATGGAGCACGACGCTGCACTGTCCGAAGTGACGATGCTACGGTGACGTGCTGTGCGGTTTCCTCACCTCGCGTTCGGCTCGCCGCGCCTGCTCCCCAAGCCGGAGAAGGTCCCCGGTCGCGTCGTGGTGCTCGACATCGCGTTCGCGGCGACCGTCGGCACGAGCGTGTCGTTCGATCTCGTCACCAAGCCGTTCCTCGACGGCCTCGGCGATCGGCTCGCCGCGTGGATCGATCATCACGATCACGAGAAGCACGCGCAGTTCGCGAATGACCCGCGGTTCGTGCTGACGACGAAGGCCGAGCACGGCGCGTGTCCCGAGATGGTGACTCCCGATCTGGTTCGCACGACGGGACCGATCGACTCGATCTTGACGCACGTCGATCTCGACGGCCTCTATGCCGCGGCGAAGTGGATCCTCGGCGGCGTCGAGCCGTACGCGGGAGCCGACGACGACGCCCGCGCGGTCGACACGCGCGTCGGCACCCCGGGACCGATCGCGACGCGGATCGATCGCGCGCTGCGCGCGAAGTTCCGCGACGATCAGCTGAAGCGCGCAGTCGTCCACTTCCTCGTCGGCGGGATGAAGCCGGGACCGCACGATGACGTGATCGCCGACGCGGCCGCCGAGTTCGAGCGGCGCGACGCCCGCACGCAGGAGCTCGCGAAGCGGTTCACGATCCGCGGCCGCGTCGCCGTGGTCGACACCGCGGGCTCGGCGGGGCAGTTCGACAAGACGGACCTCTTGCTCGCAGGCCAGGCGAAGGCGCCGGTGTCGATCGTCCGCGACTCGGGGATGCTGACGATCGCCGCCGCGTTCGACTCGGGCTGGGACTTCGTCGCGATGTTCGAGCTCGGTGGCGGCATGCCGACGCGCGTGACGATCCCCGAGCAGAAGCTCGATGCCGTGATCGCGAAGATCAACGACGCCCCGCTGCCGACGCCACGAACCGTCGCTGCTCCCGAGGAGTAAGGGCTCTACGGGATGTGCCGTGCGTGAATCGCGTGCAAAGGTCGCTTGCCGCCGTACGTGTTGTCCGCTATAACGGCCGCAACGAACACTCTAACGGAGAAGGCGACATGGCACTGCAGCTCGGAGACGAGGCCCCCAATTTCACGGCTGAGACGACGGAAGGCACGATCGACTTCCACAAGTGGATCGACGGCGGGTGGGCCGTCCTGTTCTCGCACCCGAAGGACTTCACGCCGGTGTGCACGACCGAGCTCGGTCGCGTCGCCGCGCTCAAGCCGGAGTTCGACAAGCGCGGGGTGAAGGTCATCGGCCTGTCGGTCGATCCGCTCGGCTCGCACGCGGAGTGGGCGAAGGACATCAAGGAGACCCAGGGCCACGCGCTCAACTTCCCGCTGATCGGCGACGGCGACAGGAAGGTCTCGAACCTCTACGGGATGATCCATCCGAACGCGAACGACACGCTGACCGTGCGCTCGGTGTTCGTGATCGGCCCCGACAAGAAGATCAAGCTGACGCTGACGTACCCGGCGAGCACCGGCCGCAACTTCGACGAGCTGCTCCGCGTGATCGACTCGCTGCAGCTGACCGCGAAGCACAAGGTCGCGACGCCGGTCGACTGGCAGCAGGGCGGCGACGTCATCATCGTTCCGTCGGTCAGCGACGAGGACGCGAAGAAGCAATTCCCGGGCGGCTGGAAGACCCTGAAGCCGTACCTGCGCGTCGTTCAGCAGCCCAAGTGAGCTGAATGCAGGCAGCGCTCGTCGCTGTCCAGCTCGAGATCGGTGCCGAGATCCTCGCGTCGCCCGACGTGTATCGCCGGCATCTCGAGACTGCTGCCACTCGCGCGATCACCGCCGCCGGCGCCGCCGACGTGCGGTTCGTCGTGTTTCCGGAGCTCGCCGGTCACCTCGCGCTCTACGCGCTCGCGCCACCGTCCGCGCGCAAGGCGAAGACGCTGGACGCCGCGCTCGCCGCGGCAGCGGTGCGCCGTCCGCTCGAGGTGCTGCGCGGTGTCGCGTCGACGCGGCTCCTCGGTGCGCGTCACGCGGTGCTCGGCGCGCTCGCGCCCGATGGCGAGCGATGGTGGAAGAGCGTCATGGGGCCGCTCGCGAAGACGCTCGACGCATATGTGGTCGCGGGCTCTCATCTGCGGCTCTCCGGCGATGGCGCGCTGACGAACGCGTCCGCGCTGTTCGATCCGAGCGGCCGCCTCGTCGCGTGCACCGACAAGGTCAACCTCGTCGCCGGCATGGAGGATGGCGCGCGCGGCGGCCTGGGCCTTTCGCGCGGCGAGCCCGATGCGGTGCCGATCATCGACACGCCACTCGGCCGCGCCGCGACGCTGATCTGTTACGACGCGTTTCGCGAGCCGCACACCGAGCACGAGCGGTTCGTCGTCATGGGAGCGCGGCTCGCGGCGAGAGGCGGCGTGACGGTCGTCGCGAACCCGGCGGCAAATCCGTGGCCCTGGCAGGCTCCGTGGCGGTACGCAGCCGAGCGCGAGCTATCGCGCGCCGAGCAGTGGGACGTCGAGGGGCTCTGCGGGATGCTCCGCGAGGTCGCGTTCGCGAAGTACGGAATCACCGCGCACCTCGTCGGGGAGGTGCTCGATCTCCAGTTCGAGGGCGCGTCGGAGATCGTCGAGCGGGAGCCCGGAGGCGTACAGGTGCGAGCCAGGGCGACGGCCCACGACCGAGGCGGTCACGTGACCGCGCTGGTATCGTGCTAGACAGCTCTCATGTCGGAACGGAGGCCTCTGGCCATGTCTAGCGACGTGCCTCGCGTCATCGAGGTCGCGGACCAGCTTCTCGAGGCCTATCTCGATCCGACGGCGGCCGAGATGCAGCACATCGGCAGCTACGAGCTGCCGAGCGACGCGCAGGTGGAGCACGTGATCGACATGTGCCGCGCGCTCCTGTTCCCCGGCTATGCGGGCCCCGACGTCGCGCGCCTCGAGAAGTCGCAGCTGCGCGACCTCGTCCAGCTCCGCGTCGACGAGCTGCGCGTCGCGCTCCACCGTCAGGTCTATCGCGCGCTCCATCACAAGCGGCAGCAGATGCTCGGCAGGAACGAGCTCGAGTGCGCCGACTGCACGCGCAAGGCGCAGGACATCACCGAGCGCTTCATCACGCATCTGCCCGAGCTGCGCGCGCTCGTTCGCATCGACCTGCGCGCCGCGTACGAGAGCGATCCCGCGGCGACGGGCATCGACGAGATCCTGCTCACGTATCCCGGCGCCTACGCGGTGACCGTGTACCGCATCGCCCACGCGCTGCTCCGCGAGGGCTCGGTGATCATCCCGCGCATGATGACCGAGCTGGCGCACCGCCGGACCGGTATCGACATCCACCCGGGGGCCGAGATCGGCAAGGCTCTGTTCATCGACCACGGCACGGGCGTCGTCATCGGCGAGACCACCCGGATCGGCGACCGCGTCCGCATCTACCAGGGCGTGACGCTCGGCGCGCTGACGGTCCCGCAGGGTGAGGCCCGTCCGACCCCCGGCTCGCGCCGGCATCCGACGATCGAGGACGACGCCGTGATCTACGCGAACGCGACCATCCTCGGCGGCGAGACGGTCATCGGGAAGGGGGCCGTCATCGGCGGAAATGCATTCATCACTTCTTCGGTAGCGGCGGGTACGCGGATTTCGGGGTCGAGCCGGACGCTGAAGTAGGCTTTCTCGGGAATCGTCACGGGCATGTTAGACTGACCTCGGGTCGATGACGGAGGACGTCCAAGCGCGCCCGCGTACGAATACGCGCCTCAAGGCTGAAGCCCCGCCCGGGATGTCCTTCTCGGCGGAAGAGGGACGTAAGTCGATCGGTCGCTACGAGGTCGTGAAGACGATCGGCAAGGGCGCGATGGGCGTCGTCTACAAGGCGCGCGACCCGCTGCTCGATCGCATCGTCGCAGTGAAGACGATCATGTCGCCGCAGCAGCAGGGGCGGCGCGTGCGGTCGGCGTTCCTCGAGCGCTTCCAGCGCGAGGCGAAGGCCGCCGCGAAGATGTCCCACCCGGCGATCGTCACGATCTTCGACGTCGGCGTCGACGAGGACAGCGGCGCGCCGTTCATGGTGCTCGAGTACCTGCCGGGAGAGTCGCTCGCCGATCGCCTCGATCGCGTGCGCCTGCCGCTCGCGCGCTGCGTGCAGATCGGGCTCGACCTGTCGAGCGCGCTGTCGTTCGCGCATCGCCAGCGGATCGTCCATCGCGACGTGAAGCCGGCGAACGTGCTGCACGCCGGCGACAACCGATGGAAGCTGGCCGACTTCGGCATCGCGCGCCTTCCCGACAGCGACCTCACGCAGGTCGGCATCTTCATGGGCACACCGGGCTACTCGCCTCCGGAGGCGATCCGCGAGGGCCGCTACACGCCGCAGGCCGACGTGTTCGCGTGGGGCGCCGTGATGTACGAGCTGATGAGCGGGCGCATCCCGTACGAGGGGCCCGACACGAAGACGACGAACGGCTACGTCGTGCAAGGCAACGCGCCGCCGCCGACGCGCCACGATCCGTCGATTCCGGAGCCGCTCGCGCAGGTCACGATGACCGCGCTGCAGCCGAGCGACAAGGTTCGCTTCAAGGACGCATCCGAGGCGGAGCAGGCGCTGCGCGAGGCGTGGGAGCGCTGCCTGACGCAGGGCCTCGTGCATCCCGCCGTGCTCGCGATGGACGAGATGCCGCACGACAAGGTGCCGGCGCGCATGCACGAGCCGCGCGGCGGTGTGCCACCCGTCGTGCGCCGCGATCTCCCGCCGCCCCTGGGCGACTCGTCGGAGGTCACCGCGATCAGCGACGCGCCGAAGTTCGAGCCGATGGTGAAGGCCGCCGCGACGCCGAAGGGCGGCCTCGTGATCGAGAGCACGAAGGCCCGGCCCGGCGACGACGATCCGACGAAGCTGATGGTCCGCGAGGAAGGCAAGGGCGCGAAGCCTGACGCCACCAAGCAGGGCGTCATGCCGAGCGGTGGCCATCGCACGCCGATCGAGTCGGGACCTCGCGCGCTCGCGGATAGCGTCGCCGATACGAAAGCCGACGCGTCGATTGCCCAGCGCATGGAGGGCAACGCGAGCACCGGCCGCGCGCTGATCATCCTGTCGATCGTGCTGCTCGTCGCGTCGGCGGCCGCCGCCGGCCTCTACTTCAGCGGCGTGATCGGCTAGCTGAGCCCGAGCCCGAGCCCGACCAGACACAACTTCCACGAGTCCCGGTCGACACGCTCGGAATGAACGAATTCGAGCACGAGCGTCTCGACGTATACAGGGCTGCGGTGAGTTCGCGGCCGCAGACAAGGCGCGCTTCTCTCGAATGGCGCGTCGATCAGCGACCGAATCTGCCGCCATCCTCGATGCGTGCCGCATGCTTGCGCTTACAGATGCCGCCGCACTGGGAACCGGCCGAACACTTCTACTTCGCATCGTCGCAAT
Organism: Kofleriaceae bacterium; assembly: GCA_013368795.1. Taxonomy (GTDB): domain Bacteria; phylum Myxococcota_A; class Polyangia; order Haliangiales; family Haliangiaceae; genus JABFXX01. The sequence goes on from JABFXX010000512.1 coordinate 26,486, forward strand.
GCTGACAGCGATGGTAGTCAAGCTCGGAGATTCGGGCTCGGGCTCGGGCTCGTGACCGGAGTCAGAGCTACGACAGCGCGACGAGCTTCGCGACGTCCTCGGCGCAGCCTCGGCAGAGTGTGAAGCCGGCGCCGCCGTGGCCGTAGTTGTGGATCACGCGAGGGTGCTTGGCATCGCGCTCGAGCCTTACCTCGGCGCGATACGGGCGCAAGCCGACACGCTCGGTGCGCACGGCACCGACGGAGATGCCGAGCACGCGCGCGTGATTCAGGATGCGCTCGCTGATCGTCGCGTCGAGCTCGGGCTCCGCGCCCGGCGGGAACGGCAGCGAGCAGCCTCCGAGCACGAGCTCGTCGCGGCGAGGGATGATGTAGAAGATCGCGTCGGGATCGCGGTCGTCGGTGACGGTCGTCGCGAGATCCGCGGCGCCGCGCTCGGCGATCACGATCTGGCCGAGCAGCGGGAACACGAGGTCGTCGTTCGCGAGCTCGCGAGAGGCGAGGCCGGTGCAGTTGATGACGACGTCGCCGCGCTCGGCGGAGAGGTCGGCGATCGTGCGCCGCTCGATCGGCCGCGCGAGTGCTGCCTCGAGCCACGGCAGGAACAGCGACGGCTGCGCGCGAGGCGCGGTGAAGCGCCATGCGTGGGGCTTGCCGACGACGGGAGCCGGCACGCGTTCGACGTCGACACCTTCGGTGACGAGCGAGTCGCCTTCCATCGTCGGCTCGGCGGCCCACCACGGTCGCGGCGGCGGGTTGCCAGACTCCGTCGTGATCTCGTAGCCGGTGAGGACGTCGATGCCGGCTTCGGGCGAGCTCTTCGCGAGCTGCTCGAGCCACGTGCGCGTGTGAGCGGCCCAGAGCGCGACGCGGCCGGGCGGACCGACGCGATACGGAAACCAGACGGCGCCCGCGACCGAGGACGTCGTCGCTGCACCGGTTGCGGCGGCGACGACGCGAACGCGATGTCCGCGCTCCTGTAGCGTCAGCGCCGTGGTCAGCCCGATGATGCCGGCGCCGACGACCGTTACTTCCATCGGCGCAGCATAGCGAGGGCTCGACGGTATGCCGAATTTTCGCGACACGCGGCCTTCGCGCGCTCCCGTTCGTCGCGGTCGTACATTTCCAAGGTGAGGGCGAAACCGGGTTGGTCATTCCCGAAGACATGCAAATCAGTAGCAATGGCGGCGCGACGTACACAGGTAGCTCTCGTTGACGATCACCCGTTGTTTCGCGAGGGGCTTGCAGTCGCCCTCTCGAGGCAGGAACAGGTGGAGGTTGTCGGCCAGGCCGGCAATGCCACGGAGGCGCTCGATCTCGCACGACGTGTCGAGATCGACGTCGCCGTCGTTGACATTCTCATGCCGGGAACATCCGGGATCAGTCTCACCAGCGAGCTCTACGAGGTTCAGCCGAACTGTCGGGTCCTCGGGCTCTCGGTGATCGACGAGCCAGGGCTCATCGCCGATATGCTTCGCGCACACGCGTGGGGCTACGCGATGAAGACCCAGCCGATCGGCGAGATCGTCGAGGCGATCGAGGCGGTGCTCGCCGGCGTGCGGTACCTGCCGCCATCGATCTCGAGGAGCGCGGTCGATGCGGAGCTCGTCGAGAGCATCGCGCGGCCGCTCGAGCGGCTGACGAAGCGCGAGCGCGAGATCTTCGAGCTGCTCATTCGCGGGTTCTCGAACGACGAGATCGCGACGCGGCTCGTGATCGCGCGTCGCACGGTCGAGACACACCGGCAGCGGATCACCAACAAGCTCTCGGCGCACTCGATCGCGCAGCTGCAGCGAATCGCCGCACGGCACGGCGGGCTCGGCGCATAGCACGGCGGTCGGGTGCGAGGATGCTTCCGCGGCGCCACAGCCAGTGCTCGCTCGAGAACAACGTGGCGCCCGCGAGCACCGCGACGAGCGACAGGACCACGTAGGCGATGTACATCATGCTGCCAACGTGGATCCGCGACGGGGCGGCGGCAGATCGTGCGCTACGCAGTCAGAACTCGTAGCCGAGTCCGGCGTTCGCCGACCAACTGCTGAGCGAGACGTCGTTTCCGAACCGGTCGATGATCATGTTGGAGTTGAGCGCGAACCGGTACGTGCCGCGGAGGTCGACGGTGAGGCCGCTCGAGTCTCGATACGAGATGCCGCCGCCCATCGGGAACGTCGCGAAGTCGTCGCTGTCGGCGATGCCATCGTCGGCGAGGGTGACGTTCGCGTTCGTGACATTGTAGTGCTGCCAGCCGGCGCCGCCGAAGACGAACGGGTTCCACTTGAAGTGCGGCAGGATGTTCCAGCGCAGCGCGAATTCGAGGGCGGTCCCGATGAGGTTGATGTTCTGGTCGGAGAGCGTGTCGATGCCATTGATCGTGCCGACGTAGGCGCCGTCGAGGCCGATCGGAGTATGTGTGCCGAGCGTCATGCGGAGGCCCCAGACGCCCTGGCCGCGGTCCAGGAGCGTGTCGGAGACGTCGCTGTCGGTGAACCCGCCGACGCCACCTTCGAGCGCGACGTCGATGCCGATGTACGAGGCGAGCCGCGGGTCGCCCCAGGCGTAGCTGAACTTGTCGTCGCCTTCGGCCCACGCGTCGTCGTCTGGTTGGTCGGCATGCGCGATCGCGCTTCCGACCAGCCCTACGCCTGCGACGAGCAGACAAATCGGTGCCCTGCGCATAGCCGTACCTCCGATGGAGGAATCAGCATCCCGCGTGCCACGGGTGCGCGAAGCTCGCTGTCACGATGCGGCGGACGTCGGGAACGTCACGCGGGCCGACGTACCGCTGTCGCTCGACTCGATATCGAGCGTGCCGCCGAGCTGCGCTGTCAACGTCCGGGTGATCGCGAGGCCGAACGACTTCCGTCCGCTCACCTCGAAGTCTGCCGGCATGCCGACGCCGTCGTCGGTGACGGTCAGGGTCATCGTGTCGTCGCTCTGCACGATCGTGACGCGGATGTTCCCCGAACGATCGCCGGGGAACGCGTGGGTGAGCGCGTTCGTGATGAGCTCGTTGACGATGAGCCCGCACGGGATCGCGCGATCGATGTCGAGGCAGACGTTCTCCGTACTCGAGCTGAAGTGGATCTCGCCCTTGCCGGAGGCGTACGTCTTCACGAGCCAGTTGCCGATGCTGTCGATGTAGCGACCGATCTCGAGGTGCGCGAAGTCCTTCGACTGGTAGAGCAGCTCGTGGACGAGCGCCATCGACTGGATGCGGCTCTGGCTGTCGAGC
>JABFXX010000069.1 GCA_013368795.1 Kofleriaceae bacterium
ACGAACCCGAGCGCGAAGAGCGCCCAGCTTGCGCACACCGAGCTCGCGCGCGCCGACCACGTGGTCCCTGCCCCGCCGCGGCCGCTAACCCCGCCGGTGCCCGCGCCGACCGTGCGCATGCCGACGCCGCCGCAGGGCATCCCCCCGCTCGCGAAGCCGCGCAGCACCGCGTCGCCGGTCGCGGAGACCGTCGATACCTCGGCGCTCGACGAGCTGATCGAGGCCGGCAAGTACGACGAGGCGCTCGCCGGGTTCCGCCTGCAGCTGAAGAAGACGCCACAGGACCGCGCGGTGCGCGCGGGTGTCGAGCTGTGCGAGGGCCTGAGGGCACTCGCCGCGCGCGATCGTCTCGAGGCCGCGCAGCGGTTCGAGGGCGCGCTCGAGCTCGATCCCTCGAACGAGCGCGCCGCGCGCGAGCTCGCCGAGATGCGCCGCCAGGCAACGAACGAACGCAAGGGCCTCCTGTCGCGGCTCATGGGCAAGAAGGAGACGCCGTGAGTCGGATCATCGGTATCGATCTCGGAACGACGAACAGTTGCGTTGCGGTGCTCGACGAGAAGGGTCAACCCAAGACGCTGGTCGCAGCCGATCAGGAGCGCACGACGCCGTCGTGGGTCGGCTGGTCGCCCGATGGCACGGTCACCGTCGGTACGCGCGCGCGCCGTCAGGCGGTGACGAACGCATCGGCGACGGTGTTCGGCGCGAAGCGTCTCATCGGCCGCAAGGTCAACGCCGACGACGTCGCGTGGTTCGCGAAGCTCGCGCCGTTCCGCATCGTCGCCGCGCCCAACGGCGACGCGTGGGTCCGCGTCCAGGGTCAGCCGGTCAGCCCGCAGGAGATCGCCGCACACGTGCTGCGCCGCCTGCGCCAGGTCGCCGAGGAAGCGCTCGGCGAGCCGGTCACGCGCTGCGTGGTCACGGTGCCTGCATATTTCGACGACGCCCAGCGCCAGGCGACGCGCGAAGCCGGTCAGATCGCGGGCGTCGACGTCGTCCGCATCCTCAACGAGCCGACCGCGGCCGCGCTCGCGTACGGCGCGCACCGCGTCACCGAGGGCCGCCGCCTGATCGCGGTGTTCGATCTCGGCGGCGGCACGTTCGACATCTCGATCATGTCCGTCGAGAACGGCATCTTCGAGGTGCTCGCGACCGGCGGCGACAGCGCGCTCGGCGGCGAGGACTGGGACCGCAAGATCCTCGAGCGCATCGTCGACGAGGTGTTCGACCGCTACCGCGTCGATCTCACCGGCGTACCGATGGCGCTGTCGCGGCTGCGCGACGCCGCGGAGAACGCGAAGAAGGCGCTGTCGGCGCAGGCCGAGGCCGTCATCCAGCTGCCGTTCCTCGCGAACGATCAGCACGGCGCCCCGATCAACTACGAGCGCGCGATCACGCGCGACGAGATCGAGCAGCTGACGCAGGAGCTGCTCGATCGGCTCGAGGCTCCGTGCGTGAAGGCGCTCGCCGACGCGGGCCTGCAAGCGAGCGAGGTCGAAGAGGTCCTGCTCGTCGGCGGCATGACGCGCTGGCCGGCGGTGCAGCGCATCGTCGAGCGCATCTTCGCGCGCAAGCCGAGCAAGGGCGCGAATCCCGACGAGGTCGTCGCGCTCGGTGCTGCCGCGTACGCCGGCATCCTGTCGGGCGACGCCGACGACGCCGCGCTGCTCGACGTCACGCCGCACGACCTCGGCATCAAGGTCGGCGACAGCGGCTTCTCGGTGATCATCCCGCGCAACTCGATGCTCCCGGTCCGCGCGCGCAAATTGTTCGCGACGACGGCCGACGATCAGAAGTTCGTGTCGATCGAGCTCTACCAGGGCGAATCCGCGGAGCTACGTGGCAACCGCAAGCTCGGCCAGGTCGTGCTCGATCACCTGCCGATCGGACCGGCCGGCACGGTGCGCGTCGAGCTCGTGATCACCGTCGACGTCGAGTCGATCATGTCGGTCACCGCGCGCGAGCTGCGCAGCGGCAAGGAAGCGAGCGTCACGATCCGCCCGTCGGGTGGTCTGTCCCAGCGGGAGATCGTCGAGATCATCAATCGCCGGCGGCAGGAGGACTCGATCCTCGCTAAGCTTCCGAGCGAAGGCGGTACCGTCGCGCGCGTTGCGACGCGCGAGCAGCCCGCCGCGATTCCATCCGACGAAGAGAAGTGATGTCCGCCAAGGAGCGCGTCGACCCTGCCGTGCTCAAGGTCGCCGACGCGGTCGGCGCCTTGATCGAAGGCTGGGGGTTCAAGCGCAACATGGGCCGCATGTGGGCGGTCATGTACCTCGAGGACCATCCGCTCAGCGCCGCCGAGCTCGGCGAGCGGCTCGGCCTGTCGACCGGCTCGGTGTCGATGCTCCTCACGGAGCTCCTCCAGTGGGGCATCGTCAAGAAGGCGTGGGTCGTCGGCGAGCGCCGAGAGCACTACGAGGCCGAGACCTCGATCTGGAAGATGGTGTCGCGCGTGTTCCGGGAGCGCGAGCTCAACTGGATCAAGACCGCGCTCGAGGGCTTCGAGGCCGCCGGCAAGGAGCTCGGCGGCAAGACGGATGCCCGCCGTAAGCTGATTGCGGAGCGCATCACGAGTCTCACCGAGCTCGCCCGGGTTGGCGCCCACTTGCTCGAGGCCGTGCTAGAAGGCGAGTCTATCGACGCGCTCCCGCTCAAGACCATCGGCGAGCTCGCGAAGAAGACCTGAGCCCGCCCATGATCCGTGCGAAGGATCTGACCAAGCACTTCAAGGTGCACAAGCGACCGCCGGGATTCATCTCGGCGATGAAGTCGTTGGTCCATCGCAAGTACGAAATCGTGAAGGCGGTCGACGGCGTCAGCTTCACGATCGAGCGCGGCGAGCGCGTCGGGTTCCTCGGCCCCAACGGCGCCGGCAAGACGACGACGCTCAAGGTCCTCTCCGGCCTGCTCCACCCGACGAGCGGCGAGGTCGAGGTCGCCGGCCACGTGCCGTACAAGCGCGAGGCCGAGCTGCTCGGAAAGATCACGCTCGTGATGGGCCAGAAGTCCCAGCTCATCTGGGACCTGCCGCCCGCCGAGACCTACGCGATGAACCGCGCGATCTTCGACGTGCCGAAGGCCGAGTTCGACGCGACGCTGAAGGAGCTCACCGAGCTGCTCGAGCTCGGCAATCTCGTCGACAAGCCGGCGCGCCAGCTGTCGCTCGGCGAGCGCATGAAGTGCGAGCTCGCGGCCGCGCTGCTCCACAAGCCGACGACGCTGTTCCTCGACGAGCCGACGATCGGCCTCGACGTCGCGATGCAGGTCGCGATCCGCGACTTCGTGCGCAGCTACAACCAGCGCTACGAGGCGACGGTGCTGCTGACGTCGCACTACATGGACGACGTCGTCGCGCTGTGCCCGCGGATCATCGTGATCGATCGCGGCACGCTGATCCACGACGGCGACCTGCGCCAGCTGATCAAGACGATGGATCCCGACAAGCGCGTCTCGTTCACGCTGGTCTCGCCGATCGACGACGGCGAGCTCGCGAAGCTCGGGACCGTGCTCGTCCGCGAGGCCCAGCGCGTCACGCTGCGCGTGTCCGAGCGCGAGCTGCCGGCGGTGATCAGCCACCTGCTCGGCACGCTCAAGGCGGCCGACCTCGCGATCGAGGATCCGCCGCTCGAGGACATCCTGCGCGAGATGTTCGGCCGCTCGAAGGCCAACGGCACGCCCGCGATGCCGGTCGCGCCCGAGGCGAAGCCCGCGCCGGGTGCCAAGAGTGGAGCGGCCGACGCGGGCGAGGCGCCGTGAAGTCGGCGGCAAGCCGCGCCCTGCGGGCGTTGCCGACGCTGCTGCGCGTCGGTGTCGCCGAGACCGTCGCGTATCGCGCGGAGTTCGTCGTCTGGATGCTGACGTCGACGATGCCGCTGATCAACCTCGCACTGTGGTCGAGCGTCGCCGACCAGGCACCGTTTCAGGGCTACACGTCGGCCGACTTCGTCGCGTACTTCCTCGGCGCGCTGATCGTCCGCAACCTGACCGGCAACTGGGTCGCGTGGGAGATGTCCGAGCACATCCGCATGGGCGTGCTGTCGATGCGCCTGTTGCGCCCGGTGCATCCGTTCATCGTCTACGCGACAAGCCACGCGGCGGCGCTGCCGTTCCGCTCGCTGATCGCGCTGCCGATCGCGTTCGTGCTGCTGATCAGCTCCGGCGCGAGCTCGCTGACGACCGAACCGCTGCAGCTCGTGCTGCTCGTGCCATCGATCGTGCTCGCGTGGCTCATCACGTTCGGCGTGATGTTCTCGCTCGGCTCGATCGGGTTCTGGATCACCCAGACGTTCGGGATCGTGAACTTCTACTTTGGCCTGTGGTCGCTGACGTCGGGCTACATGTTCCCGATGGCGATCATGCGCGGCAAGTTCCCGCTGATCGCCGAGATCGCCGAGTGGCTGCCGTTCTATTCGACGCTCGGCGCGCCCGTCGAGCTGATGACGCGCAAGCTCAGCGGCGAGCAGATCGCGCACCTGATCGGCGTGCAGGCGTTCTGGGCGGTCGCGTGCGTCGCGATCGCGCTGCGCGTGTGGGCCGCCGGGATCCGCAAGTTCGAGGCGGTGGGCAATTGAAGCGCTACGTGCAGCTCCTGTGGGTGCAGCTGCGGACGAGCGTCGCCCAGGCCCTCGCCTACCGCGCGAACTTCATCATCGAAGGCACGATGTCGGTCGCGTGGCTGTTGCTCGCGCTGTTGCCGCTGATCGTGCTGTTCGATCAGCGCAAGGAAGTGGCCGGCTGGGATCCGCCGTCGGCGCTGATCGTCATGGCGTACTTCATGGGCGTGAAGGCGGTGATGGAGGGGCTCGTCAGTCCGTCGCTCACGCAGCTCGTCGAGCGCATCCGCACCGGCGCGTTCGACTACGTGCTGCTGAAGCCGGTCGACGCGCAGTTCATGGTGTCATCGGCGCGCTACGAGCCTTGGAAGGTGTTCGACCTGCTCGGCGCGGTCGGCCTCGCGGTCTATGCGCTCGCCCGCCGCGGCTACGCGCCAAGCGCCGCGGACCTCGCGCTCGGCATCGTGCTGTTCATCGCCGGCGTGCTCGCGATGTACGCGCTGTGGATCGTGGCCGCGGCGGCCTCGTTCTGGGTCGTCCGCCTCGACAACCTGATCTATCTGCTCGGCTCGATCCTCGATACCGCGCGCTGGCCGATCCAGGTGTTTCGCGGCGCGTGGCGCCTCGTGTTCACGTTCATCATCCCGATCGCGGTGATGACGACGTTCCCGGCGATGGCGCTGCTCGGCAAGCTCGATGCGAAGACCGCGCTGGCGACGCTCGGCGGCGCGATCGCGATGCTCGCGATCAGCCGCCTCGTCTGGGTGTCGGCGATCCGCAACTACACGAGCGCGTCGTCCTAGAGCGTCTCGAGGAACGCGACGAGGTCGGCGACCTGTCCGTCGGAGAGCTTCGCCGCCTCGGCCATGCCATGGACGCGGCCGCGGTCGCGGAGCAGCGCCTCGAGCGTCGCGGCGCTACCGTCGTGATAGTACGGCGCGCTCGCCGCGAGACCGAGGAGGCTCGGCGTGTCGGCATCGGGCAGCGTCGCGCTCTGGAACTTGTGCTTGTCCTGGTCGGTGTAAGCCTTGCCGTCGTGGCAGCTGCGGCAGCCCATCTCGGCCGAGTCGAACAGCTTCTGGCCGCGCGCGACCTGCTGCGCGTCACGCGCCGGCGCCGTCGGAGGCGTCAGCGCCTCGAGGTACGCCGACAGCGCCTCGGTCTGCGGCTTCGTGAGGCCGGTGCCGCCGAGGCGCTTCATCGTCGACGTGAGGCTCGCGGTCAGGTCGGGGTCGCCGCCATCCCACTTGAACGGGTGCGTACCGACGACGCGGCCCGCGAGGACCGGCGTCTGGAGCTCCTGCTTGTCGATGCGCCACGACAGGCCGTCGGCGCGGCCGTCGGGGTGGCAGCTCGAGCACGCCATCGCGCCGCGCGCCGAGACCTGACTCTGCGAGGCGTGGAACAGCACCATGCCCTCGTGCTGCTTCGTCGTGAACGACGACGCGACGAGCGACGGGCCGGCGGTGCCGACCTTCGCGGCGGTCGCGAGCTGGCCCTTGGCATCGACGAACTCGACGCGCTGGACCGAGCGCGTGAACGCGCACCACACCATCACGTTGCCGTCGGCGCCGACCGCGAGACCGTCGGGGCCGCAGCGATCCTTGCCGATGAGGCTCGCCGACACGCCCTCCTGGATCGAGACCTGCGACGCGTTCTTGATCTGGATGATCGAGTCGGAGCCCAGGCCCGCAATGTAGAGCGCGTCGTGGGCCTGGTCCCACGCGAGCGCGCGCGGCTGGTGCTGGCCGATCTGCGCGGTGATCTGCGACGTGCGCTCGCCGTTGGTCGCGAGGAACGCGAGCTGATGCGAGATCGGAGGCTCGAAGCCGCCGCCGTAGCTGCCGGTGCGCTCGCCGCCGCCGATCTGCTGGACCGGCGTCTCGCGCTGGAACGGCACGATCGCCTGCTGCTCGCCCATGAACAGCGCGGTGAACGCGCCGCGCGCGAAGCTGTCGGCGCTGCCCATCGACGAGAACTTGCTGCGCCGCGGGTTCGACGCGGTCGACAGCGCGATGTGCTCGGCCTTGTGGCTCTCGAGCAGGTCGACCTGATCGACGGTGCCGGTCGTCAGATACGCGACGAGTGCCCGCGTGCCATCGGGCGACACCGCGATGCCGCGAGGCTCGCGACCGAGCGCGGTGCGCCACTTCTCCTTGCCGCTCGCGGTATCGAACGCGACGAGCGTGCGATCGGCGATCGTCGTCACCATCACCGTCTTCTTGTCGGGCGATAGCGCGATGCCGAACGGCTCGGTCGGCGTCTTCAGCGAGCTCGCCACCTCGAGCTTCTCGCCGACCTTCACGACGGCGACCCGGTTGCCGGTGCGGTCCGCGACGTACGCCAGCTTGCCGGCCGGGTCGTACGTGAGCAGGCCCGCGTTCTTGCCGATGTCGATCGCGGCGAGCTGCTTGCCCGTCTTGTCGGTCTTGATCAGCTGTCCCGAGTCGGCATCGATGACGAGCGCGCCATCGTCGACAGCCGCGATGCGCGATCCGGCGAGATGCGCCGCTGTTGCCGCAGCGGGCTTCGCGCCACCGATCGGGCGGCCGGAGAGTTGAAAGCTCGGGGCGAAACCGAAGTCGCGCGGTGCCACGCTTCGCGCGGCAGCGGTCTGCGTCAGGGCGAGACCGGCGAGACCAACGATTCCGACGGGGAGTACGGCAGAAAGGGTCGTGCGGCGCATGTTGTTCCTCGAACGAACGACACAGGCCGCCGATCTATTTTGCATGCGATCGAGACATCGTCCGATCGCGAGCAGTTCCGGGATTCTAACGACGCTCGATCGTCGCCTTGACCACCTTGTCCCCGATCAGCAGTGCATCCGCGGACTTCTGCCCGGAAACCACGCTCCCGATCCAGGTGTAGCGGCCATCGAGGTGGGGCGCGCGCGAGTGCATGATGAACCACTGCGAGCCACCGCTGTCGCGGCCGGCATCCGCGATACCTACACCGCCCGCCACGAAGCCTGGACCGTCCGCGCTACTCGCCGGCTCGGCCGGGATCATGAAGCCCGGGCCACCTGCACCGGTCATCGTCGGGTCGCCGCCCTGGATGACGAAGTTCGGCACGTCGCGGTGGAACTCGAGGCCGTCGTAGAAGCCGCGCTCGGTCAGCGTCGCGATCGTCGCGACCGCCCACGGCGCGACGTCGGGGCGCAGGTCGACGACGATCTCGCCGCGGCTCGTCTGCAGGTGCCAGAGGAGCTTCTTACCGATCACGCTCGCGACATCCGCGGGCGGCGGCTGCGGCGGCTCGGGCTCGGGCTTGCCGGCCTCGCCGAGCTTGCTCAAACACTCGGCCGCCGCCTTCGCGCGGATCGCGTGGCGGGTGAGGCCCTGGCGGCACGCCTCGGCGCCGCTCGCGATCTGCTCCTTCGCGATCACGCCATAGAGCGAGGACGAGAGATCGACGTCGGTCTCGGTGAGCGCACGCGAGACGATCGCCGCATCGAGGTTGGCGCGGAGCGGATGATTCGTGCCGAGCAGGTTGTAGATGTCGGGCGCCACCTCGATCGCGGTGCCGGCGACGATCGCGTTCTTCGTGCCGATCGCCGACGCGATCGTGCCGACGATCGTCGCCTGCGAGCGCTCGTCGCCGTCGTTCCACGTGTCCTTGAGGACGCCGATACCCGCCGCGCGCACGCGCGGATCGTCGTGGGCGAGCAAGATACGCAGCGCCGCGCGGCGATAGCCCGCGTCGCTCTTGGCCCCGTCGAACCGCTCGGCGAGCAGCG
>JABFXX010000221.1 GCA_013368795.1 Kofleriaceae bacterium
TCACCGGATCGAGTACTTCAGGGTCATCGGCTTGCCGCGGCGGGTGACTTCGACCTCGAGAGAGGTCGCCTCGCGCAGCTTCGTGTAGACCTCGAGCGCCTTGTCCGCAGACGTCAGCTCGAAGCCGTTGATCGATTGCAGCGTGTCGCCGTTCGCGAGACCGAGCTTCGAGTAAACCGAGCTCGGACGAATGGCGTAGAGCTTGAAGCCGTCGGGCTTGCCGTTCTTCACGGCGGGAACCACGCGCGCACCCTTGGCGACTGCCATCGGGTTCGCGAGGACCTTGTCGACCAGTGACTTGTCGATCTCGTAGTTGTTGTCGTCGATCTTCTTGATGCCGTTGTCGATCGAGGCCTGGAGGTCATCCTTGTCCCCGTCGCCGCTCGGCGCGGGCTCGGCCGCCGCCACCGGCGTCGGCATCGGCGCGGTCGCACCCGCGAGGACGAGGCGCTCGATGTGGCCACCATTCTCGAAGTCGACGTACTTGAAGTGGATCTCCTTGAGCTTGCCGGATGCGCCCGGAATCGGATCACCGATCGCGTAGGCGCCCTGCTGATCCGTCGACGTGTTGACGATCGTCGCGTACGAGCCCTGCTCCTTCTCGCTGACCATCGTGGCGAGCAGGACGAGCGGCAGGCTCGTCGTCGAGATCTGCGACGGATCCGTGTTGACCGGCTGGGTGACCGCCGGCGTGCACTCCGAGCAGAACATGTTGCGCGTGGCGAACGACGTGCCGTCCTTGCTGCGAGCCTGCTTGACCGGCTCCATCGGAGACGGGACGACCGCATGGACGCGCGGCGTCTTCGACGAATCGCCGAGGAACTTGGCCTCGACGACGTGCGAGGTCGCCTTCGCGGCGAACACCGCACATACGAGCACGACGAGCGCTCCCAGGACCCAGAAGTAACGTTTGATCAGGTCCTGCATTTAGTCCTTGTCGCCTTCCTGGCCATCGTCGGTGTGCTCTCCGCTGCCGCCGTCGGTCGATTCCAGGCGGCGGTAAATCGTACGCGTCGCGATGCCGAGCAGCTTCGCGGTCAGGCGCTTATCGCCGCGCGTGTGGCGCAGCGTCTCGTGGATGACGCGCATCTCGATCTCGGAGAGCGGCATCCCGATCGGGAACGTCAGCGACGTTGCCGAGGCGGTGCCCGGCGTCGCATCGCGGATCTCGCGGGGCAGCGCGTCCTCGTCGATCACGGTCTGACCGGCGCGCGTGAGGACGACGGCGCGCTCGATCGCGTTCTCGAGCTCGCGCACGTTGCCGGGCCAGCCGTACTCGGACAGGCGCTCGAGCGCGGCCGGCGAGCAGCCGCTGATCGCCTTGCCGTTCTTCTCGGCATAGACCTGAACGAAGTGCTGCGCGAGCAGCGGGATGTCGTCCCGGCGATCGCGCAGCGGCGGCACCGAGACGGGGATGACGTTGAGCCGGTAGTAGAGGTCCTCGCGGAACCGGCCGCCTTTGACTTCCTCGGCGAGGTTGACGTTCGTCGCGGCGACGATGCGCACGTCGATGCGGCGAGGCTTGCCGCTGCCGCCAAGGCGCTCGATCTCGCCCTCCTGGAGGACGCGCAGGAGCTTCACCTGGACGTGGCGGCTGATCTCGCCGATCTCGTCGAGGAACAGCGTGCCGCCGTGCGCGGCCTCGAAGCGGCCGTCGCGCGCGGTCGAGGCGCCGGTGAACGCGCCCTTCTCGTAGCCGAACAGCTCGGCCTCGAGGATCGACTCGGGAATCGCCGCGCAGTTGACCGCGACGAACGGGCCCTTTGCGCGCGCCGAGTTGTCGTGGAGCGCGCGTGCGAGCAGCTCCTTGCCGGTGCCGCTCTCGCCGAGCAACAGGACGGTCGCCTCGCTCGGCGCCGCCTGCATGACGATGTCCATCGTGCGGCGCCACGCGAGCGACGTGCCGATGATCGCGCGGCGGCGCTTCTCGGCGAGCTGCGCCTTGAGGCTGCGGTTCTCGACGAGCAGCGACTGCTTCTCGAGCGCATTGCGGACAATGCGAACGACGTGCGCGCGCTTGAGCGGCTTGGTGACGAAGTCGTACGCGCCTTCCTTCATCGCGTCGACCGCGGTCTCGACGGTGCCGTACGCGGTCATCAGCACGACCTCGGTCTCTGGCGCGATCGTCTTCGCGGCGCGGAGCAGGTCCATGCCCGACGTGCTCGGCATCATGAGATCGGTGAGCAGGACACCCACGCGGTGCTTGCGCAGGATGTCGAGTGCGGTGTTGCCATCGGTGGCCGCGAGTACGTTCAGACCCTCACGCTTGAAGATCTTGGTGAGCGACTCGACGATCGCCGCCTCGTCATCGACCACGAGTACGATCCCGCCCTCGGCGGGCACGTCGCGGAGCGCGGTCGGCTCGTCTTGGGTGCCGCTGCCGCCCTCGACCTGGGCCGCCGCGAACCGCCGGAAGGGACTCTGCGCGGGCTGGTGCCACATACTCGGGCTCTCCTTTAACAAGCCTGATGCCAGGTCTGATTCCATCTAACTGGCTGAAACTTCACGTGTGTTTTCTGTGCCGCGACCAGGGTTTGTGCCATCGTGTCGGGCTGGCGATAGGGGTCTGCCAAAGTGACAAAACGCGAGTCGAGCACGCCCTCGCCGGCTGTCGACCGCCCATTTCGCGGTGTGAGGAGGCCCGAGCTTCTCCGACACGGCGCACATGCACTCCTCTCCAAGTGTGACGGCGAGGACGCGATGACTGTCATGTGAAAGTTGGCGCACAAAGTACCGCTCCTCGATCACGCGCCCGATGATCGCGACGCTGGAACACTCGAACCAGAGAGGGAAACGATGACGGGATCTTGGAAGCGTTTGATCGTGGCGTCGGCGTTGATCGGTGCGGGGGCGGCAGGCTGTGCAACGGATGAGATGACCGCAGCGGAGGAGCTCGACGCGCACGAGCGCGCGGTGTGCGAGTTCCTGACCGACGAACCTACCGAGCTCGACGAGTGCGGCACGATCGCACCCGACGATGACCTCGAGGCCTACGTGAGCCGGGTCGGCAGCCCGAGCGGCCCGATGCGCTGCTCGACCCGCCACCTGTCGCTCGACGAGCGCGCTCGCGTGGAGCTCGAGATCACGCAGCGCCAGGGCGTCAACGGCGGCGCGTCGATGGTCACCAGCGGAACGATTCCGGTCTACGTCCACGTGATCACGAACGGCTCGGCCGGCAACGTGACGGACAACCAGATCGCGCAGCAGATCAGCGTGCTCAACGCGGCGTACGCATCGACGGGCTGGCAGTTCTCGCTCGTGTCGACGGATCGCACGTCGAACGCGAGCTGGTACACGGCGACGCCGGGCACCTCGGCGGAGACCCAGATGAAGAACGCGCTCCGCCAGGGCAGCGCCGACGATCTGAACCTCTACCTGAACAACATGGGTCAGGGCCTGCTCGGCTGGGCGACGTTCCCGTCGGACTACGCGCGTAGCCCGAAGCTGGACGGCGTTGTCGTCCTGTCGGCGTCGCTGCCCGGCGGCTCGGCCGCGCCGTACAACCTCGGCGACACCGCGACCCACGAGGTCGGTCACTGGATGGGCCTCTATCACACGTTCCAGGGCGGCTGTAACGGCAACGGCGACTACGTCAGCGACACGCCCGCCGAGAAGAGCGCCGCGTTCGGTTGCCCGACGGGACGCGACACTTGCAAGAGCAAGGCAGGCGTCGACCCGATCAAGAACTTCATGGACTACACCGACGACGCGTGCATGAACACGTTCACTGCGGGCCAGGACGCGCGCATGGACTCGATGTACACGACGTATCGCCTCGGCAAGTAAGCCTCGCGATCTAAGGCGAAGCGGCGCCCTCGCGGCGCCGTTTTCGTTTTCAAGTCAGCGTCCGCTCGCTGCGTGATGCGCGGCGATGCGCGCCGGCGAGAGCGCGCGGTCGTAGATCGCGAGCTCGTCGAACTCGGCGTCCTGCGGCAGGCCGGCGAACGAGCCGATGCCGCAGTTGGGCGCGTCATCGGGCGCGACGTAGCCAAACGGCGCGTTCGCCTGGAGCACGCCGTCGAGATAGATCTCGATCGAACCGCCGCGCCGCACGAGCGCGACGTGCGCCCACCGGTTCAGCGCGAGCGACGCGTTGTCGGTCTGGATCTTGTCGGCCCCGCCGGACTCGTGGCTCCAGATCTGGACGTGGTTGGCGTCGTCCCAGCCGCTGCGGAACCCGTTGACGAGGTAACGCTCGCAGACGAGCATCGACGTCGCGAAGCCAGGTGGCGTCGGCGCGAGCGGCCGCACGAACAGCTCCGCCGTGAAATCCGAGCCCCACAGCATCCACAGATCGGAGAGCCAGACCTGCGCCTCGGTGCCCGCGCCGGCGTTGCCCTCACCGGCGAGGCGGAGCGCGGTGCTCGAATCGCCCGGCAGCGCGCCGGGGCGGCGATACTCGATCTCGCCGCTGTTCGCCGGCAGGTACGCGTCCGCGCCGTGGCCCGAGCTATCGGCGACCACCGTGCCGGCGGCCTCGTCGAACCGGTAGTACGCGTACGGCGTGTCGGCGAGCACGACCTCGGGATACGAGCGCGCGGTACCGTCGAGCACGCTGTCGGCGCGAACGTCGTCGAAGCTGACGCGGCCGCACGCGGCACAGCCGAGCGCCAGCACGACGAACCGAAACCGCATCAGGAAATTATCGCCTGCTCAGCCCTGACGCGTCACGCGCGGATCGACCTCGATGCGCTTGGGCCGCGCCTCGGTGATCTGGATCTGGCGCGGCAGCTTCACGGTGAACGTCGTGCCGACGCCGAGCTTCGTCGTGCAGCCGATCTTGCCACCGTGTCGCTCGACGAGCTCGTGGACGATCGACAGGCCGAGGCCGGTGCCCTCGCCGACGTCCTTCGTCGTGAAGAATGGATCCCAGATGCGCGGCAGCACCTCGGAGGGGATGCCTTGGCCGTTGTCGGCGATCTTCACCTCGACGGAGTCCGCGTCGCCGGCCGTCTCGATCGTGATCGTCGCCTGGTCGCGGTGCGTGAGCGCTTGCGCCGCGTTCGTCAATAGATTCATGAACACCTGGTTGATCTGACCGGCGTGACCACGGACGCGACCGGGGTTGTTGTACTTCTTCACGACCGTCACGTTCTGCTTGAGCAGGTGGCGGAGCAGCTCGAGCGAGTCGTCGATCGAGCGATCGATATCGAAGTCGACGACGCTCTCGTCGTCGGTGCGCGAGTAATTGTGGAGCGCCGTGACGATCGCCTTGGTGCGCTGCGCGCCGCGCTGGACGACGCGCACCATGTCGCGCACGTCCTTCGCAGCCTCCGCGCGGAGGTTCGCATCACTGCTGTCGATATCGGCGACCGCCTCCTCGAGCGGACCGACGGTATTGACGATCGCGTTGACCGGGTTGTTGATCTCGTGCGCGATGCCGGCGACGAGCTGACCGATCGACGCGAGCTTCTCGGACCGCACGATCTGATCCTGGGCGCGGCCGAGCTTGTCGAGCGTCTCGGCGAGCTCGCGGTTCTTGCGTGCGAGGTCGGCGGTTCGCATCTGGACAGCGCGCTCGAGGTCGAGGTTGACCTCCTCGGTCGATCGCAGCTTGTCGCGCAGCGCGCGGCGCATCTCCTCGAGCGCGAGTGTCAGGCGGCCGATCTCGTCGCCCTCGCCGCCCGCGGCAACCGGA
Source organism: Kofleriaceae bacterium (assembly GCA_013368795.1). Classification (GTDB taxonomy): domain Bacteria; phylum Myxococcota_A; class Polyangia; order Haliangiales; family Haliangiaceae; genus JABFXX01. Next base: position 5,639 of record JABFXX010000221.1, read on the forward strand.
TCGGCGAGCTCGCCGCGCGCCATCGCATCGGCGCGCTGCTCGAGGCGGCGGATCGGCGCCATGAACTGCGCGACCGTGAACGTGACGATGCCGGCGCACGCACCGAACAGCACGAGGAAGAAGACGAGCAGCTCCTTGAGCGGCTGCACCATCGAGCCGCCGCGGCCGCGGTAGCTCGGATAGAACACGGCGACCGAGCCGAGGTCGTACGGCACGCCGCGGAACAGCACCCTCAGTCGGCCCGACTTGCCGTTCAGCTCGGCGGAGTGGAGCGCGATCAGCGAACCGGTACTACGTTCGATCAGCGCGCGCGTGTACCAGGGCAGCTTCGGGGGCGCCCCCATCGCCCCACCGCCGACGGAGAACAGCTGGCCCGACGCGCCGACGAAGTAGATGACCTGCGGCGCACTGGCGCTCGTCGCATCGGGCTCGTTCGCCTGGATCCGGCCGAGCGCCGTATGCACGTCCGATTCGGTCGGCGGCTCGGTCAGCCCGCCGAGCTTGGCCTGCATCTCCGAGCGCAGCCAGCGGAGGCCGATGTCGGACTGGCGGCCGACCGACTCCGTCGACAGGTTCTTGTACTGGACGAAGCCCCAGAGCAGCGCCATGCCGCACGCGAGCAGCACGACGCCGCCGAACGACAGCATCAGCTTGCTGCGCAGCGACAGCGACGGCGCGATGCTGCGCACCGGTACGCGGTAGCGCTGCGTCAGGTGTGCGAGCAGCGGGCGCAGCACCTCGCGATGCCACAGCTGCTCGTAGATCGAGCCGGCGACCGCGAGCACGAGCATCGCGACCGCGAGGATGATCGTGTTGTCGAAATCGAAGCCGAGCCGCAGGCGTGCGATCAGCGCGCCGACGAGCGAGATGACGAGCCAGACGCCGATCGTCAGCACGGCGAGCCGGTACGGCAGCGCCTGCGCGCGGCGATAGATCGCGGCGGCGGGCGGCGCCTCCTTCGTGTCACCGCGCGACACCGCGAGGTAGCGACGGAGGTCGGCGGTCATCGCGCGCGCGCACAGCATCCACGCGACGAGGCCGAGCAGCGTCGCGACCGGCAGGTACGTCTCGAACTGCAGGTACTGCCCCGGGTACTGCGACGGCGTGAGCACGAAGTAGTAGGCGAACGCGGCCTGCGCCGCGAGCACGCCGCCGGCGACGATCATCGCGACGAGCAAGAAGCGACGGAAGTGACTGTCGTCGAACTTCCTGAGCGGCGAGCCGATCGCGAACATCCGTCCGCGCAGCTCGCCGAGGATCTGCGCCCACCACACGGCGCGGATGCACGACACGATGTACGCGTGGACCGCGGCGAGCGCCGACAGCTCGGCGATCCGCTGCAGCGGCCAGTCGTTGTAGACCCAGAGGAACACGCCGGTGAGCGCGGCAGCGCAGGTCCACAGCGAGGTGCGCAGGAGCAGCACGCGCACCGGTCCCTTGAGCGTGATCCGATAGGCGCGCGCCGCGAGGTCCTTGCCGACCTTCTCGCCGGTCCGGCGCGCCGTCACCGCCGCCCACAGCGGCAAGAACCACATCGCGACCACGCCCATCCACACCAGCACCGCGGCGATCCCGACGGGTAACGCGGTCCGAAGCAGCGTGTCGGCGCCGAGGTCGCCGAGGTCGAACGCGACCCACAGCGGGTAACCGACCGCGATGATCTCGAGGAACGCGAGCACGACCGCCGGGGCGACGAACCGTCGCTTGAACGGCACGGACGCAAGCGTCGAGAGCGCAGTGGTGCTCTCGCCCGCGCCCGACCCGGCATCGCCGCTGTTCGGCATCGCGATGAGGATAGTGCACTTCGGCGTATGATGGAGGGGTGCTGCGGCTGGGCAGATTTCTGCCATTTCTCGCGCTGGCCGCGTCCGGCACGCAGGCATTTGCCGATCCGCCGACCTCGCCGATCACCGACTCGAGCTACTCGATCGAGCTCTACGACGGCGTGGCGATCGGCAACACGGCCGTCGTCGGCATGGGCGGCGCGACGACCGCGCTCGCGATCGGCAGCTCGGGGACGCTGTTCAACCCGTCGGCACCCGCGGTGAAGCCGACGACCGATACCGACACGTGGAGCTGGGACTATCACATCGATTATCTGAACGGCTCGCTGTCGACCGACTACGACAACAACGGATTCACGAGCGCCGACGGCGGCACGTCCGTGTTCACCGGAGGGATTGGCCTGCGCGTCGGCGAGTGGGCCGGCGCGATCACGGCGACCCAGCAGTACGCGCCCGTCGACGCGATGGTGACGACGCCGCAGGGCGACGTCCCGCTCCAGGCATCGACGTTCCGCATCCAGGGCGCGCTCGCGCGCTGGGTGCCGCGGCTCGACACCGCGATCGGTGTATCGCTGCAGACCGCGGAGTTCGACTTCAAACCGGACTGCGACGGCCCGGGCTGCGAGTCGCTGTTCAACGTCTCCGGCGCGGGGCTCGAGCTCGGCGCGACGTGGGCGCCGAGGCGGCAGAGCTTCCGCGTCGGTGCCGCGCTCGCGACACCGATCGCCGGCGGCGACGTCACCGGCTGCGACCCGAGCGACTGCGTCGGCTGGACGTTGCCCGAGCGCATCGTCACGCCGTGGCGGCTCGCCGTCGGCGGCGCGTATCGATTCAGCCCGTCCGACTGGAACCAGCTCGTCGGCGGCTACTTCCGCGACGAGAAGTCGGTGACGGTCGCGACCGACCTGATCCTGTGGGGCAGCTCGCCGAACGCGTTCGGGCTCGAGGCATTCGGCGATCACATGCTGCAGCGCTCGGGCCGTCACGCGTCGGTGTCGGTGCGCGCCGGCGTCGAGTACGAGTGGCTGCCGGGCCGGCTGCGCGTGCGCGGCGGCACCTACTGGGAGCCCGGCAGGTTCGTCGGCGTCTCGGGCCGCCAGCACCTGACATTCGGCGTCGAGCTGCGCGTGTTCCAGTTCCGGCTGTTGAAGCGACCGCGGCGCGGCCGGATCTCGCTCACGGCCGATCTGGCCGAGCGCTACTCGAACGGCGGGCTCTCCATCGGCTTCTGGCACTGAGCCCGACGACGGCGAGCGCGAGCACGAGCGAGCCGCGCGTGTCGTTCGGAATCGGGTCGGCCGACATCGACGGCAAGCTGAAGCAATGGAGGCGAGCGCAGATGCAGTCTGCAGCAGCGTCGCGCCGCGCGTGACCGGTGCGTCGTGCACCGACGGTCACCTCGTGCTGCTGTAGTCATCAGGGTACGAAGCCGTTGCACAACAAGCTCGCACACCTGCGCCGGCCCTTGCACAGGTTGCAGCCAGCGGGGGATTGCGCCATGTTCCGGCCGACATGCAATACCTTCGTCTCAGCGCAGCTCTCCTCGCGGTCGTCGCCGCCGGTTGTGAAACCAAGCCAAAGCCCAAGGACAACGGCGGTTCGGGCGCGGCCAAGGCCACCGACACCACGCAGGCCGACAAGGGCACGAACGAGCTGCCGAAGCAGCCGAGCCCCGATCCGACGCCGGCCGCCGACGTGCGCAAGCCGACCGCCGAGGACCTCGCCCAGTACACGAAGGACATCCCGGGCTCGGGCAAGCTGATGATGAAGATGGAGACGTCGATGGGCACGTTCAACTGCGAGCTCTACGGCGACAAGGCGCCGATGACGGTCGCGAACTTCGTCGGCCTCGCCACCGGCAAGAAGGCGTGGATGAACCCGAAGACCGGCAACGTCGAGCGTGGCAAGCCGTACTTCGACGGCCTGACGTTCCACCGCGTCATCCCCGGCTTCATGATCCAGGGCGGCGATCCGCTCGGCGCCGGCGTCGGCGGTCCCGGCTACAACTTCAACGACGAGATCTGGCAAGGCCAGCACGTCGGCGCAGGTGTGCTCGCGATGGCGAACGCCGGCGTCCGCAACGGCGAGGGCACGAACGGCAGCCAGTTCTTCATCATGGAAGGCGACCGTCCGGACCTCGACTCCAAGCACACGGTGTTCGGTAAGTGCGCGGAGCTCGACCTCGTCAAGAAGATCGAGAACGTGCCGACCGGCCCGGGCGACAAGCCGAACGAGCCCGTGACGATCACCAAGGTCACGTTCTCGAGGGGCTAGCCCCTGTAACCCGTTCTGCGCGCGCCGCCACTGTGCCGGCATGCGCAGAGCTCTCGCGTCGATACTTGCCGGCTCGCTGCTCGCAGCATGCGGCGCCGGTGCTCCGCCTCGGCCGATGCACCTGTCGAAGGTGATCCTGTACCAGAACGGGATCGGCTACTTCGAGCGCGCGGGGCACGTCCAGGGCGAGACGTTGAATCTGCAGTTCGCGTCGCACGAGCTCGACGACGTGCTGAAGACGCTGACCGTGATCGACCGGCTCGGCGCCGGCGTCGCGACGGTCGACGTGCCGACGCTGCGGGACAACGACCGCACGATCGGCCTCGGCGTCCGGATGAGCGCCGGCCGCGTGCACGACGTGAAGGTCAGCTATGCGGTACCGACGCCGACGTGGAAGGCCGCGTATCGCGTCGTGCTCGACGAGGAGAAGGCCAAGAGTGGCCTCATCCAGGGCTGGGCGATGGTCAACAACGTCTCGCAGGAGGACTGGGCCGACGTGCAGCTCACGCTCGCGACCGGCGCACCGATGTCGTTCGTCCACGACCTGCACACGCCCGAGTACGTGAAGAGGCCGGATATCAACGGAAACCTGATCGCGCCGACGGTGCTCGGCCCGATCGACAACGAGAAGAGCGTGTTCGCCGACCACGATGGCGACGGCATCCTCGATGTGGAGGACCGCTGTCCCGACAGTCCCGAGGACCGCGACAGCCTCGAGGACGAGGACGGTTGCCCCGACCTCGATAACGATCACGATCGGATCAGCGATCGCGACGACAAGTGCCCCAACGAGCCGGAGACGTACAACGGCATCGACGACACCGACGGCTGTCCCGACCGCGGGCGCGTCGTCGTCACCGACACGTCCATCGAGGTGCTCGACCAGATCTACTTCGGCCGCGACAGCGCGACCGTGAAGTTCGAGTCGATCCCGATCATCGAGGCGATCGCGGCGACGCTGCGGGGCAATCCCCAGATCAAGAAGGTCGAGATCGGCGGCCACGCGAGCGACGACGAGGCGGAAGGCTGGAGCCTCGCATCGAGGCGCGCGGCGGCGGTGCGCCAGGCGCTGATCGATCGCGGCGTCGAGCCGCGCCGGCTCGTCATCGTGCCGTACGGGGCGACGCGACCGCTCGATGCCAGGACGACCGAGGCCGCGCGCGCGAAGAACCGGCGCTCCGACTTCTTGATCGCCCAGCGCGAGGAGGAGAGCCCGGTGCGCGACGAGCCGAAGCTCGACGGCAAGACGCTGCAGGCGAGCGTGCACACCGCGACCAAGCCCGCCGATGTCGCCGGCACCGTCCGCTACGTGTTGACCGAGCCGGTGACGATCAAGAAGGGCCGCTCGTCGATGGTGTCGATCCTGAACCGGCCGATCGGCGCCGACGACGTCTACCTGTACCGCCCCGACGGCAACGCGCCGGGCTCCGATCGCCATCCGTTTCGCGCGGTGCGCCTGATCAACGACTCGGGCTACATGCTCGAGCCGGGACCGATCGCGATCTTCGCGCGCGGCACGTTCGTCGGCGACAGCATGATCACCCGCCTCGGCGTCGGCGAAACCGCGTGGATCCCGTACGCGCTCGACGGCGCGACGACGGTGACGCGAGATGCCGACGACTCCGAGCGGCCGGTGAAGATCGTGTCGATCGCGCGCGGCGTGCTCACCGTCGAGAACGCGGGCGTGCGCGTCACCCGCTACACGATCGCCGCCGGTCGCGAACCGGCGAAGCAGATGTTCCTCCGCCACGCGAAGGCGTCCGGCTACACCGCGAAGGACCTGCCGCCGGGCACGCAGGACCGCGGCGACTCGTATCTCATCCCGCTGCCGCTGCAGGCGGGCAAGTCGAGCGTGCTCTCGCTCGAGGAGCGCCAGCCGCGCCGCCAGACCGTACAGATCCTCGATGCGGGCGCGACCGAGATCGGTGCGTACATCGAGGGGAGCCACCTGCCCTCGCCCGTCGTCGAGCGGCTGGGCACCGCGATCGCGCTACGGAAGGAGATGGGCAAGATCGAGGAGAACCTCGAGGCGCTGCGGACGCGGCTCGCCGACGCGAGCGATCGCGCCGACGACATCCGCGAGAATCTGAAGACCGTCGACAAGGTGCGCGGTGCCGACGACCTGCGCCGCCGCCTGGTCGCGAGCCTGACGCAGGCGACGGCCGAGTCCGACGCGCTCGCGAAGAAGCTGGGGCTCGAGAGCGAGGCGCTCGCGACCGCGCGTCAGAAGCTGCAGGACTCGCTGCGCGAGCTGAACCTCGACGCGACGCCCTAGTCGTCGTCGGACTTCGTCTCTGTCGTCGGGCTCGCCGCTGCTGTCTCGGTCGGCTTGGGCGCGAATGCGGCAAACGGGCTCGCGTTCACGTAGAGGCCGTTCGTCCGCTCCTGATCTTCCTGCGCGTCGAGCGCGACCTCCTCGCCGGTCTCGACGTCCTCCTCGCCCGACTCGGTCCGCCGCTTGCGGCCCGGGACGTAGCCGACGTTCCGGTTCGGTCGACCCGCGAGCATGTCGTTGAGCCGCGTCGGCCCGGGCTTCGCCTTGTCGTCTTTGGAACCGGAACCCGCCACGCTTCTAGACTACCGGTCAGCGGAACAGGCGGCCACGAAGATCGGGCGCCGGCTGCGCGATGACCTCGAGCGCGACGAGGCGGTCACCGGCGGCATCGCTTGCCGCGGCGGCAGCGGCCTGGATCGCGTCGAGCGAGCCGGTCAGCGTGAAGTAGGCCTTGCCCGCGAGGTCGACCGCGAACCGCGTGTCGCGCACGAGCACCTCGGCGACCTTGCACGCGGCATCGGCGGCGGCGATCGCGGCGCACACGGTCTTGGTCTCGATGATCGCGACGGCCTCGGCGTCCGGATCCGCGGCCCAGTCCGGCGGCGCGATCGGCGCGCCGAGCATCGGCCACACCTGGTCGTCGGCAAACGGCAGCTCGACCTTGTCGAGGAGCACGTCGCCGGCGACACGCTTGGCCGCACCCATCGCCTCCTCGACCTCGGCGACGCCGCCCTCGAAGAACACGAGGTGCTTGCCTCCCGAGACCGCGCGCGAGTGCAGCAGGATCGCCGGCGAGCGCTTCAGTCCGGCATCTGCCGTGACCACGCCGCGTGCGATCGTACCGACCTCGAGTACGCCGAGCGCCGGACCTCTAGTCACACGAACCTGAACGCCTCTTTCAGCGTGCAACGCCGCTCGCGCGTGAAGTGAACGGCGGTGGTGAGCCCCTCGCCCGTCGGGCTCGCGATCGTGAACGAGGTGTAGCCCTCGCCGCCGAGCGCGAGACCGGCATACGACGCATCGTTCTTGACGAAGATGGAGCAGTTGCAGACGCGCGCCATCGCCGACATGTTGTCGATGTTCGTCGAGTGCATCGTCGCGGTGTGGTGGAAGCCGTGCTCGACGCGGAGCCCCGCTGCGATCGCGTCGGCGGCATCGCGGACGCGGAACAGCGGGATGACCGGCATGAGCAGCTCGTGCTGGACGAACGGATGCTGCTCGTCGACCTCGCACATGATGAGGCGCAGGTCGTGGCCGTGACCGTTGATGCCGATCTGCTTCGCGATCAGGCCGGCATCCTTGCCGACCCAGTTCTTGTTCACGTGATCGCCCTCGAGGACGACCTTCTCGAGCTCCTTGACCTGGCGCGCATCGAGCCAGAGCACCGGCTGCTTCTTCAGCTGCGCGATCAGGTCGTTCGCGATCTCGTCGACCGCGATCACTTCCTTCTCGGCGATACAGACGATGTTGTTGTCGAGCGACGCGCCGCGGACGATCGCGTCGGCGGCCTTGCCGAGGTTCGCGGTCTCGTCGACGACGGCCGGCGGGTTACCCGGGCCGGCGCAGATCGCCTTCTTGCCCGAGTTCATCGCCTGCTTCACGACGGCGGGGCCGCCGGTGACGACGACGATGCGCACGAGCGGGTGCTTCATCAGCACGTTCGCGCTCTCGATCGTCGGCTTCTCGACGGAGACGATCACGTCGCGCGGGCCGCCCGCGGCCTGGATCGCCTCGTTGAGCAGGTGGACGCACCAGTTGCAGGTCTGCGCCGCGCTCGGGTGGACGTTGAACACGACGGCGTTGCCGGCCGCGACCATGCCGATCGCATTGTTGAGGATCGTCTCGGTCGGGTTCGTCGTCGGCGTGATCGCGAGCATCACGCCGTACGGCGCACGCTCGGTGAGCATCAAGCCGTCGTCGCCGGTGAACGCGACCGGCCGCAGGATCTCGAGGCCCGGCGTCTTCTCCGCGACGAGGCGGTTCTTCGACAGCTTGTCCTCGTAGCGACCGAGGCCCGTCTCCTCGACGGCGTAGCGCGACAGCGCATCGACGTTCGCGAGCACCGCCGCGCGCATGTTCGCGACCATCTTCGCGCGCGTGCCGATCGGCGTGCGCTCGTTCTGCTCGAACGCCTTGCGCGCCGCCTTCGCCGCCTGATCGGCGTCCTGATAGACGCCATTGGTGCCGCGCGGAATGTTCGACTTCACCCGGGCCGGCTCCGGTGCGCCCCCACGCACCGGAGCAGCCGTCACGCCGCCGCCCAACCGGTCCAATACGCGCGCGACGATCTCCTCGATCTTGCGTTCGTCGAGGCCGCCGATGGCCATCGCTACTCCTTCACGAAGCGGCGCTCGCCGTCGACGGCGATCTCGTCGACGATCGCCATGATCGTCGCGTCGACGGGACGGTTCTGCGTCACCTGGGTCTGGCGCGCCGAGCTCCCCGAGCAATAGAGCACGACCTCGCCGATGCCGGCGCCGACGGCGTCGACCGCCACAGCGATCGCGCCCGTCGGATTCCCATCGACGTCGCAGGCGCGCACGACGAGCAGCTTCAAGCCCTCGAGCGTTGGCTCCTTGCGGCTCGCGACGAGCGTGCCGATGACTTTACCGAGGACCATGCCGTCCCGCGGTTACTTGGTGGAGCCGTTGCCGGCGCGACCGAGCGGCAGGACCGCGTCGACGTTCGCGTGCGGGCGCGGGATCACGTGCACCGAGACGACCTCGCCGACGCGCTCGGCGGCGCGCTGGCCGGCCTCGGTCGCCGCCTTCACGGCCGCAACGTCGCCGCGAACGATCGCGGTCACGTAGCCACCGCCGGTCTTCTCGTAACCCACGAGCTCGACCTTGGCGGCCTTCACCATCGCGTCGGCGGCTTCGACCATACCGACGAAGCCTTTGACTTCGATCATTCCGAGCGCATCAGCCATGGGATCTCTCCGGTTCTCCTAAAACAACTTTATCGGTCGACGAACTTCTCGGGCTCTTTGCCCGTCACCGCGTTGAGCGCGGCGGTCGCGGCCGCGGCGGCCGCATCGATCTCTGCTTCGGGGCCGGCCATGTAGAGGCGGCCGAACGCGCCGTACGGCGTGAGGTTCACGAGGTAGACGTGCGCGGCCTTCTCGGCCTCGTTCGCGGCGAGCACCGCATAACCGGCCGGCTCGCACTCGAAGATGAACAGCGACTGGCCGGGCAGCACCATCATGCCCGCCGAGCTGCGGTTGATGATCTGTGTCTGGTACGCCTCGACGCCGCGAATGATCTGGTTCGTGAGGACGCGCGGCTTGAGCCGCTGGTTCTCCTCGACGCCGAGGTGCTTGAGGATCGTCGCGCCCGCCTGGAGCACTTCGCCCTTGTCGTCGTGGTGCACCTCGAGCAGGCCGTAGGCGCGCTCGACGACCTGTACGGCCGGCTGCACGCCCGTCGCCTTCAGCGCGGCGTCGGTGACCTGGTTGATCGCGATACCCGGAGCGATCTCGACCCACAGCGATGCCTGGTAAGGCACCGGCAAGAACCCGCGCGCCGTCTTCCCGATGAAGGTCGCCTGTTGCGGCTGAAGCGCGTCGAGGAAGCAGTACGTACGAAGTACCGTGGCAGCCATCCCTAGTGGCGCACGCTAACATGGCGCCAGTTCCCAAATCCACGCAGGTGGCCAGAAGAGTCGCAGGCGTCGCATCGCGTCGCACGGTGCAGCGCCGAAAAGCACGTGCAATGATGCGCCCGTTCGATGCGGCGCTTCGGCTTTGTGGTGTCTTCTCTCCTCGTGCTGCTGGCTGGCGGCGCGGCCCGTGCTGATCTGACGACGCGCGCGCTCGACGCCGCCGACGGCGGTGGCAGCCCCCCGCAGACCGCGCTCATCTCCTGGGCCGGTACGGTCAAGCAGACGACGCTGCCCGACCTCCTCCAGGTCGCGGTGCGCACGGCGCCGGCGCTGCAGACGGCCAAGCTCGATATCGAGATCGCCAACGCCCAGATCCAGCAGACCTGGGGCCGCCACGACTGGTTCCTCCAGCTCCAGGCCAACGGGACGTGGAGCGAGTCGGTGCCGCTCGCCGGCGGCGTCGCGATCGGCAGCCAGAAGACGTTCAACGTCACCGCCGATATCACCCACACGATCTTCACCGGCGGCACGTTCGGCGTGCACATCGGGACGAGCTACCTGAACATCGACTCGCCGGACCAGCCGCTGCTCGATCAGACGTTCTGGACCGATGACGTCAGCGTCTCGTTCAACCAGCCGCTGCTCCGCGGCCGCGGCCGCGACGTGTTCGACGCCAACGAGCGGCGCGCCCGGCTGTCGCGCGACGCCGCCGTGCTCGCCCGCCGCCAGGCCGCACTCGACAAGGTCCAGCAGGTCATCGCCGGCTACTGGGACCTCGTGCTCGCGCAGCGCCAGGTCGCGATCACCGAGCAGAGCCTGACGCTCGCGCGCGAGCGCCTCCGCATCACCGAGATCGGCGCGAGCGGCGGCAAGATCGCCCAGGCCGAGATCCCGGCGGTCCAGCAGATCATCGCGACCCGCCAGGAGGACGTGCTGAGCGGCGAGCTCGGCGTCGTCGACCGTTCGATCGCGCTGCGCCGCTCGGTCGGCATGGTCATCGGTCCCGGCGAGCTCGCGCTTCGCGTCGACAGCGATCTCGAGGCGGCCGATCGTGGCTGGACGCTCGACACGCTGCTCGACCGCGCGTATGCGGCGAGCCCGGAGCTCGCGGTGCTCGCGAAACAGGAGGCCGGCTCGACGATCGAGATCGAGGTCAACGACAACGGCCTTCTGCCGCAGCTCGACCTCGCGCTCTCGCTCGGCCCGTCGGGCAGCGACGGCAATCCCAGCACGGCGGCGGAGAAGACGTTCAAGTTCGACGAGTTCTCGGGGACGGGCTCGCTGACGTTCCGCCAGGGTCTCGCGCGCGATGACGTCAAGGGCCGGTCGCGCGAGCTGCGCGCGCAGCGCGAGAAGGTCCGCGTCAACGCGGCCGACGTCCGCGCTCAGATCGCACAGGCGATGGCGCAAGCGGTCGCGCAGATCGAGCTCGCGAAGCGGCGCGTCGTGCTGAGCCAGCGCGCGATCGATCTCGCGGTCGAGAACATCCGCATCGAGACCGATCGATTCAACCTCGGCAAGTCGACGAACTTCGACGTCCTCAATCGACTCGAGGAGCAGCGGCAAGCCGAGCTGCGCAAGGCGCAGGCGCTGATCGACTGGCACAAAGCGGAAGCCGTCGTGATGGCGCTCACCGGCGATCTGCTGCCGGCGTACGGCGTCACCGTCGAGTGATGTCTGTGTTCAACACTCGTTCGTGAACGAACGAACACAGCGCGACGTGGCACCGCGATGATTCGTGCGCTGCGCGCGATGTGCGCAGCTGGCACCGTCGTTGAATTGCGCCGGCGCGCAATGCTTCAGACTAAGACTCTTGTTGTCCCTCTCTCTCTTCTGACGACCATGCTCGTCGCTTGTTCAGACGATTCGTCGGCGCCGTCGCCGAACGCGGTGCGTTCTGCCATTCACGACGATCTCGGTCACATCCTGCGCGAGACCAAGGCCGCGGCCGATGCGAGCACGCTGAACCTGCCGACCGGCAGCGCGTTCGGGTTCGCGACGAGCCTCCTCGGATCATCATCGTCGTCGGGCATCGCGACGCGCATGCTCGCGGCGGCCGCCGAGGACAGCGATGGCGCGTTCGATCCGGACGCGATGCTCGATCAGCTCGAGCACGAGCTGTTCACCGACGCGAACCACCTCGGCGATGGCGTGTACCGCGTGCCGGCGAGCCTCGTCTGCACGCAGGCGGTCTACGACGAGACCACCGGTACGACGACCGAAGCGGTCGATCCCGACTGCGCGTCCCAGCTCGACAAGATGCAGCTGCGCATCCGCGTCGCCGATGATGGCGACGGCGTCCGGTTCTTCGTCCAGATCGACGCGAACCACGACGAGCCGCTGTCGCTGCTGCTCTCGCACGACAAGCTCGCCGTGACGCTGAACCTCGACGACGCGAGTGCGGCGATGACCGCGATCGCACCGCTCGTCGGCGAGTCGGCGCCGAACGCCGCGCTGTCGGGCTCGATCACCGGCACGCTCGAGGTGCTCGGGGCTGCGCACGCGCAGGTCGCGCTCGACTTCGACCGCGCGATCTCGATCAAACTCGCCGGCGAAGGCGTCTCGCTCGACGGTCCCGATGCGCTCCGCCTCGCGTCGGCTGCGGCGCGCGTGCTGACCGTCGATCTCGACGGTGGGGCGCCCAAGGCGTCGCTCGGCCTCGGCCTCGGCGCGACGAGCGCGCACATCCCCGGTGACGATCTCTCGGCGGCGACGGACCTCGCGCTCGGCGGTGCGACGCTGAACGCGGTGTTCGAGGACGGCGCGCTGCAGCTGACGAACGTCTCGCTCGGCAACACGACGACGACGGTGTCGGTCGGCGGGCAGACGGCGATGTCGATCGACCTCAACCCCGACGCGGGCCGCGCGTTCGCCGCGACGATCACCGCCGACCCGGCGACGGGCGACGAGACGGTCGTGGTGTCGCCGCGCTTCGACCTGCGCACGCAGATCGATCACGCGCTGCTCGGCGATGAGGCCCCGGTGTACGACGTCACGCGCGTCCTCGTCGATGGCTCGCTGCGCGCCGACGCCCTGACCGGTCAGATCGAGGTGCTCGCCGGCACGTTCTCGATGACGACGAACCCGTCGTCGTACGGGTTCTCCGCGACCATCGGCCAGTGCGTGCAGCAGACCGAGAACTACGACGACACGACGTTCACGTCGTACACGACGTACTCGGTCGGCGCCTGCCAGTAGCGTATGCTCGGGCACGGTGCGGTGGTACCTCGCGCTCGTGCTCGCGGGTGGATGCGGGCGGCTCGCGTTTGACGAGCTCCCGCCCACCGACGCCGCCGATACACCGGACCTTTGCGTCTCGGACGACTTCGAGGCCGGCGCGGCGGCCTGGCAGAGCGTCGTTGGTTCGTTCTCGATCTCGCCGGGTGCCGGCCCCGACGGCAGCGCCGTGCTGCGCACCGGGGTCAACAGCAAGGAGAACCTCGTCACGCATCCCGCGCTCGCCGGCGTCGATGCCGCGCGCGTCGAGGTCGACTTCGCGATCGACAACGCGACGACCGGTGACTTCAACATCTACTTTTTGCCCGGCACGCTCGGCACCCGCGAGGACGCGTACGAGGTCGGGCTGTTTCCGACGACCGGTGACAATCCACCCGACGAGATCACGTACATCGTCGGAGGCACGACCTCGCCGCTCGTGCAGCATCCGCCGACGATCGACGCCGACACGTGGCACCACGTCGTCGTGCTGCGCCGCACCGACGGCTCGATCCGCGTCGACCTCGACGGCGCGTTCTACATGGAGTCCTCGCCCGACACGACGCTCGGCCCGCCATTCACGATTGCGGTCCGCCTCTATAACGAGGGCCGCATCGACAACGTGAACGTCGACTGCGCGCCTTAGCGCATCGCGATGAAGCCCATGTGCACGCCGCCCTCCTGGCCATCCCGCCGATAGCTGAAGAACCGGTCGGGCTCGCACTTCGTGCAGGGCGGCGACGTATCGATGTGCTCGGGCGTGACGCCCGCGCGCTCGAGCACCGTGCGCGTCGCGACGCGCAGGTCGATGTGGTCCTTGTTCGGGCCGCGCACGACCATGCCCGGCACGTCGCCGAACGCGGCGCGGAACTGCTCGACGACCTCGGGCCCGACCTCGAAGCACTCGGGGCCGATCGACGGTCCGAGCGCGACGCGGATCCGATCGGCGCGTGCACCGAGCTCGACCATCCGCTTCACGACGTTCGCGGCGACGCCGTTGACCGTGCCGCGCCAGCCCGCGTGGGCCGAGCCGATCACGCGCGCCTCGGGCTCCGCGAACAACAGCGGAATGCAATCGGCCGCGAACGCGCCGAGCACCGGGCCGACCTTGTCGGTGACGAGCCCATCGAACTCGGCGGGCTCGGGCAGCGGCTCGCCGACCTTCCACACGGCCGTGCCGTGAACGTGCCGCATGATCTGGAGCTGCTCGGGCGCGTAGCCCGCATACTCCGCGAGGCGCCGCCGGTTCTCCTCGACGTTCGCTTCGTCATCGCCCCAGCGCTTGCCGAGATTCAGCGACGAGCGCAGCCCGGTCGACACGCCGCCGGTCCGCTCGGGAAATCCATGAACGAAGCCCTCCCGTGGGAGGACGTGCGACGTGTGGAGCTTGATCGCCGAGCTCACCGCGGAACATCTACCACGTGATATCGTCGCATCCATGATCCCGTACGACGATCTCGTCGCGGCTCTGTCCGCGTGGCGCGCCCGCCAGGGTCTTCCGGTCTCGACGCTCGGTGGCAACGTGCCGCAGAGCGCGGCCACCTCGGGATCTGGACCGACGCCGAGCCCCGGCTCGGGCCCCACCGCGAAGCCCGGCTCGGGTCCGACGCGCGGTGCGCCGCCCGCGCCCCCGCCGGGTCGCGCCAAGCAGCCCTCGATCCCGCCGCCGCTCGCCGCGGCCGAAGAGCCGCTCGACGTCGACGACGCCGCGATGCTCGAGGAGCAGTACGACAGCGAGGGCGGCGACTTCGCGATGGGCTTTGGCAACCAGACGCTCGACCACGACGGCGAGCAGACCTCGATCGGCGTCGCTCCCGAGCGCCCGACCGAGATGGACATGGGTCGCAATGGTCGCGGTGGCAACGGCCACAACGACTGGTAACGCGCTCTTTCTCCTTCTGAGCTTCTACCAGTGAGCCAGAACACTGCTGCCGAGCCAGAGCTCGTCGGCATCGCAGTCCTCGCCGCGCAGCCGAGCGGTGCCGCGGTCGGTGTCGTCGACGACGCGACCCAGGGTTCCGCGATCCTGCTCGGCAAACGCGTCCTCGTGCCGCCCGCCGATCCGGGCGGTCAGTGCGAGGTCTGTCGACGCGGCGGCGCCGCCGTGTGCGCGTTCGCCAAGCGCCGCGACGCGACCGCCAAGCGCATTCGCGTCACGTCGCGCTGGGTCGTCGCGCTCGACCACGGCCTCGATCTCCCCATCCCCGCCGCTGCCGCGGTCCCCGGTGACGTCGCGACCGCCTACACGCTCTACGCGCGCACGGGCCTGGGGCCTCGCGAGCCCGTCGTCGTCGTCGGTACGAACGCGATCACGCGATTCCTCGTCGAGATCCTGCGCGCGAAGGGCATCACGCCCGCGGTCGTCGTCGGCCGCGACGCGCCGCCTCACTGGCGCGACTGGCTGCTCGGCAAGGGCGCGGCCGTCGTCGATGATTCGAGTGACCTCGGTACGGCGATCAACGCCGCGATCGCCGCGCAGGGCACGGGCAACCGGCCGTGGCGCGTGATCGCGACCGAGCCCGCCGCCATCACGGTTGCCGCATCGCTCGCCGGTGCGCGCGCGACGCTGACCGTGCTCGCCGATGGGGCGGTCCCCGCCCTGCCCGGCGACATCCTCGCGCGCGAGGTGACGATCATCGGTGTCGCGGGTCCGCACCCCGACCTCGTCGTCGAGGCCGCGGCGCTCTGCGTGAAGGGCGACATCGATCTCGCCGGTGGCGTCGGCGACGATCCGACCCGCGCCCGCGTGATCACGTTTACGTGATCGTGGACGACCACGTGATCGCGGCCGTGCACGTGAACGGGACCGCAAACGTGAGCGTGGCCGCGCCCGTGAGCGACGAGAGCCGCTGAACGGCACCTGTCGACGAAGCGATCGAAAGCGTCGGATCGAGGCCGGCCGGTGGAGACGCTCATCGTGGCGCCGAGTTGAAGCCTGATCCGGCGCCCGATCGACAACGCCCGATCGACAGCGCCCGAGTGCGAAATCTCGGTCGGCGCCCCAGAGCGCAAGCTCGGAGACCAGTTCCCGCGCCCGAGCTCGCGGGCCATTTGTGCGTGCGAACGCGTGGCGTACGTTCGAGGCCCCTCGCAACCTCATTCGTCCACGGCGTCGGCCACGCCCACGGGGGCGTTCCCGTGCACGTGCACGGCCACGATCACGGGATCGTCCACGCTCACGGCCACGGCGACGTCGACGTCGACGATTTTCAGCCGGCGAGGACGGCGATCACGATGATGACGACCGCGAGGACGCCGGCGGCGATCGCGGCTTTGATCCAGGCCGGCAGGCCCTTCATCTCGCCGATCAGTGCGTCCTCGGAGACCTTACCGAGGCTCTGGCTCGCGCCACGATCGTCGCGGACAGCGGCCATCATCTGCGTACCGCCGGTGCGCAGCGAGTACTTCTCCTTGTCGCCGCGCGTGATCGAGCCGTCGTCGTTGTAGCGCTCGTCGATCGACTTCGAGTCCGCCTTGTCGTTCGCGTGGTCCTTGCCGGTACGCGCGCGCTCCTCGGCAGCGGCGACCGCCGCTTGCGCGTCGAGGTCGCCCTTCTTGAACCACATCGTCTCGCGGAACTTGCCCTTCGGGTCCGCCTCGGCGGCCGCCTTCTTCTTGCCGGCGGGGGCAGCGGCAGCGGGCGTCGGCGCGATCACCGGCGCGGCTACGACCGGTGCCTGCGGCTTTGCCTCGGCGACCGGAGCTGCAGCGGCGACCGGCGCTGCAGCGGCGACCGCGGCCGGCGCCGGAGCAGGTGCAGGTGCAGGTGCAGCCGCCGGCTGGGCGGCGGGCTGAGCCCACGGCGAACGTGGGTCCTCGGAACCGGCGGGAGGCGTCAGCGGCTGCATGCCGATCGGCGGCGACGCGACCGATGCGCCCATGCCGACGGGCTGCGCGACCGGAGCCGGCATCGCCGGCGGTCCCGACAGCACGCCGAGCTGGGTCGCTGCCGGCGACGGAGACGGCGCAGGCGACGGAGCGACCGCCGCGACGGGCGCAGACGCGACCGCAGGCTGCGGATTGATCGTCGGGGCCGACGCGATCGGCGACAGCCCGCCCTTCACGCCGAGCAGCGTCTGGACGAGATCGCCCTTGTGGCGTGGGTTGGCGCGGCCCGCGGCCGCCGGCGCCTTGAGCTCGATGACCTCGCCGTGGCCGACGCGCTGGACCTCGTCGACGAACTGGCGAACCGTGAGGAAGCGCTTCGTCGGGCTGCGATCGAGCGCGCGCATGATGACGGTCTCGACGGCCGTCGGCAGCTGCACGAGCTGAGACGGCGGCTTGATCTGACCGGCGAGGTGCGCCTGGTGAACGTCGGCCGCCGAGCCCTCGAACAGCATCTGGCCGGTGAGCACGTAGTAATAGAGCGCGCCGAGCGAGTAGAGGTTCGAGCGCTGGTCGACGGGGCGACCCTCGACCTGCTCCGGCGCGACGAACTCCGGCACGCCGGGGACCTTGTCGGTCGTCGGCACCGGCAGCGAGAAGTTGATGAGCTTGATGTCGCCGCCGGCGAACAGAACGTTCTTCGGCGCGAGATCGCGGTGAACGACACCCACCTGGGCGGCCTCGATCAGGGCCTCACCGATCACCTCGATGAGGTCGGCAGCCTGGTCCTGCGGGATCGGCCCGCGGGCGGCGATCGCCTCGGCGAGGGTCTGGGCGCCATCGAGGAGCTCGGTCGCGACCCACGTCTCGTCGCCGCGCTTGCCGGAGGCGAGCACCTGGGCGACACCGACGCTCTTCACGCGCTCGAGCTGCTTGAGCTCGCGCTCGAGCCGCTGGGCGACGCCTGGGAGCGCCACCACCGTCGAGGCCACGGTCTTGACCGCGCAGGCCTTGCCCGTCGTCTTATCGGTCGCCCGATAGACGGCGCCGGTACGAGTTCCTCCGAGCCGTTGGCCCAGGTCGAACCTCGAGGTAAGAGAGTCGGCGCCCGCCGCCTGCGTCTCCAGCGGCACCAAACGGGCCGCGTCGACGGGGCAGAAGTTCGCGTCGTCGCTGAACTGTTTCTGGCACTTGGGGCAGAGCTTCATGCGGTCATCCCCCAGGCATTGCAACGTAACACACGAATGAGCTAGAAACCCCGGTCTCCACAAAGGATTTGTCATGGCATCGAACACCAAGGCCACCACGGTCAAGCGCAAGAACAGGCACGAGAAGGCGGGCCGTCGCCGCAAGAACAAGCAAGCTCGCAAGTCGACCGCGTCGAAGACGGAGCTCTTCGCCGGTCTCGGCGAGCCCGGCAAGCCGGCCCCGAAGCGTTAAGCGCTAGTCGTCAATGACGACCGGCGAAGCAAGCTCGCTTCATCGCGCAGCGCGCGTCGCCGCATTCATTTTGCTCGTCGTCGGTGGCCTCGCGGCCATCGGCCTCGTTGTGTGGTCGATCTACGTTCGCTCGACGGAGATCGCGCATGTCGGTCGCGCAGGATTGCGCAGCGGGTTCGAGCTCGCTGCGCGCCTCTCGACCGGCTATCTCGCGATCATCGGAGCGTTCGGGATCGCCGCGCTCGGCCTCGCCGTCGCCGTCTATCAGCGGCGCACGTGGTCGTTGCTCGTGTCATCGCTCGGCAGCGCGCTCGCGATCGCGGGCGTGTGGGCCGCGCGCACGATCGTCGTCCGTCTCGAAGATCCGCGGTTCGTGAAGAAGAGCCCGTGGGTCAAGGCGGCGACGTTCGCGTCGACGGTCGTGACCGTCTACCTCGCGATCGTCGTCGTGACCGCGCTCGTCGGATTCCTGTCGCGACCGAAGGCTAGCTGAGATCGGCCGAGACGCGGTCGACGCTGAACACGCCCTTGATGCGCGACAGCGAGCGGATCACGCTCTTCAGCTGATCGAGGTCGCGCACGCTCGCGTGGAACGTGTTGACGGCGCGGCCGTCCTCGGTCGCGCGGCAGTGCGCCTGGCTGATGTTGACGCCCTGGTCGGTGAACGACTGGGAGATGTGCGCGAGCAGGCCCGGCTTGTTCGTGCAGAGGACCTGGATCGCGACCTCGTGCTGCGCCTTGCTCTGACCGTCCCACTCGACCTCGATGCGGCGATCGGGATCGAGATCGAGGCCCTTGTCGCAATCGCGGCGGTGGACGGTGACGCCGCGGCCGCGCGTGATGAAGCCGACGATCGGATCGCCCGGTAGCGGCGAGCAGCACTTCGCGAAGCGAACGAGGATGTCCTCCTCGCCGGCGACCTTGATGCCGCTCGACGACGTGCGGCGCGTGACCTTGCGCAGCAGCGTCTTCAGCATCGACTCGGCCTTCGGTGCAGCCTCGGGCTCCGGCTTCTTGCCCAGGCCCGGCAGTGCCTTCTCGAGGACCTGCTGCACCGTGATCTTGCCGTAGCCGACCTGGACGATCAGCTCGTCGACGGTCTGGCAGCGCAGCTCGTCGGCCGCGTGCTTCATCTGCTTCTCGGCCTGCTTGAGCGTCGTGTCGTGCTTGCGCAGCGCCTTGTCGATGAGATCGGTGCCGAGCGCGACTGCCTTGTCGCGCTGCTCCTGGCGCAGGAGGTAGCGGATCTTCGTGCGCGCGCGCGCCGTCTTGACGAGCTTGAGCCAGTCCTTGTTCGGCTTCTGGTTCGGGCTCGTGATGATCTCGATCGTGTCGCCGTTGCGAAGCTGATAGCGCAGCGGGACGATCATCCCGTTGACGCGCGCACCCGAGCAGTGATCGCCGATCGAGCTGTGGACGGCGTACGCGAAGTCGATCGGGCAGCTGCCCTTCGGCAGCGCTTTGACGTCGCCGCCCGGCGTGAACACGTAGACCTCGTCGCCGAACAGGTCGATCTTCACCGACTCGAGGAACTCGGTCGGATCGCGCAGCTCCTTCTGCGACTCCATGAGCTGGCGGAGCCAGGCGAACTTCTTGTCGTCCTCGAGGACGAGCGGCTTGCCTTCCTTGTACTTCCAGTGCGCCGCGATGCCGTGCTCCGCGACGAGGTTCATCTCGTGCGTGCGGATCTGGATCTCGATGCGCTCGCCGCGCGGACCGATCACCGCGGTGTGCAGCGACTGGTAGAGGTTCGGCTTGGGCAGCGCGATGTAGTCCTTGAAGCGGCCGGGAATCGGCGTCCACGTCGAGTGCGCGACCCCGAGCGCCTGATAGCAGTGCATCTGGCTGTCGGTGATCACGCGGAACCCGATCGCGTCGTGGATCTCCTCGAAGGGGCGCTGCGTGCGCTTCATCTTCGTGTAGATCGACCACAGGTGCTTCGCGCGCCCCATGACCGAGCACGGCACGCCGTTGTCGGTCATCTCCTTGTGGATGAGCTTCTCGACGTGGTGGATGTACTCGAGGCGCTCCGAGCGGCTCTTCGCGATCTCGCCCGCGAGCTGCTCGTACTCGCCGGGGTAGAGGTACTTGAACGCGAGGTCCTCGAGCTCGACCTTCACCCACTGGATACCGAGGCGGTTCGCGAGCGGCGCGTAGATCTGCATCGTCTCGGCGGCGATGCGCTCCTGCTTCTCGGGCGGCAGGTGGTTGAGCGACCGCATGTTGTCGAGGCGGTCGCACAGCTTCACGAGGATGACGCGGATATCGCGCGCCATCGCGAGCAGCATCTTGCGGAAGTTCTCCGCCTGCTGCTCCTCGCGCGTCGAGTACGGCAGCTTGCCGAGCTTGGTGACGCCGTCGACGAGGAACGCGATCTCCTTGCCGAACTGCTCGCCGAGCTGCTCGACGGTGGCGCTCGTGTCCTCGACGCAGTCATGCAAGAGACCCGCGCACACGCTGGCGACGTCGAGCTTCAGCTCGGCGATCACCTGCGCGACCGCGAGCGGGTGCGTGACGTACGGGTCGCCAGACTTGCGCGTCTGACCGTCATGGGCCGCGGCGGCGAACTGGTACGCCTTGCGGATCATTCCGAGGTCTGCACTCGGGTGGTACCCGGCAACCTCACTGAGAATCTGGTCAAGCTGATGCATCACGACTACGCGAGACCCTATCGAGGGTACCACGGCGCAACGCAGCAGCGAACCTGGCCAAGCTGCCAGAAGTCGTCTGGACGGGCTTACTCCGAGGCGACGTTATCCTGGAAACGCCACACGAATTCAAAGGCTTCGCCCGACCGCTTCACCACCAGCCGGAGCTCGCGGACATTCGCCGAGAACAGGTCGCGCTGGTAGAACACGAAGTCGGCCTTGCCGCGGAACACCGAGAGCGAGCCGAGGGTCTGGCGGTTGCGCCAGCCGTCGTCATTGATCTCGACGATGTCGCCGTACTGGTTGCGGCGGGCGCTCCGGCGCTCGCGGTCCCACATCCGGGTGATGATGTTGGTCCGCGCGTGCTCGATCGCCTCGGGGTGCCAGCTGCGGCCCTTGTCGTCCGTCAGCTCGACGTCCCACGAGTTCAGGTCCGCCCACTCCTGCCACTTGTGATCGATCTGGACGTGGAAGCGCAGGCGATCGCGCGACACCATCGTGAAGCTCGCCTCGTTGAGGAGAGGGTAGCGATGGTTGTGGACGAGCGACGCGCGCTGGGTCGGCGCCGGATCGTCCGGCATCTCGAGCTCCATGTCGCCGCGAACGATCGTGATCTTCTCGGAGCTGCGGAGCGTCTCGTTCTGGTCGGCGAGCGGGTTGGGTTGCACGGCAACGCCGTGGAACGTCCGACTGCATCCCGCTAGAGCGACCATCACCGCGAGCAGACGAATGCCCAGCATGGAACTAGCTTTCCCTCCCGCCCCACGCGCGTCAATAGCGTCGATCACCGAGGGCGTACGAGCGTTATCGCCCGACTAGCTTCTTGGCGTGAGCTTCGGCGTCCCGGTTTCGGCTGACGATCGCTGAAAGGTTCGTGAGGTCGAAAGGCACGTCCGTGCGGTTGGTTACACCGAACTTGCGAGTCAGGTACACCGCACGCAGGACGCCATACGCGCGCTCCAGATCGTCATTGACGATCAAGTGCTGGTACTCGTTGAAGTGCTCGAGCTCGGCCAGCGCGTTGCGAAGCCGGGTGGCAATGATCTCGGGTGCGTCGGTGGCGCGCTGTCGCAGGCGCGAAGCCAAGGTCTCGAGATCGGGTGGCAGCACGAAGATCTTCAGCGAGTCCGCGGGCCAGGCGGCGGACAGCGCCTTGCCGCCCTGCCAGTCGACATCGAAAATGATGTCGCGACCCTCGGCGAGCGCGTGCTCGATCGGCGCCAGGGCGGTGCCGTAGCGGTTCGCGTGAACGAACGCGTGCTCCGCGAACTCCTGGTTCTCGACCATCTCCTGGAATCTCTGGGGCGAGACGAACCAGTAGTCGCGGCCATCGACCTCGCCGGGCCGCATCGGACGCGTGGTGTAGGAGATCGAAAACTCGAGCTGACCTTTGAACTCGGTCAGGAGGCGCCTCGTGAGCGTGGTCTTCCCTGCCCCGCTCGGCGAGGACACGATGACCAGGACGCCGCGACTGCTCATCTGGATGGCCGGCATCATTCCACGTTCTGGACTTGTTCGCGCACCTTCTCGAGCACGGCCTTCGCTTCGACGATCGCCGTGCTGATCTCCGTCGCCGCCGATTTGCTTCCGATGGTGTTCAGCTCGCGGCCGATCTCCTGGACAAGGAAGTCGAGCCGCCGTCCTGCCGGGGCCGAGCCCGCGATCAGCGTGCGCGCTTGCTCGAGGTGGCTCGCGAGGCGAACCAGCTCCTCGGTGACATCGGCGCGCTCGGCGAGCAGCGCGACCTCCTGGGCGAGCCGCTGCGGATCGAGCCAGCCGGCCGCGTCGGCGGCCTTGTCGGTGGTCTCGTCGGCGAGCAGGCGGCGCAGGCGCTCCTGCAGGCGCTTCTGGACGCGCTCGGGGACCTCGCGGGCGAGCTTCTCGATCGCGGCTCGGATCGTGCCGAGCTCGTCGATCCGCGCGGTCAGCTCGCGGGCGAGCGCCTTGCCTTCGGTCTCGCGCATCGACTGGAGCTGCGCGAGTGCGCCGTCGAGCGCGACGAGCACGGCGGCGTCGTCGGTCTCGTCGCGGCGATCGTCGCCGGTGACGACGACGCCCGGCTGCGCGAGCACGAGCGCGAGGTCGGGCGATGGCAGACCGAGCGAGTGCGCGAGGTCTGCGAGCTGGGTATGGGCGGCGCGCGCCGCCTCGCTGTCGATTCGCGTCGTCGTTTCACCTACGCGCACGAGGTGAACGGTGATCGCGAGGCTGCCTCGTTCGATCGCGGCGCGGACCTTCGATGACGCGGCCTCTTCGAGCGCGGGCAGAAGCGGCGCGCCACGGAGCTTGAGGTCGAGAAAACGATGATTGACCGCCCGCACGTCGACGGTCGCACGCGTTCGCCCTTGCTCGGCGACGCCGCGTCCAAAGCCGGTCATGCTGCGCACGGCCCACTGATATCACGCGCGCCGCATGCGATGCTCGCGTCGCGATGACTTGCGAACGCGCGCTGCGAGGGCTGCTGATCGCTGCGGTCGCGGCGTGCGGTGGCTCGTCGGACGCGCCCGGCCCCGCGCCGATCCGATTTCTCCACACGTTCGGCCCCGAGGAGACCGAGGTCTTCAACGCGACGATGGCCGAGCGCGGGATCGCGGTCGACTCGTCGCTCGTGCCGTTCGCGCGCGGCCAGCAGGTGATCGGCGAGATCCTGCGCGCCGGCGCGAACTGCCCCGACGTCATCCGGATCGACGCGACGTGGCTGCCCGGGCTCGTCGCCGAGAAGCTGCTCCAGCCCGTGCCAGCGGAGCTCGCGCAGCTCGACTGGCTCCCCGAGGCGAAGGCGCTCGCCGCCTCTGCCGACGGTCTCGCGGCGCTGCCGATGACGGTCGACGGCCTGATCGTGATCCGCGACGAGGCCGCGCCCGCGCCCGCGTCGGCCGCGATCGTCGATCTCGTCGCCGCGAACCGGGCCGCGCGCCACCCCGGCCGCCCTCACCCGCTCGGCCTGCGCGTCGACGGCTACTGGCTCGTGCCGTGGCTGCGCGCCGATGGC
>JABFXX010000714.1 GCA_013368795.1 Kofleriaceae bacterium
GCTGCGCTCGCTCTGGCGCGACTGGCCGAGCCGGCCGAACAGATGGAGATCCTCGAGCCAGAGGATGCCCTTCTTCTTGCGCGCCTCGTCGAGCACGGCGAGGCAGCGCTCCTCCCACTGGCCGAGATACGACATGCCGGCGATCAGGCGCTTGCCGGAGAGCCGCCACACGTGGAAGCAGCGATCGAGGTTCTTGTGGATCGGATAGCCGTCCTCGACGAGACGGTCCGCGATCCACTGGTGGATCAGCATCGTCTTGCCGGCGCCCGGCGGGCCGATCACCGCAGCGGAGCGAGGACGCTGACCGCCGAGCAGATACGCGAGCCGCTCGCGGTACGGCGAGCGAGGCACGCCGAGGCGAACCGAGCCCGACGCCGCGCGCTGCGTCTCGTCGACGGCGAGGTCGTGGAGCACGCGATCGGGACGCGGTGCGGACGCGGCGGCGCGGTTGTCCTTCTTGCGCGACGGCAGGAGGTCGAGCAGCGACATCGGCTCGGCCGAGAACGCGACGGTGACGAGCCGGTCCTTGCCGTTCGACAGGAGGTCTTCGATCTCGGTCTCGTCCTCGACGTCGGTCCAGTGTTCGCGCGCGAGCAGGACGGCGAGCGACGGGATGTCGGCGCGGTCCTCGGTGACGAACCACATGTCGCGGCGCTGCGGGTGATAGACGAACAGGCGCTGCGAGTGCTCGCTCGTCCAGCGCGGCTCGACGATCAGCGGCATGTGGCCGTGGATGCTGCCGCCCTTCGACTTCACGTCGATCGGCATGCGCACGAGCTCGGTGCCGACGGGCAGCTGGAACAGCTCCTGCTCGACGGGCGGGACACGGCGCAGGTTGTCGCGCAGGCGTTCGATCATGCGCTCGCGCAGCTTCGACTCGCCGGTACCCGAGATGTACGCGCCGTAGCGCGCCGGCACGAGCGCAGTCCATTCCTCCTCTGCATCCTTCTTCAGGTAGATGCCGACGCTGAAGTGGACCCTCATGGCTTGTCACCCTGGGTGAGCGCCGAGAGAGGGTTGTCGTAGACCCACAGCTTGTCGTCCTCGTCGTAGCGGCAGTTGTGGCCCTTGTGATCGAGCGCCGAGAGCAGGCGCGTGACCGCGGCCTCGGCGAGCCGGCGCGGCAGCTCGGTCCACGTCGGATCGACCTCCTCGCCGGCGGTGGTGACGCGATTGGCGCCGATCGTGACCTCGCGCATCGGCGTGCCGCGTGCGGCGCGAGGCTGCGGCGGTGGCGGCAAGACCTGCCATTCCTCGTCGGTGAATTCGGTCTTTGGCTCGAGCAGGTCGACCCAGACGTGACACGGCTCGCCGGCGAGGCCGACGAACCGATGCAGGCCCGCCTCGAGCCCGAACAGGAGGTCGGCGCCGGTGCCGGCGATGCGGACGAGCGCCGCGGTCGGTCCTGCAGCGACGAGGCTCTTCTCGGCCCACGCGCGATCGTGCGGCGGGCCCCACGGGGGCTTCCATCCCGCCTGCTGCTCGCCCCACAGGTGAACGCTGCCGCGCCAGCCGTGATGACTCGCTGCTTCGAGCACGAGCTTCACCCACGCGAACAGGGCAGGGCGCGCATCGGGCGTGTGGACGAGCATCGTGATGCCGGGACGCTGCGGCCGCATGCCGACGAGCAGCCAGAACAGATCGCGGCGGAACTTCTGGCGCTGTGCGATCGCACTGTCGATCAGGTCGACCGCGTCGATGTCCTTTGCGAGCGCTTCGAGGCAGAGCTCCTCGGCGGTGCGCAGCTCGCCCTGCGCCGACGCGCACGTCGTCCACAGCGCGGAGAGGCGGGCGTGATCCGTCGACAGGCGCGCGATCTCGCTGCCGGGCAGGCCGCTCTTACCATCCTTCTTGTGCGCGGCGGTCGCGAGCGTTGCCTCGAGCTCGCCGATCCTGTCGCGCACCGCGGTCGCGCCCGGCCGCGCGAGCTCGCGATCGGTATCGCGGCGCAGCTCGCCGAGCGCGAGCGCGCTCCGCACCATGCGCTTGCCGGTCGACGCGGCACGGCGCCACAGCGCGACGTGAACGTCGCCTTCGTGGACGGCGATCCGCGCGCCCTTGTCGCGTTGGACCTCTTCGTCCGGCGTCCGGACCGTTAGCGTGCCGCCGTGTCCGTCGGCGCCGGCCCGTGCGAGCAGGCGTGCGGCCGGTGCGAGCAGCGACGCGTCGAGATGGCGGCGCAGCGCGCGCGCACCGAGCTCGGCGGAGAACCCGGTCTCGGCGAGGCGGGCGAGCGCGGCGGGTGAGATGTCGAGGAGCACGCCGCTCTGGGTGAGGCCGCGGCGCTCCGCGAGCCGTGCGATCGCGATGTCGGCGACCTTCGCGATCTCGGCCGGCTCGAGCGGATGGAACACGACGATCTGATCGAGCCGGTTGACGAGCTCGGGGCGGAACGCGGCGAGCACAGCGTCGCGATACCGGCGATCCTCGCGATCGCGCTCCGGCTCGTCGGGGCCGAGGCCGAGTCGACCCTTCGCCGAGCGCGTGCCGAGGTTCGACGTCAGCACGATCAGCGAGTTGTGGAAGTAGGTCGTGCGGCCGCGGCCGTCGGTCAGCCGTGCCTCGCCGAGGACTTGAAGGAGCAGGTCGAACACCGACGGGTGCGCCTTCTCGATCTCGTCGAGCAGCACGACGCCGAACGGCTGGCTCTTCACCGCCGCGGTCAGTCGACCGTCCTCGCCGCTCGTGCCGCCGAACAGCCGTTCCGCCGCCCACGGATCGGTGTACTCGCTCATGTCGAGCCGGACCATCTTGTCGGGCGTGCCGAACAGATACGCGGCGACCGACCGCGCGAGCTCGGTCTTGCCGACGCCGCTCGGTCCGACGAACAGCAGGCTCGCGAGCGGCTTGTCGGCGGGCGCGAGCCGCGCCTTCGCGACGCAGATGGCCTCGGCGACGCGGCGCACCGCGGCGTCCTGGCCGACCATGCGGCGGCGCAGCTGCGTGACGACGTCGTCGGCGGCGATCGAGCGCGTCTCGTCGAGGAGCTGGATCGGGATGCCCGTCGCCCACGAGAACGCGGCGTACAGATCGGCGTCGCCGAGCATGCGGCCGGCGCCGCTCTCGTCGCGCGAGGCGTCGTGCGCGACCCGCAGCTCCTCGAGCAGGCGCACCGCCTTGCCGGGGAACGCGCGGTAGGGCAGGTAGCGGCGCGCGAGATCGACGGCGGTCGGCACCATCGCGGGCGCGATCTGCGGCCGCTGCGGCTGGGTGTTCAGCCAGTACTGCGCCCATGCCTTGCACGCCTCGATCGTCGTCGCCGGATCGGTCGGCGGCACGTGGACGCGCAGCATCGAGCCGATCAGCGACACGTCCTGTCGCTCCGCGCGATCGAGCGCGACCGCGGTCAGCTCGCCGATCACGCATACGCGCCCGTCGACGACATGCCGGCGGATCGCCGCGCCGATGTCGACGCCGCCCTCGGCAGGACGGTCCGCGAACAGCGCGCCGAAGTCGTCGAAATAGAGGATCGCGCCGAGCGTCTCGGCGGCGGCGAGCACGTTCGCGACGCGCTGCTGCCACTCGCCGAGCCCGCTCGCACCGGCGACGAGCTCGCTCGCCGAGGTCGCCCACACCTGGCGCTGTGGATGTTGCGTCACCCATGCCTCGACGAGCGCCGACTTGCCGGCGGCCTCGTCGCCGACGAGCAGGATGCTGCGCTTGCCGCGGTGCTCGAGCACGCGCGACAGCTCGTCGAGTAGCTCGCCGCGCCCGACGAGCGGCGGCGGATCGGAGACCGGCTTCACGAGGCGCGCCGCGCTCTCGAGCGTCGCCCGTGCCTGGCGCTTGCGCTCGGCGTCGGCGAGCGCCTTGCGGCCCTGCGCTTGCGCGAGCGGCGTCGTCACGAGCTCGACCTCGAGTGGCTCGAGCGAGGTCGGCGTCCACGTCATCAGACGCTTCCAGCCGTCGAGCTCGAGCGCGAGCGCGGCGGGCAAGACCGACAGCTCTTTCGCGAGCCGCTTCTTCAGGTCTTCCTTCGTCGACACGTAGCACGCGTGATCGATGACCGGGACGAACACCCAGTGTCCCGAAGGCTCCGGCGCCTCGGCGCGCGGCTCGGGCACGACGACGACGGTGATCGTCGCCTTCTGCGGCCGCGCGAGCCGGCCCTGCAGCTCGGTGCGCGCGAATTCGACCTCGACCTCTTCGAGCCGCACGCCGTCGGGGAACACGAGTCGCGCGACCGTCGCGGGCCTCGCCTCGTCGGGCAGCTCCGACAGCGCGAGCGAGAGCTCGGTGCGCGTCCAGTCCTCCGAGCCATACGCGGTGACCTGCGGCGCGACGATCGGCGACAGCTCGGCGTAGTCCGAGGCCATCGTGCGGCGCAGCGCGAGCGTCGTGAACTCGAGCTTGGTGTCGCTCATGTCTGCGCTCCTTTCACGCACAGGAGCAGCCCGCACGCGAGCACGGCCGCGGAGCCGCACGCCATCGCGGTCGGATGCGCGCCGATCGCCGAGCTCACGCTCGGAATCTCGTCGCGCGACACGACGATCGCGATCACGTTGTTGATGAAGTGCGTGACCATCGCAGGCACGATCGACCGCGAGCGCACCGTCAGGACGCCGAGCCACAGGCCGAGCACGAACGTCGGCACCATCTGGATCGGCAGCACGTGATAGGCGGCAAACACCGCCGCCGAGGCGACGACCGCGATGATCGGATCGAACCGCGCCGCGAGCGAACGCGCGAGCACGCCGCGGAACACGAGCTCCTCGACGAGCGCGGGCAGGAGGCCGAGGCCGACCACCGTCGGCAGGAGCGCGGTCTGCTCGACCATGTGCTCGAGCGTCTTGGTGTCGCCGGGTGGCTGCAGCCACAGGACGAGCAGGAGGTTCAGATACCAGGCGGTGCAGCCGATCAGCACGGCGGCGCCGACGAACCGGACCGCTGGCCGGCGCACGCCGAGGTCGCCAAGGCGCATGCCCGCAAGCCGCGCCGCGACCAGCACGACCGCGAGCGCGACGACGTCGCCGACGATCGATGCGGCGATCTCGGACATGACCTTCACGCACGCGCCCTGGACCGCGTAGATCGTGACCGCACCGGTCGCGGTCACCCATGCCGCGGCTCCGAGGGAAAACGCGTGATACAACTTGTGGCCAGTGCGTGGCTCACTCGGAGTGGGGCTCGTCATCGGCCTTGTTGTCGGGGCCGGAGGAATGTATCTCGCCCTGCGTCCACCGTGGGGAGGCCACGGTACCGCACCGATGGACGCCGGAGTGGTCGCCGAGGCGCCGAGTGACGCGGGCGTCGCGAAGGTGAAGAAGAAGCGACCGGGCCGGCGCGGCGGCGCTCGTCAGCCCGGCGGCGAAGATGAGGACTGGGCAAACTCCGGTGGCGGCGAGGAGACCGAGCCACCGCGTCTCGTCCAGCTGTCCGCCTCCGATCGCGCGCTCGAGTGGCGCGGCGACGACACGTCTCCGCCGAAGCAGTCGATCGACATGGGCGGCGGCGGCGAGTCGCGTGCGCTCGAGAACAGCGAGATCCAGTCGGTGATCGCGAGCCAGTCCGCGGGCGTGCAGAACTGTGTCGTGCAGGCCGCCTCGAACACCGACCTCGCCGGGACGATCACCGTGAAGATGGTCGTCGAGGGCACGGGCAAGGTCTCGCGCAGCCGGGTGCAGGCGCCGCGTTACCTCCACAACCAGGGCCTGCTCTCGTGCGTCAAGCGCGAGCTCGCCGGCTGGCGGTTCCCCGCGACCGGCGCTCCGACGCTCGTCACCGTGCCTGTCAATCTGACCGTCAGCCGCGGATAGCGCCGCTACCGGCGGGCGCTGCCCGTGTCATCATCAGGGCGATGCGTCCCGGACCCCTGCTCGCCGTCCTTGCCGTCGGCGCGACCGCCACCGGTCTCGTGCTCGCGCAGGCTCCCGGGCGCCCGCAACCCAAGCTCCACGAGGAGCTTCCGGCGCTGACCGGCGACAAGGCCTCGGGCGGCGGCGCGATCGGTCGCAGTGGCACCGGTGCGAACCCGAACGCGATCGTCGCCGGCGACAAGCTCCTCGCCGAGCCGTCGCTCGATCAGAAGGGTCAGCCGGGCGAGCCCGTGCTCGGCAAGGGTGGCTTCGCCGCGGATCGCATGACGTCGCTCAAGCCCGACAACAAGACGGGCAACGACGGCACGCTCCAGTACGTCAGCGTCTTCAATCCCGACGTCCTGCCGTTCAAGCGCATGAGCGCGTTCGATGCCGTCGGCGACGACTATACGCTCCACGTCGCGCGCACGGTGCTCACCGAGATTCCCGTCGGTGGCACCACCGATCCGGCGAAGCGCGATCGGTTCTGGGGCGACGTGATGGTCGAGCTGAAGCCCGGCGTCGACATCCCGCTGCCCTCGGTCGCGCCCGACATGCGCATCCTCTCCTACGAGGTGAAGCCGCGCATCGCGCTGAAGTTCAGCAAGGACGGCTCCGACAACTTCTACGTCCGCAGCGACGAGCGCAGCGCCGCCGGCCAGTACCGCCTCGTGTTCTATGCCGACGCCGATGCCGGCTACTTCGCGCCGTCGCTCCCTGCCGGCTCGCCGATGAAGGTGCGCGACGTCATCGCCGCGACGCCGCCCGAGCTGAGGCCCGTCGTCCCGCCGCAGATCATTCGCGCCGCGAAGGTCACGCTCGCGAACCTCCGCATCGACGAGGGCTACGACCTCAGCGTCGCGTTCAACGCGCTGGTGAAGCATTTTCGCGCGTTCGAGCCCGGCGAGATCAAGAACCCGACCGGCGACATCTATCGCGACCTTTGCGACAGCCAGACCGGCGTCTGCCGGCACCGCTCGTTCGCGTTCATGGTGACCGCCAACGCGCTCGGCATCCCGACGCGCTACGTCCAGAACGAGGCGCACGCATTCGTCGAGGTGTGGTTCCCCAAGCGCGGCTGGCAGCGCATCGATCTCGGCGGCGCCGCGCTCCGCATGAACGTCACCGGTGCCGACGACAAGCGCCTCCACCGGCCGCGCGGCGACGATCCGTTCGCGAAGCCGCCCGAGTACCAGAACAACCAGTACACGCAGCTCGAGGGCGAGGTGAACGGCCTCACCGATCAACAGAAGGCCGAAAAGAAGAAGAGCCTCGATCAGGCACCGCCGAGCGGCGCGGTCGCGACCAACGGCACCAATGGCGGTGGCGCCGGCCAGGGTTCGGCCGGTACTGCCGGCACCGCCGGCGCCGATGCGAACAATGGCGGCGGCAACCCGTCTGCGCCGCAGGACCGCATCTCTCCCGATCCGAACCGGCCCGTGAAGTCGCAGGATCCGAAGAAGAAGACCCCCGAGCTGCTCGTCACCGCGAGCGACTCGAGCGTGTACCGCGGCGACCTGATCCACGTCGAAGGGCTCGTCCGCTACGCGGGCAAGGGCCTACCGGATCACCACGTCAACGTGTGGGTCGCGCCGGCCGGCCAGTCGGGCGCCGGCTCGGTGTGGCTCGGCAACGCGGTGACGCGCAAGGACGGCACGTTCTCCGCGGACCTCGCCGTGAAGGCCGAGCTCGACCTCGCGCGCTACGAGGTCCTGATCTCGACCGACGAGGACGCGTACTACAACGGCACGTTCAGCCAATAGGGGTCAGACACAAGTTGCACGAGTTGCTCGGACGGCTTGTCCGGCGAAGTTGTATAAGTTGTGTCTGACCCCATCTTCAGCTGCTGCGCGACTGACCGGCGCGCGCGTGCTGCGCGCCGACGAGCGCACGCTCGTGGTGACGGCCGGCACGGTGTTCGCGCTCGCGAGCGGCGGTGCGGCGATGACGGCGTCTGCCGCCGACGCGCTGTTTCTGGCCGAGCTCGGGCCGGCGCACCTGGGGCAAGCGGTCGCGGTGTCGAGCGCGCTGCTCGCGGTCGTGCTCGCCGTCGTCGGTGGATTGTCGGATCGGCTCGAACGGCGCCGCGTGCTCGCGAGCCTGTCGTTCGTGTCGGCCGCGGTGATCGCGGGGCTCGCGATCCTCGCGGTCGCGGCGCCGAGGGCGGCTGCGGTGACAACGCTCATTGGCGGCAAGCAGCTCGCGGCGGCGACCGACCTCGCGTTCTGGGTCGTGATCGCGGAGCGGATCGACGCGCGGCGCAGCCAGCGGATGCTGCCGCTGCTCGCGGCGACCGGCGGCGCGGGCGCGGCGATCGGCGCGCTGCTCGTCATTCCGATCGCGTCGGCGGCGGGCGCGCGCGGCGTGCTCGTCGGTGCAGCCGTGATGCTCGCGGCGGCGGGGCTCGGCGCGTCGCGACTGGGATCGACGAGGCGCGTGGCTGCGCCACCGGCGAGAGTGGGCGCACTGATCACGCGGTC
>JABFXX010000722.1 GCA_013368795.1 Kofleriaceae bacterium
GTTCGGCGTCGGCACGACGACCGAGAACGTCGGCAAGGCGATGCTCGCGGTCGCGCGCCACGGCGCCGACAAGAAGCACCTCGAGAACCGCGATATCGACGCGCTCGCGTGGTCCTAGAAACTCCGCCCGCCCTGCACGGCTAGTGCGCGCGCGGACGCAGCCTACGGAACGACGGTGATGCTCGCGGTCCCGCGCGCCTCTGCGTACGCGGCGAACCGATCGGACGTCGTGAGCACGCCCACGGCGCGGAGCTCGGCGACGTGGCCGCGCAGCGACACCCCGTCCACGGTCTTGTCGAGGGCCTCCTCGAGACGAGTCTTCGCCTTACCGAGCTGCTCGCCAATCGGCCATCGTGCCTTGTCCCGCGCGAGCCCCACGAGCCGTTCGTGAAGGAGCCACTCGAGGCCCTGGAGCGCACGTCGGGTCTCGACCGAGAAGTCGAGGTCGGCAACTTCCAGCACCGATGTCGTCGCGTCGATCCGCGGCACGCCGGTCAGGTAGATCGTCGCCTTCGTGCGGCGAAGCAGCCCTGTCTTCGCGACGACCTCGAGCGCGAGCACCGCAACGTTGTTGACGCCTTCGACCTTGGCGCCGCGGATCTCGACGTCGTGACCGACGAGATCGAGGTGCTTGCCGACGAGCGCGCGCGCGAGCTGCGCTGAGGCCGCTGTGTAAGTGATATCGCCCCGCAGCGACACGAAGAATGAGTTGCCCGGCGGCGCGATCGTCAGCTTCGGCAGCGGTGGGATCGCCGGCTGCGCGGGCGCCGTGCCGATGGTCAGCAGCGGCTTCGCATCGATGCCGATCGCGGTCGAGACGACGAGGCCTTGTCCGTCGAGCGGCGCCACGCGCAGGGCCTGGGGACGGACGAGCAGCCACGCATCGGGCGCAACCTGCATCGGCTTCCACAGCCGGTCCCACACCTTCGCGACTCGCTCTTGGACGTTCGTGAGCTCGGCGATCCGGTGATCGAGCTGGCTCATGCCGTCGTCGAGCCGTGGCTTGAGGACGGCGTCGATCTGCGGGGTCACATCGATGTTCAGAATCGTGACAGTGCAGCGGTTCGGATACGACAACGACGTCGCCGTGTGCGCGTCGAGGTACCAGTCGGGCGACCACGTCAGCGCGGTCCGCGCCGACACGTGGAGCTGCCGCTTCGGTTCGCCCTGCCCGCAGCTCGCGACCTTGGGGCAGACGTAGCCGCTGAGCGGCCACGGCTTCTTGACGCGCAAGCACGCCTCGACCTCGTAGGCGACGTCGACGGAGGCTTCGGCGTTGGAGCCGTGCAGGCCAAGCGCGAAGTCGCCGCGCGTGACGTGATATTTGATGCCGACGCGGTCGTTGGCGATCATCGTCCACGCGCCCATCGCATCGATGTCGCGCGGCACCTTGCTCTCGATCACAGAGCGCGCCGAGGAAAGATCGACATTGATCGGCAGGTCGAAGGACGAAAGTGCCGGCTCCGGTAGAGGCTGGCCGATCGGTAAGGTGGGCGCCGGGATCTTCAATGTGTGCGTGCAGCTCGCGACCAACAGCAGCACGATGACGGCAGAGTAGTTCCGCATGCGAAGCACGGTCTCCTCCTACTGGTGCGAGCCCATCAGGCCGCTGAAGGTGGCGCCGACGAACACGAGCGGGGTGACGTTCCACCTCGGCGTGTCCCGATCGGTCCGGTTGATGTCGTAGGTAGCGTCGAGCGCGATGCCGACGCGCGCCGCGGCCGTTCCGCTCACGGGCGTGCCGAACAGCGTGAGCCGGCCCTCGAGCGACTTGTCCTGGAACAGGCCCTCGACGCCGAGCCGCGCCTCGACGCCGGGGATCAGGTCGTCCTCCGAACGCTTGCCCTGCCACTGGTACGTCGCGGCGAGGCGCGCATACGCCGAGGTCTTGGCGCTCGCCGGATCGCCCGCGATGAACAGCTCGTCCTTGCAGCTCTCGCCGGTGATCGTCCCGTCGGTGCTCGCGCGCGACACGCATCGCTCGGTCTTCTTTGCGCCCGGATCGCGCGTGTGGTCGAGACCGACGCGGACGTCGAACGCGAGGCCCGGGGTTCGCGCGTAGTACGTGTAGTCGGCGCCGATCTCGAGCTCGATCTTCTGTTCGGTCTTCGGGTCGGCGGCGAGATCGTCGTGGTAGACGGAGAGCCGATCGTAGCTGGCAGAGATATCGAGCAAGAACGCGGAGGTTCCGCCGGTCAGCGGGGTCGCGGTCAGTAGCGTATCCCGTCGCTCGAATGGGGCTTTCGCACGCCATGCGCTCAGTGTCGCAAGCACGGTCGAGCCATCGGCAACCAGCGCCAACGCGTGGTTCCTGTTGTAGGAATCATTCAGGGCCTTCGCTTTGGTTTCATCTGCCCTCGCGAACGCCGCCCACAAGGTCTCGATCTCCTCGGTGCGCGTCACGAACTCGATCACGGCGTAGCTCGCAACGTCCTGATAGCGAGTTCGCAACCAGAACTGCGCCAGATAGCATTGTTCGACAGGGCGCTGATCTGCCTTCCCGGGCTTGGGAGGCGCGCAGTTGAGAAGCATGCGTACGGCCGCGGCATCGGCCTCGGTCATGGTCGAGCAGGGCTTCCCATCGGCAGCGATCGTCTTGCATACCGCCACCCGCACTTTGTCGCGTGTGCAGTCCTGTGAAGCGTCTAGCGGATCCTGCGCTGCTCTGCACAGGTGCCGGCTCACCGCGTCGTTGTCTGCAGAGAGGCCGGGAATACTCTGGACGTATGCCTCCTCGAGGCGGTGATCGATGCTGATGTCATTCGGCGAGAGCGCCTTGTTGACGTACTCGTTGACGAGTATGAGCTCGCGTTTGAACTTCGCGAGCTGCGCAACGCGCCCGTCGTAGCCCGCCTGGACGTTCGCAGAGATGCCGCTGGCGAAATGACCGTCGGTCGCGAACGCGGCGGTCCGCGTGTCCTCGTCGATCGGCGCGGAGCCCTTGATGTAGATTGAGAAATCGTCCGAAAGCGGCTGCGAGTACGCGACGTTCGCGACCTTCTCCTCGGACGAGAAGGCCAGCGATGCGTCCGTCCACGGCAGCACCGTCAGCGAGTCCTTCTTTGGATCGTCCGCCCACGCGCGTGCCGACACCAGCACGCACGCAGAGACGGCGAGCCACTTCATGGCAGGTGCCATCGGACCTCTCCTGTGTGGAGGACGGTGGTGTTCTGGTTGCGGTAGAGCACGTGGCCCCCGGCGTCCTTGATCGTGAGCTCCCAGCGCACGTTCTGGCCGACCAGGAACGTCACAATGAAGCGCATCCCCGCCAGCCGGTCGTCGACCTCCTGCTTGCGCGACCAGGTGTTGCCGTCGCGGACGAACGCCTTCACCTCCTCGGCGTTGTCGATGACGTCGTCGCGGTTGCCGTCGGCGCCCCCCGCGACGATCACGACCGGGCTCCTCGGCCCGTCGGGCAGTGTCAATTCGAACTTGATCTCGGTCATGCGATCCCCTTTCGCCTTACGACCAGGTAGTGAGGCTCGCGGGGTCCGCGTTCCGGACTTTCGACGTTGCCAGCCGGCGGCGGTTACAATGGCTCCCAATGGACCTGGACGACCTCACCCTGCTCGACCGCTGGTCCGCCGGTGACACGGCAGCGGGGAACGCGCTGTTCCGGCGCCACTTCGAGCTCGTCTACCGCTTCTTCGAGCACAAGGCCGACGGCGAGATCGACGACCTTGTCCAGGAGACGTTCCTGGCGTGCATGAAGAGCCGCGAGGCGTTCCGCCGCCAGAGCACGTTTCGCACGTACCTGCTTGCGATCGCTCGCCACGTTCTGTTCGCATACTGGCGGCGCAAGGCGGTCGGACGCGCCGCGATCGACTTCGACGATGTCTCGGTCGCCTCGCTCAGCACGAGCGCGGGCACGCGGATGGCCAGGCACCAGGAGAGCGCTGCGCTGCTTGCCGCCCTGCGGGCGCTGCCGGTCGACCAGCAGATCCTGCTCGAGATGTTCTACTGGGAAGGCCTCGAGCGCAGCGCGCTCGCCGAGATCTTCGACGTCGCCGAGGCGACGATCGGCAGCCGCCTATTCAGGGCGCGGCAGTCGCTCCAGGCGACGCTCGAAGGCGCCGCGGTGCCCGACGTGTCTGACGCGGACGGCTTCGATCGGTGGGCACGCCGGCTCCGGCCTGACGCCGCGGGCACGTGAGTTATTGGCGCACGGGATGATCGGGGTCGGTTACGTGGTCGATGACGTACGTTGTCGGAGTGTCGTCGGGTTCAGGCCCGCACGGCTTGCCCGGAAGGATCGAACCGATGAAGTCGTGCTCGTTGGGAGTCGAAGTTGTGATCAGCTTCTTCCCCTTCTCGCCTAGCTCGAGCCTGGGAACCACACGGTTCTTCATCCACAGGCGTGAATGGTCGAGGCACATCGCGCCGTTCTCGTCCCATTTCGCTTCGAGCTTCTGCGCCTCTTGCCAATCCTTCGACCGCCGCCCCCACGCAGACCAGCCGAACGGGATGCCCCGGATCGTCGCTGGCTTCAAGTCACGGTCGTACCTGGCCGAGAACATGCGTAACGCGGTCCCTCGGCGCGTCTTCCGATTTTTCCACTTTTCCTCTGTTACAGCCGTATCCAGGATACCGCTCATCTCGGTCTTGCCGAGTGCATCGCCCGTGCAGGCGATGTTGAACCAGCCCTTGGCCTCTGAGCCATTGATCTCCTTCGCGGTCTGGTCGAACACGGGTCCGGGGATGATGACGGCGTACTCTGCCAGATCGATCAGCTTGTCTTCGAAGGGCGTGGCGACCGGCGTGCTGTGGGGATCCGCTGCCAGCACGCCGTCGATCGCACCGGTGGCACCGTAGGCTTTGCTCGACAGCTTGCTCGTGCAAACCGAGGTCTTTGGGTCTTCGAGCGACGTGAACAGGTATACGTAGCGCTCCGACGTCGTGCCCTCTATCGAAACCTTCGCGACGTGGCTGATGACGAGCGTCACCTTCCCTTTGGGTGTCCAGACCTGGAAGCTCGCGCCCGCAAGCTCCGCACCCTGGCACGGCGTCCCGCCCCCGTTCGGCTCCGCCACGAGCTCGCTGGCATCGTCCTTAGTCGAGACCGCGAGATGGAGGCCATCCTGATTGCACCGGTCTTTCCAAGGTTTGAACGAGCTCGGAATGAGGGCCTCACTATCGGCGTTCACGCACCCCGCTGTGTTGAGACCATTGAACGGGAACCCGTTGATCACGGCAGAGTTGGTGCCGCAGGATGCCGACGGGCAGCCGCTCTTGGAGCTCACTCCTTCGACCTTGAGGTCGTCGCAGCCCGGGAGGTGTGGAGGCTTCGCGGGCGCGGGGGAACACGCCCCATGACAGCCCGAGTAAGCGATCAACAGTGGCAACAGTAGCAGCGACAATCTGTTCGACATCTCCATGCCCTCCTAGTGGTGGTTCTCACCTCGGCGTTCCGGACTTCCACGCCCGGCGACCGCCTCGGCGAAGAGCTGGGTCGCGTCATCGAGCCGGAACCGGGTCTCGTTCTCCTCGTTGAGCTCGGCCGCATCGCGATAGATCGCAACGGCCACGTTCAGGTGGCGGGCTGCATCGCGCGGCCTGCCGAGCGCGAGCTCGGCCGCGCCGATACCGACCTCCGCGTGGGCTGCACGCACTCGTTCCCACCAGCTCGAGCTCGCCGCATCGACCGCGGCCGCTTCAGAGAAGACTTTAATCGCCCCTGCGGGATCGCCGCGGCGAAGCAATCCGTAGCCGGACGCGACCCGGCGAAGCGCGACCGCCGTCGCGTCGTGAGAACCACTCGAGATCCGAACGATCTCGTCGTAGAGGCGCAGCTCGGTCTCGAGATCGCCGCGCCGGCCCGCCAGGAACGCGAGGTAGCTCGCACAGTACACGCGGTCCTCGACGAGCTCGGGGTGGAGCCGGTCGTAGGTGGTACAGACGTGACCCAGCAGGCGCTCGGCGCGATCGGGGTCGCGGACGTAGCGCGCGTATGCGTCGAGAGCGTCCAGCGTCGCGACATGGGCCTCACCCAGGCCGGTACGGAGGCGCTCCCACACCCCCGCGGCGAGTGCCTCGCGCTCGGAGCCCTGTGACGTCACCATCGCGAGATTGCGATCGATGCACGTGAGCTCGAGGTCGACCTCGGGCACACCAGCAAGACTCGCGCGAGCCTCCTCGAAGAACCGGCGCGCCTCCGCTCGATCGCCTTCGGCCATGCGGAGCGTACCCACGTTGTTGAGAAGGAGCGGCCGCGCGTAGTGATCGCCGTCGAGCGTCTTGCTCAGGGGTACGAACACCACGGCCTGGCGATCGAGCGCCGCACGGACCGCGGCGTTCGGGCTCGTGCCCGCGGCAAACATCTCGCGCGCCGCGGCCTCGACCGCGCCCGCGAACATCCGGTGCTCGAGCGCGATCGTGCGCGCCTCTGCGAGGGCCTCCGCGGCCGCGTCACGGTCGTGCAGACTGATGAGAATGCGTCCTCGGCTCAGCGCGGCGTTCGCGGCGATCGGGGGATAGCCGCTGCGGCGTGCTCGCTCGATCGCATCATCCGCGATCGTCAGCGCCTCGGCGGACCTGCCGGCTCGATCGAGCGCCTGGGCCTTGCTGAGGCCCTCCTGGATCGCGGCCACTGCAACACGCTGTGCGATGTCGGCGGGCGGCGGAGTCTCCGCGTCGAGACGCGCGACGTCGGCGCATTCGGCGACCGATGTCATGCGGGCGACGACGTCGACAGCATGGGGCATGCTCGTTCCGTCGAGCGCTTCGAGCGTGGCGACGGCGGCACGGAGATCCGTGAGGCGCTGGTGCAAGCAGAGCATGCGCCGATCGAGTAGCGCTGCCGACTGCTCGCCGCGGCGGTGCGCGACACACGCTTCACGATGGGCCTCGCTCCATCGCTCACCGTAAGCGTCGAGGCCGTGAAGAACGCGCTCGCGAATCTCGTGCACGTAGGGGGCACGCGCGGCGTCGAGGGCACGCGCAATGCGATGCCGCTGGTCGGGGTTCCAGACACGCGCGACCTCGCTCGCACCTCCGTCGCACGAGACCTCCGGCTCGGTGTCACGCAACCCGATGGTCGCGAACGCGGCAGTGAAGCCCACGAGTGAGGTCGCGAGCACGGGCGCACGCCATCGCACCCATCCGCGCGGCCGCGACAGTTCCGCGAGCGCAGCGTCCATCGTCGGGAACCGTCCGAGCGGATCGACCGCGAGCATGCGCGCGACGGCGCGGCGCAGCCACGCCGGTACCCGACGCGCTGCGGCCGCCGTGTTGATCGTGCCTTCGCGCATGCTCGCCGCAAGCTCGGCCGCATTGTCGCCACGAAATGGTGGCACGCCTTCGAGCGCACGGTGCAGCGACACGCCAAAGCTAAACTGATCCGACGCGGGGGTCGCGGCTTCGGCCGCGAGCTGCTCCGGCGCGCAGTACGCGAGCGTTCCGAGGACATCCCCGGTGCCCGTCAGCTCCGTGGGCGATCCGCTTGCCGGCACGGAGGAGACCTCCGCCTCGGCCGCCCGGCGCGCGAGCCCGAAGTCGAGCACGCGCACGCGGCCATCATCGCCGAGGATCGCGTTGCTCGGCTTGAAGTCGCGGTGCACGACACCAACGCCGTGCGCCGCCGCGAGCCCGCGCCCTGCCTGGAGATACACGGCGAGGACATCCCGCCAGCGGCGCGGGCCATTCTCGGTCGCTGCCAGCGTCCTTCCGTCGACCCACTCCATCACGATCACGATTTGATCGCCGTATGTGAGCACGTCGTGAATCCGCACCACGTTCGGATGATCGAGCTTGGCAAGCGCGCGCGCCTCGACGAGCAACCGCTCTCTCGCGCGCTCGTCGATACGATGGCGCGGATGGACGACCTTGAGCGCCACCTTTCGATCGAGGTCCGGATCGTGCGCCGCATACACGACGCCCATGCCACCCGCCGTCGATGCGCCCGATAGCACGTAGCGCCCGATCCTTGCCGGTGGCGCTCCACCGAACAGCGCGTGCTCGGCACGGGCGCGCACCGCATCCATTTCGAGCGCGTCCCGAGCCGGCCGCGCCGCACGAATCTCGTCGGTGCCAAGGGGGTCAGGATTGCGGCGCATGACGCCCACACCTCACCCATCGACATGATTGCGGCCCCCCGAACACACGCACCGGCCCAGAAT
Source organism: Kofleriaceae bacterium (assembly GCA_013368795.1). Classification (GTDB taxonomy): domain Bacteria; phylum Myxococcota_A; class Polyangia; order Haliangiales; family Haliangiaceae; genus JABFXX01. The sequence goes on from JABFXX010000722.1 coordinate 8,115, forward strand.
AGAACGCTGCAGCCCGGCGAGCCAAGTGGTTCGCGAAACGCCGTCGGCGTCCTCGTACCTTAGAAGCTGGCTTCGATACCGAACGACGTCGCGTTCTGGCCATCGAACGTGCTGTCGTGGATGAGCAGCGCACCGTCGTAGCGCAGGAACGTCGCGAGC
>JABFXX010000277.1 GCA_013368795.1 Kofleriaceae bacterium
CGCCGACCGGATCTACTCGGGCGTCCCCGCCGGCATGTTCGGCAAGGAGCAGGAGATCGAGGTCGGTCACTACTCCGGCGAGAGCAACGTCGTCTACTGGCTCAAGAAGCGCGGCTACGAGCCGACGCCCGATCGCGTCGCCGCGGTGCTCGGCGCTGCCAAGCGCGGCAACCGCGTGCTCACCGATGACGAGATCGTCGCGGTGATCAAGAGCCAGCCGAGCGCCTGATCTGGGGACGGTCTTAAGTTGTTTAAGTTGCGACGCGCAACTTCGCGTGATCGCTGATCCGTGAACCGGTACATTTTACTTGCAATCTGATTGCAAGAAAGGTCGGCGCGGGCCGCGCCCGAGCGCTGCGGGACAACAACTTAATGTTGCCGGTCCGTGCTCGTGTTCTTTTGCGCGGTTACGCACCGCAACTTAATCAACTTAAGACCGTCCCCGTTTTAGCCGGCATTCGCGATCGGCCAGTGCTTGCCGGATGCGGCGAGCGCGAAGTGGCCGTCTTGCTCGACGACGCGCTCGGCAATCGCGTGATACGCCGGGCCCGCGATCCGGCCACGCAGCTTGCCGCGCGCGCTGGCGTAGAACGCGTGGTCCGCGCCCTGACGGAGCGAGCCGTAGTCGAGCTCCTCTTCCTGATCGTCGTCCCACAGGATCTGGACGCGATCGCCGTCCCAGCGCGCGGACTTCGCACGCAGGTGCGCGTCCTCGACGTCGACGTAGGCGTAGCGTTTCTCGTCGAGACGGACGATGTCGCGACCGTCGTCGCGGACATCGAGCCAGCGGAGCAGCGCCTGGCGCAGGCGCGGATGAGAGACCGACGTTCCCTCGTGCCAGAACGTTCCGGCCTTGTCGAGACGCAGGCCGATCGCCCGCATCTTCTCGATCATCTCGGGCGTCAGCTGCATGTCGGGAGCTTGGCGCGGCTAGGAGAGGCGGGCGATTCGATCTTTGGTGAGGAGCTTTTGCTTCTTGAGGCGAGAAATCTCGGCTTGTTCCTGGGGGCTCAGGGCCCGTCGCTTCTCGAGGTCTTTCAGCAGCGCGTCGAGGCGGCGGTGTTCGGCGGTGAGCTCTGCGAGCAAGGATTCCTTCGAAGCCTCAGTGGTGCTCAAGCGTCCTCCAACCAGATGACCAACACATCGACGATACCGCCGGATCCCGATCGCGGCAATCGGCAGATGTGCGTCGACGACTGTTCACGCCTACACAGTTCTTAGCGCTTGCGAAGCGCGCCTGGAACTCCGTCGGGATAGCGGATCTCTGCTTCCGACGGGCGGATGTACGACGGCGCACCTCCGACGAGGACGTTGACGTGCGAACCCGCGAGCGCGAGTCGTGCGACGGATTCGCCAGTCGGCGTGACGTGCCACACGCCGGGCAGAGCTGCGAGCTCGGGATAGTCCGCGTCGCCGACGTACGTGATCGGCTCGTCGGCAGCGCGCTGTGCGGCGACGAACGATGCGAGCTCGGCCGGCGCGAACACGCGCTCGTCGCCGACAGGCACGATCGTCGCGCCGCTGCGGCGATATGCGCCCGCGTAGATCTCGCCACGGCGCGCGTCGAGCACGGCGACGATGAGGCCGGCAGCGTCGGGCTGTCCCTGTGCGAGCGCGGCGAGCGACGAGACGGCCCACAGTGGGCGACCGGCCGCGAACGCGATGCCCTTCGCCGTCGCCATGCCGATGCGAAGGCCGGTGAACGAGCCCGGGCCTGCGCCGATCGCGACCGCCTCGATCGCCGTCGGTGCGAGCTTGGCTGCCTTGCACGCGGCGTCGATCGTGACGAGCAGGTCGGCGCGGTGACCCGCGGCATCGCTCTGCTCGGCAGCGAGTACGCGGCCGGTGTCGGAGTCGAGGATCGCGACGCTCGCGATCGGGGTCGCGCTATCGATGCCGAGGACTTTCACAGGAAGAAGCGCATGACGTCGTTGCGCGCGGCGAGGATGACGATGAGACCGATCACGACGAGACCGGCTTGCTGGATGCGAACGCGCGTCTTCGCGGCGAGCGGTCGGCGCAGCGCGCCCTCGACGGCGAACACGAGCAGGTGGCCGCCGTCGAGCATCGGGATGGGGAGGAGATTGATGAGGCCGAGGTTGATGCTGATCAGCGCGAGCATCAGGAGGAAGCTGTCCCAGCCCTGATTGCCCGACACCGACGCGACCCGGTACATCATCAGCGGGCCGCCGAGCGCGTCCGACGGCCTGTCGCCGCTGACGATCTGGAAGAAGCCGGTGACCATCGTGCTGATCGTGTCGCCGGTGCGCTCGAGCGCCTTGCCGAACGCGTAGCCGAAGCGGCCGTCGATCGGCGTCATCGCGCCGTTGCCGCGATCGACGTCGTTGCGCGCGCCGAACACGAGCCGCGTCACGGTGTGGCCGTAGACGTCGAGCTCTTTGCGGTGCACCTGCGTGACCTCCGCGTTGAGCGTCTCGGTCGCGCCGCCGGCGACCGCGCGCTTCCACGTGAGCTTGAACATCTTGTTCGGATCGGCCTGCAGGCGCTGATCGAGATCGAGCCAGTGGATCACCGGCTTGTCGTCGAGCGCGACGATCAGGTCGCCGACCTCGAGGCCCGCGCTGTCGGCGGGCGAGCCCGGATCGACGTGCGCGACGAACATCTCGGCGTGCTCGAGGCCGGTGTACGTGTGGCGCTTGAGCGACTCGTCGACCTGCGTCTCCGGGACGAGATCGGCGAAGCCCGGCGACAGGAGCTGGATCTGCGGCACGGCCGGCAGCTCGGTGCCGCGGAAGTACACGATGCTCGAGCGTCGCGCGATCCTGCCGAGCTGGCGCTTCACGTCGCTCCAGTTGCGGACCGGCTGGCCGTCGACGCTGATGATCAGGTCGCCGGTGTGCAGGCCGGCGCGCGCGGCCGGCGACTGGTCGTCGATCACACCGACGAGCGGCACGAACGGCGCGTGCGTGATGCCGATGCGGCCCTGCTTCGACACGCGGCCGTCGCGCTGGCGCACGACATCCTCGAGCGGTGTGATGTAGCGCTCGAACTCCTTGCCGTTGCGCGACACGCGCAGGTGCAGCTCCCTGCCGGCGGAGTGCTGCACGACCTGCTCGATCTCCTCCCAGTACCGGACGGCCTTGCCGTTGATCTCGAGCACGCGGTCGCCGGGCTCGATGCCCGCGCTCGCGGCGGCCCCGTTGTCGAGCACGTCGCCGACGACGCCGGCCGGCAGCATCGTGTGGCCTGCGAAAAACACGAAGTAGATGACGACCGGCAGTACGAGGTTTGCTGCGGGGCCTGCGAGGATGATCACGATCCGCTGCCACAGCGGCCGGCTCGAGAAGCTGCGGCCGCGATCCGCCTTGGCCGTCTCGCCGCCCTCGATGCCGAGGATTCGCACGTATCCGCCGAGCGGGAACACGGCGACCTGGTACTCGGTCTCGCCGATCGTCGCGCGGACGAGCGGGCGGCCGTAGCCGAACGAGAACCGCTGGACCTTCACATCCAGGAGCTTGGCGGCGGCGAAGTGCCCCAGCTCGTGGATCACCACGAGCACGCCGACGAGCAGCAGGAAGTAGAGGACCGACATGGAACGGGCGACCGAGGCTATAGCAGAGCTGCTATCCTGTATGCAGGTGGCCCTTAAGTCCGCGCAAGAGGGGCAGACGTCCCAGCAGCAAATCGAGGAGCTCCTCGACGCGGTCGACACGACCCTCGACCGCCTGAAGACGCTCTACGAGCAGTACTTCATGGGGATCCAGAAGCAGGCCCCCGCGTTCATTCACAGCGACGTCGAGCGCAAGCTGCGCGATTTGACGCAGATGAACGTCCGCAACACGGGCCTGCGCTACCGCCTGGCGACGCTGCAGCAGAAGTTCGGCTCGTACAACTCGTACTGGCGGCGCACGCTGCGGCAGATCGAGAACGGCACGTACCACCGCAATCTCCAGAAGATCGGTCGCGACGCGGCGCGCACGGGAGCTGCGATCCCCGAGGAGATCCTCGCCGCGATGCCCAAGCGCATGCGCGAGCAAGTGCTGCGCGACCGCGACGCGGCCCTCGCGATGGCCAAGCGCCGCAACCAGGCCGGCGACGTCGCCGAGGACGAGCTGTTGACGCTCGCCGACGAGCACGAGGCCGCGGCGACGATCGACGAGCCGAGCCAGGTGCGGCGCGATCTCAAGACGCAGGGCGGCGCCCACATCCTCAGCGAGGACGACGGCGACCTGAACTTCGACGAGTTCTTCTCCGCGTTCCAGGACGACGCGCCGTCGTCGCCGGAGGCCGTGAAGCCCGCGCCTGCGCCTGCGCCTGCGCCGCGGCCGCAGTACGCCAAGCCCGGTATTCCGAACCTGTCGGGCATCCGGATCCGGCCGACGTCGGCGCCGGTGCCGTCCGAGCCACCGGCGGACGAGCCCCGCAAGACGCCGCTTCCGTCGACGGCGCCGCCTGAGCCCCGCAAGACGCCGTTTCCGTCGACGGCGCCGCCCGAGCTGCGGCCGCAGGTGCCCTCGCAGCGCCAGACCGGCCCGGTGCAGGTCGTCCCCCCGACGACGATTCCCACGCAGCGTGCGACGGGCCCCGTGCCCGTGATTCCGTCGTCGCGCCAGACCGGTCCCGTTCCGGTCGTCGGTGCGCCTGCCGTATCGCGCCAGACCGGGCCGGTGCCCGTCGTCGGTGACGCCGCGACGACGATGGCGATTCCGCGTACTGCGACCGACAACACGCTGACGACGCAGCTCCCGAAGATCCCCGGCGACGCTGCACCGACGACGCAGCTCCCGCGCGTGCCACCAACGGGCGCGATTCCTCGCGTCCCATCGCCGCCCGGCGCGACCGGTGCGATTCCTCGCGTGCCCTCGTCGAATCAGACCGGTCCCGTGCCGCGGATGACGCCGCCCGCGGGCGTGCCGCGTCCCGCGCCGTCGCAGGTCACGCGGCCGGTTCCGGTCATGCCGGGCTCGGCGGCGCAGACCGGTCCCGTCGGCGTCGAGTCGATGTCGGGTCCGTTCCCGCGCGAGAAACCTCCCGCGCCGAAGCCGCCGGTCCCGCCGTCGCAGCGCACGCAGGCGATCCCGAAGCCGCCCATCCCCGGCGCGCCGCAGAAGCCGCCGCCGGGCATGACCGATGCCGACGTCAACGCGCTCCACGCGAAGTACGTGCAGGCGAAGCAGGCGATCGGCGAGAAGGTCGATGCGGGCAGCCGCGAGAAGCTGCTGAAGACGATCAATCAGACGGCGCCGAAGATCATGGAGCAGTACAAGGCCTCCGGCGTCGACTTCTCCGTCGTGGTGAAGGACAACCAGGTCATCATCAAGGCCAAGCCGAAGACGTGACGCGCGCGCCTCGCGCGGTAGAGTGCCGACATGCCGTTCTCGGCACACTTTCAATGCATCGCCGGCTGTGCGGGCGCCTATCCGCTCGATCAGGTCATCTACCGCTGCCCGACGTGCGGTGACCTCCTCGAGGTCGTCCACGACATGGCCGCGCTGCGCACGCGCTCGGCCGCCGACTGGAAGCAGCTGTTCGCCGAGCGCTGGCGCTCCGTCGACGAGCCGTACGGCTCAGGCGTGTGGGGCAAGCACGAGTGGGTCGCGCCCGCGCTCGAGACCTCGAACATCGTGTCGTTCCTCGAGGGCGTCACGCAGCTGACGCGCGTCCCTCACTACGCGCGCGAGCTCGGCCTCGGCGACGTGCGGGTCAAGCAGTGCGGCACGTCGCACTCCGGCTCGTTCAAGGACCTCGGCATGACGGTGCTCGTGTCGATGGTCAAGCAGATGATCGCGCGCGGTCAGCCGATCCGCGCGATTGCGTGCGCGTCGACGGGCGATACCTCCGCCGCGCTCGCCGCGTACGCCGCCGCCGCCGGCATCCGCGCGGTCGTCATCCTGCCGCGCGGCAAGATCTCGACGGCGCAGCTCGTCCAGCCGCTCGCGATGGGCGCGCTGGTCCTCGCGATCGATACCGACTTCGACGGCTGCATGCGGCTTGTCCAGGAGCTCGCATCGCGCGAGGGCGTCTACCTCGCGAACTCGATGAACTCGCTCCGGCTCGAGGGCCAGAAGACCGTCGCGATCGAGATCGCGCAGCAGCTCCACTGGACCGTCCCCGATTGGGTCGTCATCCCCGGCGGCAACCTCGGCAACGTCTCCGCGCTCGGTGCCGGCTTCGAGATGCTGCACGCGCTCGGCCTCATCGATCGGCGTCCGCGCATCTGCGTCGCGCAGGCCGCGCACGCGAGCCCGCTCGCGACGAGCTACTCGCACGACTGGGCCGACCTCGTCCCGGTCAAGGCAAAGACGACGCTCGCGTCGGCGATCCAGATCGGCAATCCCGTCAGCTTCAAGAAGGCGGTGCGCGCGCTCAAGGCATTCGAGGGCGTCGCGCTCGCGGTCACCGAGGCCGAGCTCGCCGATGCATCCGCGCGTGCCGACCGCGGCGGCCTGTTCACGTGCCCTCACACCGGCGTCGCGCTCGCGGCCGTCGAGAAGCTCGCTGCGCGCGGTGAGATCACGAAGGATCAGCGCGTCGTCGTGATCTCGACGGCGAGTGGCCTCAAGTTCGCCGACTTCAAGGTCGGCTATCACGAGGGCACGCTCGGCGAGGTGCCGGCGCCGAAGTACCGCAACACGCCGGTCGAGCTCCCGGAGAGCTACGACGCCGTGCGCGACGCGCTGCTACGCGGTCTCGACGCGCGCTGACGCAAAATGCTGCACGGCACTCGCGCGACGAGCTGATATGCTTTTCGCATGCAGCTCGCCGTCCGCTGGTGTGGTCTTGCCGCGGTGCTTGCCACTTCCGCCGCGCTTGCCGCCTCGATCGCCGCGCGATCATCGCCGGAGAAATCCACGTGGACGCGGTTCGAGAGCCATGTGCCCGGTTCCGAGCACTGGACGTTCGACCAACCGGCGTTCATGCGCTGCTTGTCGGCGCACGACGATCGGATCGCGCTCGACTACTTCCCCGACGGATCCATCAGCTCGATCTCGGCGCGCCGCGACACGGCGATATTCCGATGTCTTCGTCGCGAGTACGAGAACCCACACTTCGCGAACCACGTGCCCGTGACGGAGCCCGAGCTGCTCGGCGTGTTCGTGCCGTGCGCACAGGCGCCACACGGCGAGCCCGAATCGTTCGGCAAGGTGTTCGCCGACTCGAGCGCCGAGCTCGCGCGCTGTGTGCCAGCGCTACCGCATCGACTCCACGTCGAAGTGCCGCGCATCCAGGCGGGCACGATGGTGTTCGACCCGGCCGACGTGCCGTCGGCGCGCTGCATCGCGGCGCTGGCGTGTGGCCATCGCTACCAGTTCGGCCCCGAGTCTGGGGGGCACGGCATCATGATGTCGGTTCCCTGATCGCTGCTATGCTCGTCGGCATGCAGCTCGCCGCGCGCTGGGTCGGTCGTCGCACGATCATGCTCGCTCTGCTCGCCTTCGGAGCCACCGTCGCGCTGCGCTGCGCGACGAACACGCCCACCGTCGACAAGCATCCGACGACGTGGAAGACGTTCGAGGTCTGCAGCGACGATTACAACAATGGACTGAGCGCGTCGTGGCGCACGCTCGTGCCGAGCAAGCACGACCGCGAGGTCGCGGCGATCGAGCATTGCCTCGCGACGACGTCGGGCTGGCTCGGTGACGTCGCGTATCGCGACGGCGACGTCGTGTCGGTGCGCGTCGGCCGGTTCTGGTACTACCGCGGCTCAGCACTCGAGAGCTGTCTCTACGAGTCGTACCGCGAGGGCTTCCTGTGCGGCGGCATGGCCGACCCGCTGAGAGTGCCCGCGCATATCGTCTGGCACGTCGCCGCCACCGGCGACTGACCGGCGTGGTTCTGCAGGGTTAGGCGAAATCGCAGATCGCGTGGAACTTCCGGCCCCCTCGCGGGTGATACCGGAAGCCCATGCACGCGGCCGCCGCCCGCCATGTCGTCGAGCCCGTCGACGAGCTCACGCTCCGGCGTGCGCAGCGCGGCGACGAGCGCGCGTGGCGTGACCTGATCGCGCGGTTCCAGCAGCCGGTCCACGCACTCGTGTGGCGGATGCTCGGCGGGCGCGCGAAGCATCGGGCCGAAGACCTGACCCAGGAGACGTTCGTGCGCGTGCTGAAGGCACTGCCGCGCTTCGATCCGGGCGGACCGGCGAGCCTGTCGACGTGGATCCTGACGATCGCGACGCGGCTCGTGCTCAACGAGCTGCGCAAGCCCGAGCCCGCGGGGCTCGAGCGCGAGCCGGTCGGTCGCGAGCGCGCCGACGGAGATGCCGAGCGGCGGCGGCTCGGCGCGGCGATCGCGGCGGGCATCGG
>JABFXX010000086.1 GCA_013368795.1 Kofleriaceae bacterium
GTGATCGCCGCCGTCGGCGCCGCGTTCGGCGGCGTCGTGATCCGCTCGGCGCCGAAGCGACGCGACAACGTCGTGTTCGGCCTCCTTGCGATGACCGACGCGTCGATGATCCTGTGGCGTGCCGTCAACGTGCTGACGGGCGAGTCGATCGTCAGCCCCGCGGTCACCGTGCCCTGCTCGCTCGGCACGATGCTCCTGGCGACGCTCACGATGGAATTCCTCGCGAGCTTCCCGCGGCGCCCGCCGATGCGCTGGCGCTGGCGGCTCCTGCTGATCGCTTGGGCGCTCGTCGCCGCGCTGTTCGTCGCGTTCGCCGACACCGGCAAGTCGTGGGGCGAGCTGCGCGTCGCGCAGGTCTTCTACTTCCTCCCCGCGATGGCGGTCGTGTTCATGATCGGCGTCCACGCGTGGCGCCGCACGACCGATCGCGACGCGCGCACCGTGATCGCGATGCTGTGGTTCCGCTGGGGGTTCGGCACGGCCGCCTACATGCTAGGTCCCGTCATCGGGCACTTCGAGGAGGCGCTGTGGGCCGAGACGGCGTTCGCGACGCTCGTCAGCTTCGTCGTGATCGGCACCGCCGTGCTGCGCACCGAGCTGTTCTCGATCCGCTCGGCCGCCGCCGAGGTCACGGTCGCCACGACGATCGCCCTCATCGTCGCACTCGGCGGTGGCGCCGCCGTGTTCGGCGTCCTTCACCTGACCGAGCCGGGCACGCTGCAGACCGCGCTCCTCGTCGGTGCGACGTTCGTCCCGCTCACGCTCGCCTCGATCGGCCGCGCGATGTATCCGCGCCTCGAAGCCAATGTGCTCGCCGGACTCGACGAGCGCCGCGCGCGCAGGCTTGGCGTCCAGGGCGAGCCGCTCCCCGCAACGCGCGACGCCGCGATCGCCGAAGCCGAGCGGCGCATCTCGCAGATCGGCGACGGCGCGCAGGTCACGTGGCAGGCCGCCGCTCTCCTGCCGGTCGAGCTCGCCGATCAGCTGCGCACCGGTGAACCGCAGCGCCGCGACGAGAAGCCCGATCTCCCCGCGTGCTTCATCGTGCCCGCGCTCGGTGCCGAGCACACGCTCGTCGGCGCATTCATGATCCAGCACGGCACGATCGATCGCGACACCTACGTCGTCGCGCGCGACCTCGCCGCGCGTGTCGCGCTCGCCGTCGAGCGTGCGCAGGCGGTCTCCGAGCTCGAGGATGCCCGCCGCCTCGCCGCGCTCGGCCAGTTCGCCGCCGCGATCGCGCACGACATTCGCACGCCGCTCACATCCATCTCGCTCAACGTCCAGATCCTCCGCCAGAAGCTCCAGCTGCCGCCCGACGATCGCGAGCACCTCGACATCGCGCTCGAGGAGCTCGAGCGGCTCGACAAGTCGGTTGCCGAGATCCTCGACTTCGCCAAGCCCGTGAAGCTCGCGCCGCAGGCGATCGACGTCGGCGAGCTGATCGAGACCACCGCGCGCGGCCTCTCACCCGTGCTCTCCGAGAAGGGCGTCGCGCTCCGCTGCGAGCCGCTCGTCGAGCTGCCTTCCGTCCACGGCGATCCGCAGCGCCTGCGCCAGGTGCTCGTCAACATCGTCGGCAATGCCGCCGAGGCAAGCACCGCGGGCAAGGCGGTCACGGTCCGCGCGAAGGCCGCCGACGCGCACGTCGCGATCGAGGTTGAAGATCACGGCCGCGGCATCAAGGCCGCCGATCTGCCGCGGATCTTCGAGCCGTTCTTCACGACGCGCCCCGACGGCACCGGCCTCGGCCTCGCGATCTGTCACAAGGTCGTGCGCGCGCACGGCGGCGACATCCAGGTGCGCTCGATCGTCGGCGAAGGCTCGACGTTCACGATCCTGCTTCCGGCCTTGCTCCCCGCCTTGCCACCAGCGCCCCTGCCCGCCGCGTAGGTAACGCTCCTTGCCGCGTGTAACGACTCGTTACCGCGATCTCGGGCGTAACTCACGGTAATCCCAGCGGCTCCCTCCGGCACGAGCCCTGCTGATAGAGCCGGGCATGTGGACACTCGCCCGCAAGCTCCTGCTTCACGACCGGCTGCGCTTCGCCGTCGCGATCGCGGGTGTCTCGGTCTCCGTGATGCTCGTCCTGGTTCAGGTCGGCCTCTACTTCGGCTTCATGAACACCGCGTCGTCGATCATCGACGCGAGTCACGCGGACCTCTGGGTCGGCAAGGCAGGTAACGAGTCGTTCGAGTTCGCGTCGCCGTTCGACGAGCGCGCGTTCTACAAGGTCTCGTCGGTTCCCGGTGTCGAGCGCACCGAGCGCGTGCTGATGAACTTCGCGCAGTTCAAGCTCGCAAACGGCGGCGACCTCGGCGTCCAGGTCGTCGGCATCGAGACCACGCCCGGCGTCTCGCCACTGCTCGCGCCGTGGAACGTCATCGCGGGCGATCCGAACAACCTCCGCCGCGCCGGCGCGATCGTCGTCGACAAGAGCGAGTACAAGAAGCTCGGCATCGACCGCGTCGGCTACACGACGGAGGTCACGGGCGTCCACGCCGAGGTCGTCGCGCTCACCCGCGGCATCCGCTCGTTCACCACCTCGCCGATCGTGTTCGCCGACATCCGCACCGCGCGCAGCTTCATGCCCGGCCTCGGCGACTCCGCGGTCACCTACGTGCTCGTCAAGGTCAAGCCGGGCGAGTCCGTCGAGACCGTCAAGGCGCGCATCAATGCCCTGCCCCACCTCGCCGCCTACACGACGAGCGAGATGAGCAAGCGCACGCGCACGTACTGGTCGTCGCGCACCGGTGTCGGCGCGGGCTTCTTCACGACCGCTGTCCTCGGCGTGATCGTCGGCTTCGTCGTCGTCGGCCAGATCCTCTACAGCGGCACGCTCCAGTACATCCGCGAGTACGGAACGCTCAAGGCGATGGGCGCGAAGAACTCGATGGTCGTTCGCGTGATCCTCTCGCAGGCGATGATCAGCGCCGCGATCGGCTTCGTCGTCGGCGGCATCCTCGCCGTCGGCATGCAGGCGGCGATGGCCAAGGCCAACCTCTCGGTCGCGCTGTTCCCCGGCCTCTACGGCGCCACGCTCGTCGTCACGATCGCGATGTGCTCGTTCGCCGCCCTCCTCTCGATCGTCAAGGTCCTGCGTCTCGACCCTGCCTCGGTATTCAAGGGCTAAGGGCCAAGGAGAACCAACCATGTCCGCCGACCTCGCCATCTCGCTCTCCGAAACGCTGCCCGGCTCGCTCGCCGTGCCCCAGCCCCGATCGCTCGCGCGCCTCGTGCGCACCGGCAAGATCTACGGCGCGGGCGAGCACGCCGTCGCCGCCCTCTCCGACGCGACGCTCGACATCCGCGCCGGCGAGGTCACGCTCATCGAGGGCCCCTCCGGCTCGGGCAAGACGACGCTCATCTCGATCCTCGGTCTCCTCCTCAAGCCGACGAGCGGCGAGGTGTGGCTCGAGGGCAAGAACGTCGCGAACCTCACCGAGCGCGACCTCCCGCCGCTGCGCGCGCGCAACTTCGGGTTCGTGTTCCAGGGCTTCAACCTGTTCCCCGCCCTGTCCGCCCTCGAGAACGTCGCGATGGCGATCCAGATGAAGAACCCCGCTGCCAAGTCCCCTCGCGACGAAGCGCGCCGCCTCCTCGATCTCGTCGGTCTCGCACCTCGTGCCCACCACCTCCCCGCGGACCTCTCGGGCGGCCAGAAGCAACGCGTCGCGATCGCACGCGCCCTCGGCGGCAACCCTCCCATCATCGTCGGCGACGAGCCAACGGCCGCGCTCGATACCAAGACCGCTCTCTCCGTCATGGAGCTCCTCCGCGAGCTCGCCTCGACACACGGCCGTGCCGTCGTCGTCGTCACCCACGATCCGCGCCTCGAGCGCTTCGCAGACCGTGTCGTCCGCGTCGAGGACGGCCGCATCGCTTCCATCGATTCGAACTAGGAGCCATCACCATGTCGAAGCTTCGCAAGACCCTCTACGCCGCCCTCCCCCTCGCCATCGCCGGTGGCATCTGGTTCGGTCACCAAACCCAGTCCGCGTCGGCGGCGGCGCCTGCGGTGATCACGCAGGCGACCATTCTCGTCGCGCCCGGCCGCGTCGAGCCCGTCCGCGATCCTGTCTCGCTCGCGTTCGAGTCGCCCGGGCGGATCGTCGCGATCGAGGTCGAGGAAGGCCAGGCCGTCACCACCGGCCAGGTCCTCGCGCGCCTCGACGATCGCCTCGCCAAGGCTCGCGTCGCCGCCGCCGAGGCCGCCGTCTCCGCCGCCAACGCCAACGTCCTCCTCGCTCGCCACGGCGCGCGCGCGGAGGACCTCGCTGCGGCGAAGGCCGAAGCGCTCGCCGCGCAGGCCGCCGCCGACCATCGCGATGCCGAGCAGAACCGCAGCGAGAAGCTCGGTGCCGTCGGTGCCGTCGCCTCCGCGGTCGTCGATGCCGACTCCGCCGCCGCGCGTGTCGCCAACGCCACCGCCGAGGCCGCCAGCGCCCGCTACAAGGCGCTCGCCAAGGGCACGCGCTACGAGCAGATCCTCTCCGCGCAGGCGCAGCTCGATGCTTCCAAGGCCGAGCTCGAGGCCGCCAAGGTCGCGCTCGACCAGACCCTCCTCAAGGCGCCGCACGATGGCGTCGTGCTCCGCCGGTTCGCCGAGGTCGGCGCGCTCGTGACGACGATGACGCCGGCGCCGATCGTCTCGGTCGCCGATCTCTCGAAGCTCGAGATTCGCGCCGAGCTCGACGAGGCGGACGTTGCCGCGATCGCGGTCGGCAAGACCGCGTATGCGACGGCCGATGCCTACGGCGACCGCAAGTTCCCGATCAAGATCACGCGCATCACGCGTGAGCTCGGCCGCAAGACCGTGCGCGATGACGACCCACGCGCGCGCATCGACACGCGCGTGCTCGAGGTGATCGCGGGCTTCGAAGGCACGCCCGGCGAATCGCTTCCGCTCGGGCTGCGCATGTACGTGCACGTTGCACGGTAGGTGAACGGGACGGACTGCGTCACGTACCGAGTCGCGTTGTGGGCAGCAGACGTCGGCACGTGCGGGGCCGCATCGGGATTGGTTCTCACACGCCGCTTGATCCTGCGCTCGACGGTGACCGCGGTTGCCGACGTCGGTCGATTCGTCGCATCACGGCATGAACAAGCTCGTGCGAGCACGAGTGCGCTCACGACCATGTCGCGCTCGTGCGCCTCGTCCGTTCGGCATGTTCGCGGCTCGTCGGCCGCCTATCGAACGACGTGGCCAAGCATGAGGGTCCGTGTAGTCTCGCGCCATGACCCAGGGCGACCTCAGCGAGGCGGCGACGGCGTGTCCGCGACTCACGGTCCGTGTACATGCCCGTGTAGATGGCGGGCAATCGCTGGAGGTGCTCGTCGGCCACCATCCCGATGACGAGCTCCGCGGCCAGCTCGCGAGCTTGTTCTCGCATCCGGCGATCGCGACGTATCGCCATGTCTCGTTCTCCGCGAGCGGGCCCACGATGCCGGACACCGACTTCCGCTGGGTGCTCGACGCGATTGCTACCGTCCGGCCCGCCGGATTTGACCGCTTGTTCGTGAGCAGTGCTCGGATCATGACATTCGACGGCGTCGCCCGGCTGTGCGCCGATGGAGCGCGGCTCGGGAGCGCCAACTGGGCCACGCACTACCGCGGGAACTTCCCGGCGATCCGCACACTCGACCTGCGCGACGCGTTGCTGAGCTGGCACGACTGCGTATGGCCCGACCTCGAGTCGCTCGCGCTCAGCCCGCGCCATGCCGAGCGCGGGTTGACGTGGGCGCGCTCGGTGCTCGCGGCGTCGGGGTCGTTTCCCCGGCTTCGCGAGGTCAGGTTCCCCGAGAACTACGGCGACGAGCTTGTTGCTGCGCTGCTCGAGTCCGCCCTACTGCCGCAGCTGCGCCGCGTCGACGTGACCGACAACATCACCGATCGTGGCGCCCAGCTGCTCCACGACCATGCCGATCGCGTCGCGCATCTCGACGAGCTGTGGATTGGCTCGACCGGCCACCGCCGTCGCTACTTCGAACACATGCATCGGGAAACGGAGTACCCGCGCGGGACGCTCGAGGTAGGTAACGCGTGGGCCAGCCGGCTGCGCGCGCGGCTCGGCTCGATGCTGCGGTTCAAGCAACGCAGGGGGCACCCCGACCTGTAAGCCGTTCGGAATGCAAGGCAACGAATGCCTGGTCGTCGCGGGTCGTGAGTGATCGCCAACCGTCACGACGATTCAACAGCGCGCGTTCGCAGGCGTGCAAGCAGTCGAACCGACGTACTCGAGTTGTTCGTGCGACGCACGCCGAAGCCGAACGAAACACGCTCGACGATGCGCTCACGTTCCAGTCGGGCACTTGAACTTGCGCGTCCAGACGTCGAACGAGACCGCGCTCGAGTACTCGTCGAGCTTGGCTGCGCGCGCGGCGCCGTCGAAGAAGTCCTCGCGGTGGCGGCGCCAGTTGTTAAGCACGTACGCGATCGCGTTGCGCGCGTAGCTACGCGTCTTCAGCTGGCGCGAACCGTAGCGGTACGCGAACACCTTTCCACCACCGCGCCCCCACGCCTTGTTGATCGCGCGGGCCGCATTGATCGCGAAGCTCTGCATGCCGCGCCTGAGCGCGTTCTTGTTGGTGGCTTCGGCGATCAGGTGAAGGTGGTTGTGTTGAATCGAAATGTGGACGATGCGGAAGTCGTCACCCTCGAGATAGCGCACGAGTACGCGACGGATCGCCTCGTAGAAGCAGCGCTGCCGGAGGCGAGGAATGTCGCGCACCGTTTGCAGAGTCGCGTGGACCCCATGCTTGCTCGACAGCTCGTCGCGACGGCGATGCGGTCCGCCGCGCTTATGCCCTGTCCTCTTGCGTCCCGCACCGCGTCGACGACCGCCATGCTTGCCGCGCTCATCGTTCGAGCCCGCTCCATTCGTCCCGATCACCGCCGACACATTGCTCATCTTGATTAGGGCACTAACACGCGTCTCTGACATCAAGCCATCAATTCTCGTCGGAGCCGATGTCCGACTTTCGGACAGACGCCACGCAGCCCAGGAATGTTTCTCGAGGTGCGGCGCACGCCCGAGGGCGGAGGGCCCGCGCGCCGCCCAAGGGAGCGAAGTCTCGTGTCGTGTACCTCGACGAGCGAATCGCTGAGGTCTGTGCGCAGTACTGCGCTGCGTGCCGGCTTCAGGTCTGCGACGCAGAGCTCTGACGACCACGTCTGGCCTCGAGTGGCCGCGGTGCCCCCCGGGCGCCTTCGCTTTCACGAACCCTCGGAATCTCCTGGGCGCACTGCGGACACACAGAGCCTCCTGCGAGCGATGACCCGCTTCTCGAGTGCGAGCACGAGCTCGTTCAACTGGTACGTGCAACGTGGTCGATGCCCCGGCGCGGCGGCAGGAGGGCGTCACGGAACGGCCTTGCCGCGTCGTCGACCACGCTTGCCAAAGCGATGGACGGCGTCGCGCAGCTGGCGCACGCTACATCGATGGTCCTGCCCACGCGCACGGAACTGGCGTTCGGTGCGACGTGGACGGCGATCGCGAGTGCGATGACACGGACGACGCGCGTGCCGCGTCGTCGACGATGCCCGCCAATGCGAGGACGGCATCGCGGAGCTGGCGCTCGGGAACCAGGCGAAGCCGAGCAGCAGGCCGCGCAGATCGCGACGCTTGAGCGTGCGGCGGCGTCATGGGACTGACCTTCGGTGCGACGTTAACGCCGCTCCCGAATGTGATGACGCGCTTGCCGCGTCATCGACGATGCGCGCCAATGCGAGGACGGCATCGCGGAGCTGGCAGCTCGGGGAACGCGGCGAAGCCGAGCAGCAGGCCGCGCAGATCGCGACGCTTCAGCGTGCGACGGCGTCATGGGACTGGCGTTCGGTGCGACGTCAACGGCGCTCCCGAAGGTGATCACGCGCGTGCCGCCTCGTCGATGACGTTCGCGAGTGCGATGACGGAGTCGCGGAGCCGACGCTCGGGAAACGCGGCGAAGCCGAGCAGCAGGCCGCGCAGATAGCGGCGCTTGACCGCGAAGCGATCGAGCGACCACAGGTCGAACTGGCGCTCCTTGCCACGCTCGACGAGGTCGCGCGCGAAGAAGCCGCGGCTCAGGTACGCCGGCGTGCTCAGCCCCGCGTGGATCTCGGGGAGGCGAAGCGCGCCGCCGACGTAGCGCTCGACTGCGACGTGGACGGCGATCGCGAGTGCGATGACACGGACGACGCGCGTGCCGCGTCGTCGATGACGCTCGCCAATGCGCTGACGGCGTCGCGGAGCTGACGTTCCGGAAACGCC